>DATBDF010000082.1:0-42188 GCA_036270075.1 Nocardioides sp.
GCAGCCCAGGTCTCCGACGTCGCCTACCGCGTCGAGCTGGACCTGAGGTCCCGCGAGGCGTTCGCGTGCCGCACGACCGTCACCTTCTCCATCGCCGACCCGACCGCGACGACGTTCCTGGAGCTGTCCGATGCCACCGACCTGCGGGTCAGGGTCAACGACACTCCCGTCGAGAGCCCGGCGTACGACGGCCAACGGCTCTCACTGCACGACCTGGAGCCGCGCAACGAGGTCGTGGTGGAGGCACGCATCCCCTACATCAACGACGGCGACGGCATGCACACGTTCACCGACCCCGCCGACGACGAGACCTACGTGTCGGCCCTGCTCGGCATGGACATCGCCCGGAAGGTCTTCGCCTGCTTCGACCAGCCCGACCTGAAGGCGCCGATCTCCCTCACGGTCGCGGCACCGGCCGAGTGGACGGTGGTCGCCAACGGCCGCGAGACCGGTCGTGACGGCGATGTCAGGACGTTCTCCACGACGCCGCCGATCTCGACGTACCTGTTCGTGGTGTGCGCCGGCCCCTGGCACTCCCGCACCTGGGAGCACGCCGGGCTCCCGTTCGGCTGGCACATCCGCAGCTCCCTGAGCCGCGAGCTGGACCGCGACTTCGAGGACATGAAGCGGGTCACCGAAGCGTGCTTCGACTTCTACACCGAGGCCTTCGACGAGCCGTACCCGTTCGACTCCTACGACCAGGTGATGCAGCCGGGTCACAACTGGGGAGCGCTGGAGACCGCCGGCTGCGTCACGTTCCGAGACGAGTACGTGCCGCGCAACGAGCCCGACGCGGGAGCGCTGGTGGACCGGGCGACGGTGATCGCGCACGAGATGGCGCACATGTGGTTCGGCGACCTGGTGACCATGAAGTGGTGGCAGGACACCTGGCTCAACGAGTCCTTCGCGGACTTCATGGGCTACCACGTGGCGCACGAGATCGGCGTGCTCGGCTCCTGGCCGGACTTCTCCCTCAACCGCAAGCCCACCGGGTACACCGCCGACAGCCGGCGCTCCACGCACCCGATCGCCGAGGACGCCGAGCACCTCGTCGACGTCGACACGGCGTTCACCAACTTCGACATGATCACCTACGCCAAGGGCGCGTCGGTGCTGCGCCAGCTGGTCACCTGGCTGGGCTGGGAGACGTTCCTCGCCGGCACCAACCGCTACCTGACCCGCCACCGCTTCGGCAACGCCGAGCTCGCCGACTACCTCGAGGCGCTCGACTCGGTGACCGACCGCGACGTCCGCGGCTGGGCCCAGGCGTACCTGCGGACGACGGGCTTCGACACGATCCGGGTCACCCGCGACGGCGACGTACCCCGGCTCGAGCGTGACGGCTCGCGACCTCACCGGTTCACGCTCGCCTCGGTCAACGGTGACGGCAGGGCCCACAGCCGCGTGATCGACCTCGGCGCCGAGCCGCTGGTGCTCGACGAGCTCGTGGGCGCGGCGGTCCTGCCGAACGCCAAGGACGAGGCGTACGCCGCGGTGCTGCTCGACGAGCTCTCGTGGCAGCGGGTCGTCGACGACCTGTCGTCGCTGTCCGACCCCCTGCTCCGCGCGGTCACCTGGACCAACGCGATCACGCGCGTCCGACACGGCGCGATGCCCGCGACGGAGCTGATGACGCTGGTGCGGGGTCACCTGGCCCACGAGCCCGATCCGGTGGTGTTCGACGGGGTGCTCCGTCGCCTCACCAGTCTGGTGCTCCGCCTCTGGACCGATCCCGAGGACCTGCCCGCCGGCGAGCGCGTCATCGCCGAGGTGTGCACCGAGGCGCTGGCGGCCGGAGACCGCGACCGCGGTCTCGCCGCCATGCGGCGGGTGGCGATGACCTCGGACGACGTGCCCCTGCTGCGCCGGTGGCTGGACGCCGGGGAGGCGCGGGCCGGGCTCGAGATCGATCGCGACACCCGCTGGCTCGCCGTACGCCGTCTCGTCGAGCTGGATGCCGAGGGTGATGCGCTGATCGACCGCGAGGCTGCAGCCGACCGCTCGTCGAGCGGTCACCAGTCGGCGCTGGCGGCCCGCGCGAGCCGGCCGCTGGCGCAGGCCAAGGCGGAGGCGTGGCAGCAGATCGTCGACCCCCACGTGTCCAACCGCGACTTCGGCGCGATCGTCGCCGGGCTGTGGTCGACCGGCCAGGAGGAGCTGGTCGAGCCCTACCTCGACCGCTACCTCGAGGACGCCCCGCGGATCGCCGGGCGAGGCCAGGCGTTCGCGGCCGAGGTGGCCGACGCCGCGCCGCACCTCCCGATGGCCCTGTCGCGGTTCGAGCACTTCCGCGACGACCTCGAAGCCGCGGCCGGCCGGACCGACAACACCGTCCTCCAGCGCGGCTGGCGCGACACGGTCGACGACTACGACGTCGCGCTGCGCGCCAGACGGGCTGGATAGGCCCTCGGCACCGTAGGCACCGTCACCGGATTTCGACTCGCTCGCGTGCCCTCGTCCCTCGGACCCGCCTGCTCGCTTACGCCTGCCCGTCGAACATCTTGGTGACCGACCCGTCCTCGAAGACCTCCTTGATGGCCTGCGAGAGCAACGGGGCGATCGACAGGCAGGTCAGCTTGTCGAAGCGCTTGTCGTCGGGGATCGGCAGCGTGTTCGTGACGACGATCTCGGTGACGGCACTGTTCTTCAGCCGGTCGACCGCCGGGCCGGAGAGGATCGGATGGGTCGCCGCGATCACGACCCCCGCGGCACCGTCGCGCGCGAGCGCCTCCGCCGCGTGCACGACCGTGCCGCCGGTGTCGATCATGTCGTCGACCAGCACGCAGATCCGGCCGCGAACGTCGCCGACGACGCGGTTGGCCACCGTCTCGTTGGGTCGGTCGATGCGGCGTGACTTATGGATGAATGCCAGGGGCGCGCCGTCGAGCCGCGACGACCAGCGTTCGGCGACCTTGATCCGGCCGGCGTCCGGGCTCACCACGGACAGGTCCTGACCGCCGTACTTCTCCTTGACGTACGACGCGAGGATCGGCAGCGCGAACAGGTGGTCCACCGGGCCGTCGAAGAACCCCTGGATCTGGTCGGCGTGCAGGTCGACGGTGATCAGGCGGTCCGCGCCGGCGGTCTTGAACAGGTCGGCGACCAACCGCGCGGAGATCGGCTCACGCCCACGGTGCTTCTTGTCCTGCCGGGCGTAGCCGTAGAACGGCATGACCACGGTGATCCGCTTCGCGCTGGCGCGCTTGAGCGCGTCGACCATGATCAGGTGCTCCATCAACCACTCGTTGATCGGCGCCGTGTGGCTCTGGATCACGAAGGCGTCGGACCCGCGCACGGACTCCTCGTAGCGGACGTAGGTCTCGGAGTTGGCGAACTCGTAGGCCTGGGTCGGCACGAGCTCGATCCCCAGCCCGGTGACGACCTCCTCGGACAGCGCCGGGTGAGCCCGTCCGGAGAAGACCATCAGGTGCTTCTTGGTGGTCCTCTTCGTCTTGGAGCTCACGGGTCAGGATTCTCCCTCATCCCCGGTCGGCTCTCCGACGGAGGTCGACTCGGGATCGCGGGGCATCCGGCGGTCGAGGTTGCGCTGCGGCCCACCCGAGACGGCCAGGGCACCGGGCGGCACGTCTCGGCGTACGACGGCACCGCCGCCGGTCATCGCGCCGTCGCCGACCGTCACCGGCGCGATGAAGGTGTTGTTGGCACCGGTCTTGGCACCCTTGCCGACGATCGTGCGGTGTTTGTGGAAGCCGTCGTAGTTGGCGAAGACCGTACCGGCGCCGATGTTCGTGCCCTCACCGATGTCCGTGTCGCCGACGTACGACAGGTGCGGCACCTTGGACCCGGCACCGATGTGGGAGTTCTTGGTCTCGACGAAGGCGCCGATCTTGCCGCCGGTGTCGAGCTCGGTGCCGGGCCGGAGGTACGCGAAGGGCCCGACGTTGGCGCCGTCGCCGATCACCGCCAGCTCGCCGTGCGCCCGGACGACCCGCGCCCCCACCCCGATCTCGCAGTCCTTCAGCGAGGTGTCGGGACCGATCACGGCGTCCTCGCCCACCACGGTCGCACCCAGCAGGTGCGTGCCGGGCAGCAGGATCACGTCGGGAGCCAGCTTGACGTCGGCCTCGATCCAGGTCGTCGCCGGATCCATGACGGTGACGCCGTCGCGCATCCACTGCTCGACGATCCGGCGGTTCAGCTCGCGTCCGAGGTGCGCCAGCTGGACGCGGTCGTTGGCACCCTCGGTCTGCATCCAGTCGTCGATCGGGAACGCCCCGACCGTGAGGCCGCCGTCGCGGGCCAGCCCGACGGTGTCGGTGAGGTAGTACTCGCCCTTGGCGTTGTCGTTCCCGATCCGCGGCAGCGCCTCGACGAGGAACTCCGCGTCGAAGGCGAGGATCCCGGAGCTGATCTCGTGGATGCCGCGCTGGTCGGCGGTCGCGTCCTTCTCCTCGACGAGCGCGACGACGTCGCCCTCGTCGTTGCGCACAACACGGCCGTAGCCGTACGGGTCGTCGACGATGCCGCTGAGGACGCTGACCGCGCTCTGCGCAGCCTCGTGCTCCTCGGCGAACCAGCGGAGGCTCTCGCCGCGGAGCAGCGGGGTGTCGCCGGCGGCCACCAGCACGGTGCCGCTCGTCGTCCCCGCCGCCTCGACCGCGATCCGGACGGCGTCGCCGGTCCCTTGCTGGTCGTCCTGCACCGCCAGGACCGCATCGGGCATCAGCGACTGGATGTGCGGGCCCACCTGGTCGCGCTGGTGCCCGACGACGGCGACGACCCGCGTCGGCTCGAGCGCCCCGACCGCAGCGAGCACGTGACCGACCATCGATCGCCCGCCGATCTCGTGGAGGACCTTGGCCGTCTTCGACTTCATGCGGGTACCACCACCCGCCGCCAGCACGATCACGGTGAGGTCGCTCGCCATGGGTCCAACGTAGTCCCCGACCTCGGGCCCCCGGACATCGTCCGAGCGGCTGATCCTCGTGGTCGGGGTGGGCTCGGGGGCGGCTTCGCGCGCGGTGTCAGCGTGATGCACGGCCAGGCGGGGCCTCAGCCTTGCCCACCTTCCCCGGTTGGTCTGCCGGGCCGAGGTGCTGCCCCGCCGGGCGGGCCTTAGCCTTTCCCACATTCCCCGGTTGGTCTGTCGGCAGGGCCCGCCTGACTTTGAATCAGGACTAGCGACGTAGGTTCGACTCCTACCCGGTGAGCTCACCCGATGCACGCGGGCTCGCTGGACCCCCTCCCCACGCGCGGCCGTGCTGCGTCGTCCGCGGCTAGGGTCGAGTCATGGACCTGCCCGTGATGCCACCGGTGCGACCGATGCTGGCCAAGAGCGTCAAGGGGATCCCCGATCCGGCCAGGCACGTCGTCGGCGACATCGTCGGTCTGAGCTTCGAACCCAAGTGGGACGGCTTCCGCTGCCTGGTGTTCAAGGACGGCGACGAGGTCGAGCTGGCGAGCCGCAACACCAAGACCTTGACGCGCTACTTCCCCGAGGTCGTCACCGCCATGCAGGAGCAGCTGCCGGCCAGGTGCGTGCTCGACGGCGAGATCTTCGTGGCGCTGCGCGGCGAGGACGGCGTCGACCGCCTCGAGTTCGAGACCTTGCAGGAGCGCATCCACCCCGCCAGGAGCCGGATCGACATGCTCGCCGAGAAGACCCCGGCGGGCTTCGTGGCGTTCGACCTCCTCGCCCTCGACGACACGTCGTACGTCGACCGGCCGTTCGCCGAGCGCCGGGCGGCGCTGGAGGGGGCGCTCGAGGGGGTCGACGGTCCGTGCTTCCTGACCGCGACGACGACCGATCCGGAGCGTGCCGAGGAGTGGTTCCACCAGTTCGAGGGCGCCGGTCTCGACGGGGTCGTCGCGAAGCCGTTGGGCGCGCCGTACGTCGAGAACGCGCGGACGATGCTGAAGATCAAGCACGAGCGCACCGCCGACGTCGTCGTCGCGGGGTACCGCGAGCACAAGACCAGCACCCCCGAGCGCCCGCTGCTGGGCAGCCTGCTGCTCGGCCTGTACGACGAGGTCGACGGCACGGCTCACCTGCAGCACGTCGGGGTGAGTGCCAGCTTCACCGAGTCCAGGCGGGCCGAGCTGATCGAGCAGCTCCAGCCGCTCGTCGTCCCGATCGAGGAGCATCCCTGGGGGCACTGGGCGGAGTTCCTGACCGCCAACCCCGACCGCGTCCCGGGCACCCAGAGCCGGTGGAGCCAGGGCAAGGACCTCAGCTTCACGCCGCTGCGCCCCGATCTCGTGATCGAGGTCGCCTACGACCACATGGAGGGGCGCCGGTTCCGCCACACCGCTCAGTTCCGTCGGTGGCGGACCGACCGCGACCCGGAGAGCTGTGGCTACGACCAGCTCGAGGAACCGGTCTCCTACGACCTCACCGACGTGCTCGGCGCGAAGCCCGGGGGCTAGGCTTCCGGCACCCGGTTGTCGAGCATGGGGAGCCGAGATGAGCGAGACCTACACCGTCGTCCTCCTGGTCGAGCAGCCACTGACCGATGCCGATGCCGCGCAGGTGCGGTCGCTGCACGACGGTCTCGGTGCCGACTTCGACGTGCACTACCACGTGCTGTTCCCCGTGGAGGACGCAGCCGCACGCATCGAGGCGGCGATGGGGGCGGTGAACAACGACGCGATCGGCGTGAGCCGGATGCCGCTGGACCCGGACACCGTCGAGACCGTCCGCGAGGAGAGCGAGCGCCAGTCGTCGCACGACCTGGAGGCCACGCTGGCCGCGCTGCGCAAGGCGGGCGCGACCGCCGACGGGATCATCACCGACGAGGACCCGATCGACGACCTGTCGAACGCTGTCGCGAAGCTGGATGCCCGCGAGGCGATCATCCTGACCGGGTCGCACGTGGTCTCGGAGTTCTTCCACGTCGATTGGACCTCACGCGCTCGACGCAAGATCGGCGTACCGGTGCTCCATCTCCTCGAGCACGAGAACTTCGACGAGCAGGCCGGCGAGGGCGAGGGCGTCACCGGCCTGTGACCGAGGCCGGCATCTTCCTGACCCACCATGACCAGCCGCGGATCCGGCGGCACTACGACCGGCTGGTGGAGGAGACCGGGTCGCTGATCACGTGGCACTTCGTGCTGAGCCACGACCCGTTCCCACGCCCCGAGGCTCCCTTCCCCTATCCCGACCCCGAGCAGGTGCTACCCCTTCGGTACCGCGCCATGGCCGAGCACGGCGGCGTCCAGGGTGGGTACCTGGACACGCTCCTGGTCCCGGTGCTCGGCGGCCTGGCGGCCGACCGGCTCTGGGTGTGCGAGTACGACGTCGACTACGCCGGGCGATGGGGCGAGCTGTTCTCCCGGGTCGCGGACCGTGACGCGGACGTGCTGACCACGACGCTGATGGCCCGGCACGAGCAGCCGAGGTGGCGGTGGTGGCGCAGCGCCGCCGCGCCATCCGACGTACCTCCGGAGCGCTGGGTGCGGTCCCTCAACCCGCTGCTCCGGCTCACCCGCCCCGTGCTGGCGGCGTACGCCGAGGCGATGGCCGACCCGCGGTGGCAGGGCCACTACGAGTTCACCCTGCCCACGATCGCGCGCGAGGCGGGACTCCGCCTCGAGGACCTCGGCGGCGAGGGGTCGTTCGTCCCGCCCGGCCGCGAGCGCTCGGTGTACGTCGGGAAGTCGCCGCGGGGTCGTCCGCCGGACCTCACCTTCGGCTTCCGTCCGGTGCGCCACGACTACTTCCACGAGGATCCAGGGTCGTTCCCTCGCGCCGGGCTGCTCTACCACCCGGTCAAGCCCGGCGTTCCGGCCTGGACCCGGGAGACGCGCAACCGGCCTCCGGAGGATGGCTAGGAGGCGGCACCTTCCCGGGCGCGGTGACGGCGCCGGTTCGTCCTCAGCATGCGCCGCAGTCGCTTGGCCCTGACCGGGTCGACGTCGTCCCCACGCTCGGCGAGCACGTCGAGGAAGGCTCGGGTGCGGGTCTTGAGCCGGGGCGGCTTCATCACCAGGTCGATGAGCAGGCGGACGGGCCCCGAGTCGTCGCCGGGCGCGGTGAACTCTCGCGACGCCGCGTCGGGGATCCAGCCGGAGGCGTTGCCGCCGTGGAGCCGATGGTCGATCAAAGGCTCGCGGAGGTTGCGACGCTGGCCGAACGCCGTCGCCAGCAGCGCCACCCAGAAGTCGTGCGAGACGCGCGAACCTGCGGGCGGCCATCCCCAGGTGTCCACGAAGCTGCGGGTGACCGCCATGCTGCACCCCTTGAGCGCCGCAGCCGCGGCGATGCCGCGTTCCGCGAGCACGTCGTAGAACGAGTCGGCGAACCGATCTCCGCGCTCGTCGATCAGGGCGAAGTCGTGGAAGACAGCCTGCGGCTTGCGCCGGCGGACGTGCTGGGCAACGGTGGCGAGCTTGGGCGGCCGCCACACGTCGTCCTGGTCGGCGAAGAAGATCACGCTCCCCCGGCAGGCGCTGGCGGCTGCCACGAAGTTCTGGGCGTACCCGAGCCTGGGTCCGCCGGCGATGACCTCGACCCGGAAGGGCACCCGTCGCGCGAACGCGTGCAGGATCCCCACGGTGCCGTCCTCGGACGCGTCGTCGCGAACGACGAGCTCGTCGGGCGTCCGGGTCTGCGCCGCCAGGCTCTCGAGCATCTCGGGCAGGTACCGCTCGCCGTTGTACGTCGCCATCGCCACCGAGACCACCGGGCGACCCGTCACCACGGACCGGAGCGATGCCATGGTCCGACCCTAGTAGCCGGGACGAGCGCTCCGGGAGAGTCCGAGCTCAGTCGGCGATGCGGTTGCCGTGCTCGTCCCAATGGGCCGCGACCTTCTTGCTCGGCTGCACGCGGGGCGGCTCGCCGGGCATCTTCGGGTAGTCCGGCGGATAGTTCAGCTCCACGGACCCCTGCTCCTCGAAGAGCTGCAGGAGCGGCTCGAGCGAGTAGTGCTCGTCGTCGATCGACGCCCAGGGGTCGCCGTCGGCGAGCCGCTCCGGGACGGTGAACAGGTTGTAGCCGCTGGGATCCGTCACGTCGCGGAGCTCGTCCCAGGTCATCGGGGTGGAGGCCGGTGCGCCGGGGATCGGGCGCAGCGAGTACGCCGACGCGATGGTGCGGTCGCGGTTGTTCTGGTTGTAGTCCACGAAGATCCGCTCCCCGCGCTCCTCCTTCCACCACGCGGTCGTGACGCCGCCGTCCCGCTCCTCCAGCTCACGGCCGAACCCGATCGCGGCGTGCCGCACGTCGACGAACTCCCAGCGCGGCTCGATCCGGACGTAGACGTGGACGCCGCGGTTGCCGCTGGTCTTCGGGTACCCGCGGAGGCCGAGCTCCTCGAGCAGCTCCCGGGCCACCAGGGCGACGCGCACGACGTCCGCGAACGTCGTCCCGGGCTGGGGGTCGAGGTCGATGCGCAGCTCGTCCGGCCGGTCGACGTCGTCGCGGCGTACCGGCCAGGGATGGAAGGTGAGGGTGCCCATGTGGGCGCACCAGACGGGGACCGCGATCTCGGTCGGGCAGATCTCGTCCGCCGTACGCCCGGAGGGGAAGGTGACCTGGACGGACTCGAGGTAGTCGGGGGCCCCCTTCGGCACCCGCTTCTGGTAGAACGCGTCGGCGTCGCGGTCCTGCGCGCCCGTGGCCAGCTTCATCCCCGGGCGGACGCCGGAGGTCCAGCGCTCGAGCGCGGTCGGCCGGTGTCGCAGGGCACGCATCAGCCCGTCGTCCACCCTCGCGAAGTACTCGGCCACCATCAGCTTGGTGACCTCGGGCGTCTTCTCGGTCGCCTCGTAGATGACCCGGTCCGGGCTGCTCACCCGCACCGTCCGCTCCCCTGCCTGTACCTCCGCTGCGGGCGTCTTCGGCATGCGGCCAGGCTAGCCGTCCGCCGCCGAGGGTCTCGTCGCGGACGCATGCCCTTCGGTTGACTGGTGTCGTGGACCCACGACTGCGGGCAGCCGTCGACGCCAGCCGGGCGTGGTACGACGACATCTTCAGGCTCCACGGCATCCCCACGCAGTCCGACGCCGGGCTGTGGTGGGCGCTCGGGTCACCGCCTCCGTGGCACTCCGCGATCAAGACCACCGAGCCCGGGGTGGAGGTCGGCCGGGTGCTCGCTGTCGACGCGCCTGGTGCGGTGGCCGACTCGTTCGGCGACCTCGACCTGCGGCCGCACGGGTATGTCGAGCTGATCGATGCCACCTGGGTGCATCACGCTTCTCTCGACGAGCCCTCCGCTCAGCTCCCGCCGGGTTGGACCGTCGTCGAGGACACAGCTCTCCTGGCGGAGTGGAACGAGGCCCATGACTACACCGACGTGCTGCTCCCGGCGGTGCTCGACCTCCCGGCGTTCACCGTGCTCGGCCGGCACTCGCGCGGCGCGCTGGTCGGAGGTGTCGTCGTCCATCGCGGGGACGTCCGGCACGACGTCGTCGGCCTGTCCAACACGTGGTCGGCGGACTCCTTCGAGATCGACCAGGCCGAGTTGTTGGGGGTCGTGTCCGCGCTTCACCCGGCCGCCGGCGTCACCGCCTACGCGTGGGCGCCGGAGCTGGACGCCATGCTGGCCGCCGGCTACACCCCGCTCGGTCCGCAACGGGTCTGGGCCCGCGAGGACGAGTAGCGCCTGTGGACAACGGGGCCGCTTTCCGGGTAGTCCCTGACGAAATGGTCGTCGAAACCGTGAGATCGCAACCATTTCGTCAGGGACTACCGCATCACGGCACCCGGGTGATCGGGCTGGTGCGGCTCGGTACCGTGGGGGCATGGGCTACCAGGTGGAGAAGACCGACGAGCAGTGGCGTGAGGAGCTCTCGCCGGAGGAGTACGCCGTGCTGCGCCAGGCCGGCACGGAGCGGGCGTTCGTCGGTGAGTACACCGACACCGAGACCAAGGGCGTCTACTCCTGCAAGGCGTGCGGCGCGAAGCTGTTCGAGTCCGACACCAAGTTCCACTCCGGCTGCGGCTGGCCGAGCTTCTACCAGCCGATCACCGACACCGTGGAGTACATCGACGACACCTCGCACGGCATGAAGCGGGTCGAGGTGCGCTGCGCCACGTGCGGCTCCCACCTCGGGCACGTCTTCCCCGACGGCTACGGCACCCCGACCGGCGACCGCTACTGCATCAACTCGGTCTCCCTCACCCTCGAGCCCGCCGACAGCACCGCCGAGAACCCAGCCGACAGCACCGCTGACCGCTGAGTCAGGGCAGGCGAGCCAGGAGGTCCGGCACCGTGCTGCGGGCGCCGGTGTAGAAGGGGATCTCGAGACGGACGTGGCGCCGGGTCTCGGAGCCACGGAGGTGTCGCATCAGGTCGACGATGCGGGAGAGGTCGTCGCCCTCGAAGGCGAGGATCCACTCGTAGTCGCCCAGCGCGAAGCTGGAGACGGTGTTCGCGCGCACGTCGGGGTACTCGCGCGCCATCTGTCCGTGCTCGGCCAGGAGGCGGCGGCGCTCGGCGTCCTCCAGGAGGTACCACTCGTAGGAGCGCACGAACGGGTAGACGCACACGTGCGCCTTCGGCTCCTCGTCGGCGAGGAACGCCGGCACGTGGCTCTTGTTGAACTCCGCCGGGCGGTGCAGCGCCATCTGGGACCAGACCGGCGCGAGGCGACGTCCGAACGCCGTGTGGCGGAGCCGGTGGTAGGCCGACTGGAGCTGCTCGCTCGTCGGCGCGTGCCACCAGACCATCACGTCGGCGTCGGCGCGGAGGCCGGCCACGTCGTACGTGCCGCGGACGACGACGTCCTCGGCGGCCAGCTTCTCGAACAGCTCGGTGACCTCGGCGGCCTCGATCTCGCGCTCGTCCTCCCCGAACGGGCGATCGAGACGGAACACCGACCACATGGTGTACCGCACGGTTTGGTTGATCTCTCGCGTGCGTGCCGCCCGGGTCTGCTCGGTCATGCCCTCATTCTGCCGCGAGCACCGTGGCGGCGGCCCGGCGGGCCGAGCCGATCACCGCCGGGATCCCGACCCCGTCGTACGCCGCCCCGCAGACCGCCAGGCCGGGGATCCCGTCGACGGCCGCCCGGATGCGCGCGACCCGGTCGAGGTGCCCGACGGCGTACTGCGGCAGGGCCCCGCCCCATCGCTGCACGTGCGCATCCAGCGGCTCGACCGGCTGCCCGGTCGCCAAGGACAGGTCGCTCACCACGCGTGAAACCAGCTCGTCGTCCGTCGCCTGCAACGACGCCTCCTCGCGATGCCGGCCGATCGAGGCGCGCAGGATCCGGACGTCGCCCAGCGCGCCGACCCAGCCCCACTTGGCGAAGGAGTACGTCGCCGCCTTGATCCGCCGGCCGTCCACCGCCGGCACGAGGAAGCCCGACGAGCCCCCGACCTCGAGCTCGGGGACGGCGAGCGTGACGATCGCCATCGACGCGTACTCGATCGCCGCGAGCTCCGCCGAGCCCACGGGCGCGACGTCCTCGAGCAGGCGGGACGTCGGTGCCGCCTGCGTCGCCAGCACGACCCGGTCCGTCTCGATCGTCTGCGGTGTCCGTGCCGAGCCGACGGTCAGCAGGAAGCCGGACGCGGTACGCACCAGCGCGCGCACCGGCGCCTGGGTCCGCACGTCGAGTCCCGTGGCCAGGATGCGGGGTAGCCGGCCGAACCCGCCCGGGATCCCGGCGAACACCGGCTCGTCGGAGGCGGGCGGCACCGCGGCCGCAGCGGCCAGCAGCGATCCGTGCTCGCGGAGCAGGGTCACGATCTGGGGGATGGCCGCCCGGGAGGAGAGGTTGCTCGCGTGTCCGGCGTACACCCCGCCGAGCAACGGCTCGGCGAGCCGGTCGACGACCTCGGGTCCGAGGCGCGCGCCGAGCAGCTCCGCGACGGAGACGTCGGTGTCCGGCAGCGGCACCGGCGTCTCGTGACGGGCCCGGGCGAGGCCGTCGTCGGAGAGCACGCCCGACGCCGCCAGGGCGTCCAGGTCGAGTGGTACGCCGAGCATTGTGCGCGGAAGCGGGCGGAGCGCGCCCCGCGTCCACAGCTGCGACGAGCCCGAGACCGGGTGCACGACCTCGATCCCCAGCTCGGCCGCCAGACCGACACCCTCCGGGCGCCGCGCGAGCATCGACTCGGCCCCGACGTCCACCTCGAGGCCGGCCACCGCACCCAGCCGCAGCTTGCCGCCGACCTCCGGGGAGCCCTCCAGGACCAGGACCGACAGCCCTGCGGCAGCCAGGTCGCGGGCGGCGGTCAGGCCGGCGACGCCGGCCCCGACCACCACCGCGTCGGGTCTGGAGTCGGCCACGGCGACACTCTCCCACCCGGCCACGAGAAGGCCGGGCGCCGGGCGGTGCCCGGCACCTATCCTGTGCCGGTGCCCAGCGCGCCGTTCCTCGTGCCGCCGCTGCTCCTGGTCGCGATCCTGGTCGTCAGCGCCGGGGCGAAGCTGCGCTCCTACCAGGACACCGAGTCGGTGTTCACCAAGCTCGGCCTGCCCGGCCTGCTCCTCACGCTGCGTGCCCCCCGCCTGCTGCCGTACGGCGAGCTGGTCGTGGCCGCGCTCCTGCTCCTGCTCCCCGGGGGCTGGTACGTCCTCGCGACGTCGTTGTCGCTCGTGCTCTTCATGCTCTACCTGGTCGTGGTCCTGCGAGCCCTCGCCCTGCCGTATCCCGTGACCTGCGGCTGCTTCGGGCGCCTCGGCCTCGGCTGGATCACCCGGCAGACCGCGATCCGCAACACCGTCCTGGTGCTGCTCGCCCTGGTCGCCTGGCTCGACTCGTTCCGGCACGAGGGTGTGGTCGACCGGCTCCGGGGACTCGACGACGTGGGGTGGTGGTGGCTGGTGATGGTGGCCGTCGCGGTCGTCACGACAGGGTTCGTCGTGCGCGAGAGCAAGCTCCCCATGCACAAGATGGCGTCGGCCCAGGACGACGACGCCTACGTCGCCCAGGCGATCCCGTACGGCGTCCTCGACGGACCCGACGGGCCGAGACCGGTCTGGAAGCTCAGCGATGCCGCTGCCCGGATGCTGGTCTTCTGGGATCCGGCACGTGAGGACGCGGCCGAGGTCGCCGCGCGGCTGCCCGGGTGGCAGTCGCAGCTGCTCCCCGTGCGCGTGCACCTGGTGTCACGTACCGAGTGGGCCGCGGCACGCGACCTCTGGCCGGCCATCGCCGACGACCTGCTCGGCGACCCGGACGCCTATCTCCTCACGCGCCTCAACGCCTACCCGCTCCCCGGAGCGGTGCTGCTCGGCACCGACCGGATGCTGGCGGGCGGACCGGCGGGCGGGCTCGACGAGATCGAGGAGCTGGTCGAGGCCGCGGCCGAGGAGATCGGGGCCATGGACCGGACGGCGGGCCGGCCGAGCGCTCAGTAGCCCTGCACGAACTCCGTCAGACGCCGGAGCTGGTCGGGATCGGTCGACGGCAGGACGCCGTGCCCGAGGTTGAACACGTGTCCCTTCGCGGCGCGACCCGTGTCGATGATCTCGGCGGCCCGCGCCGTCATCACGTCGGCCGGCGCGAAGAGGAGCGTCGGGTCGAGGTTGCCCTGCACGGCCCGGTCGCCCACCCGCGGGATCGCCTCGGCCAGCGGCGTACGCCAGTCGACGCCCACGACGTCGGCCCCCGCCTCGGCCATCAGCGGCAGCAGGCTGCCGGTGCCCACGCCGAAGTGGATGCGCGGGACACCGAGGTCGGCCACGGAGGCGAGCACGGCCGCCGAGTGCGGCATCACCGAGCGCCGGTAGTCCTCCGGCGTGAGCGCGCCGGCCCAGGAGTCGAAGAGCTGGACGGCCGCGGCGCCGGCCTCGATCTGCACCCGGAGGTACGCCGCCGAGATGCCGGCGATCTTGCGCATCAGCGCGTCCCACACGTCCGGCGCGCCGAACATCATCGCCTTGGTGAGCGCGTGGTCCTTGGACGGCCCACCCTCCACGAGGTACGACGCCACCGTGAAGGGCGCGCCCGCGAACCCGATCAGCGGCGTGGCGCCCAGCTCACGCACCAGCGACCGGACGGCCTCGGTGGTGAACGGGACGTGGTCGGCCGTGAGGTCCGGGATCGCCGCGACGTCCGCCAGGGTGCGCACCGGCTCGGCGACCACCGGCCCGACCCCCGGCTCGATGTCGAGGTCGACCCCCACCGCCTTCAGGGGCAGCACGATGTCGGAGAAGAGGATCGCCGCGTCCACGCCGTACCGGCGCACGGGCTGGAGCGTGATCTCGGTGACCAGGTCGGGGTTCATGCAGGACTCGAGCATCCCGATGCCCTCCCGCACCTTCAGGTACTCGGGTAGCGAGCGCCCGGCCTGGCGCATGTACCAGACCGGCGTGTGGTCGACCGGCTCCCCGCGGGTGGCACGCAGGAAGGCGCTGTCGCGCGGAGCGGTCATGGGCGAGATCCTCGCAAATGACCGCTCCGGGTGAGACATCACCCGGCGTGTGTGGCCGCCCATCGCCGCGTCACGGGGCCTACTGTGACCCCATGGTTGTCGGGAGCGAGGCACGCCCCGGCTCCGGTGCGCCGCCGGAGCCGCCGGAGTTCGCCGCCGCGGTTCGCGCCATGAACGAGGCGCGGTTGCGGCCCGAGGTCCTGGCCGAGCCGATGCCCGCCCCTCAGCGCATCGCGCCGTACGCCGCGGCGCTCAGCGCCGACGTCACGGTCGACGGCCACGACCTCAGCACCGGTCGGATCATCCTGCTCCACGACCCGGACGGGAACGACTCCTGGGACGGCACCTACCGGTGCGTGGCCTACGTCCGCGCCGAGATCGACCTCGAGATGATCACCGACCCGGCGCTCGCGGACGTCGGGTGGTCGTGGCTCACCGAGGCGCTCGCCGCGCACGGCGCGGAGTACGCCGCCGCCTCCGGCACGGTGACCCGGGTGGCGACCGACAGCTTCGGCGCGATGTCGGACGACTCCGGCACCGCCCAGATCGAGATCCGGGCCTCCTGGACGCCGCAGCTGGCCGGCGAGCGACTGGAGATCACCGCGCACATCGAGGCATGGGGCGAACTACTGTGTACGGCGGCGGGTCTGCCGCCGGTCCCTGAGGGCGTGACCGCCATGCCCAGTCGTCGTGGCCGGCGCGGGTCCGGTCACTGACGACCCATGACACCTGACTCGGATGACGTCCTGCGCGAGGAACCTGGCGTGCCTCCCGACGTCGACGGAGAGCAGAGCGCGCCCCCGGCGGCGCCGGCCCCCCAGCACCCGCTGCTGGAGCTCCGCGACGGCCTGCCGCCCCTGACCGAGACCCCGCCCGCCCTGGACGAGGCCTGCCGGGCGCTGGCGGCTGCCGACGGCCCCGTCGCCATCGACGCCGAGCGCGCCTCGGGCTACCGCTACTCGTCCCGGGCCTACCTCGTCCAGCTGCGACGCGAGGGCGCCGGATCGTTCCTGATCGACCCGATCGGCTTCGACTCCCTGCGACCACTGCAGGAGGCCCTGGCCGACACCGAGTGGATCCTGCACGCCGCGACCCAGGACCTGCCCTGCCTGACCGAGCTCGGCCTCGCGCCGGCGTCGTTGTTCGACACCGAGCTGGCGGGTCGGCTGCTCGGCTACCCGCGCGTGGGGCTGGCCACACTCGTGGAGACGCTGCTCGGCTACCGGATGAAGAAGGAGCACTCGGCCGCGGACTGGTCGACACGGCCACTCCCCCAGCCGTGGCTCGAGTACGCCGCCCTGGACGTCGAGCTGCTGATCGAGTTGCGCGACGTGCTGGCCCGCGAGCTGCACGAGTCGGGCAAGGACGAGTGGGCACGGCAGGAGTTCGACTGGCTGCGCGGCTTCACGCCGTACGTCCGCACCGAGCCCTGGCGGCGTACGTCGGGGCTCCACCGCGTGCGGGGGCGGCGGCTGCTCGGAGCCGTGCGTGAGCTCTGGGAGGCCCGCGACGACCTGGCCCGCACCCGCGACATCTCGCCCGGACGGATCATCGGCGACAACGCGATCGTCGCGGCCGCTCTCGCCGACCCGGTCAGCAAGGCCGACCTGCTGGCCACCAAGGGCTTCCACGGCCGGGGCGCGCAGCGGTACGCCGACCGCTGGGTCGCGGCGCTCGCGCGTGCCCGCGCGCTACCCGAGGACGAGCTGCCCGTGCGGGCCCCCCGCACGGAAGGTCCGCCGACCCCACGCGCCTGGGCCGAGCGCGACCCGGTGGCGGCCCAGCGACTGCTCCTCGCTCGCGACGGGATGGCCCGGCTGTCGGAGGAGCTCCAGGTGCCCGCGGAGAACCTGCTCACCCCCGACAGCGTGCGCCGGGCCATGTGGGAGCCGGCCGGGGCGGACCTGGCCGCCCTCAGCGACCAGCTGCGCGAGCTCGGTGCGCGTGAGTGGCAGGTCGAGCTGACGGCGCCGATGCTCCTGGAGGCCGTCGTCGACGCTCAGTCGGCCGTCTGACTCGGGCTCGCGGTCGGCCCGAGCTTCGGACCCAGCACCCGGTACGACGCCCGGTCGATCTGGCGCGCCAGCGGCGGGACATCCTGCGGGGTGCCGTCCAGCATCTGCTGGATGAGGGGCTGGACCGCCAGGTCGAGCTCGTCGGAGTCCCCGACGACCGGCGGGTACTCCATGCTCTTCACGCTGAACGTGAACACCGACGCGTGACGAGGTTGCTGGCGGGGCTGCTGGAAGGCGTCGGACAGCGCGACCGTCTGGTTCGCGGGCTGCAGGTAGCCGGCGTACGACACGAGCTCCAGCGCGCCCGGCGTGCTGGCGTAGACCAGGAAGTCTGCGGCCGTGGTGAGGTCGCGAGGGTGGCTGGAGATGCAGAGACCGGTGAGCTGGCCCACGGTCGCCGACGTCCCGAGACTCGGCATCGGCATCACGTCGAACCTCACCCCGGATCTCCGGAGGTCGGGGACCATCCGCCGGGTCCCTTGGAGCAGGGCCAGCTTTCCCCGGGCGAACCACTCCTCCGGAGTGTGCTCGGCGAGCTGCTCGGGCGTCAGGCGCGAGCCGGGCACGCGGAGGGCCCGCACGGTCTGGACCAACGTGTTCTCGTTGGTGTCCTCGGAGAACGCCAGGCTGGTCGGGTCGGTGGCGTCGTCGAACGGCTGACCGCCCCCGGAGTACACGAAGGGCGTCACGCCCGACAGGGTCGGGTCGAGATAGATGCCCGCGACCCCTGGGTGGTGGCGCACCGCCCACCGTCCCGCGGCCGCGAACTGCTCCAACGTCCATCCCTCGCCGGGGACGGGCGGGTCGTTCCTGAGCCGGCTGAACCGCACGAGGCGGGTGTTGTAGTAGATCACCGAGGGCTGGATGCCGTACGGCAGGCACTGCAGCCGGTTGTCGTTGCCGAACGCCGTCAGGCTGCTGCGGGGGTACTCGTCGCCGAAGTCGAAGTCACGGTCGTCGAGCAGGCTGTCCACGGGCTGGATGAGCTGGTGCTGCACCAGGTAGGCCAGGTGCCGACGCGAGGCCAGGAAGACGTCGGGGACGCGCTCGCCGTCGCGGAACGCCCCGAGCATGGCGGCGTCGTTCGGCCAACCTTCGACCTTGACGTCGACCTCGCCGTTCGCCGGGGCGTAGGTCTCGGCCATCGTCCGGTACTGGTTGATCTCGCCCGGTGACCCGATCACCCCGAACGTCAGCTTCTGCGGCTCCTGACGGCCCGGCGACGAGGTGGCCGTGCCGGGGCCCGAGGCCGGGCCCGAGCCTGAGGACGAGCCCGACGAGGAGTCACACGCAGCCAGCACCGTGGCGGCGAGGAGAGCGGCGACGACGGCGGCTCCTCGGGTCCGCGGTCCTCTCCCTGGCACGGCCGAAACCCTAACCGTCCGGAGAAAGAAGGAGTGCGCCGGACCGGGAGCGCCTCACGGCGCGTGGCCGCTCGTAGCGGCTGATATTGGGACCCGGGGCTGCCGCGGCCCGGCACACTCGCTCCATTGTAACGAGAGGTCCGGTGGGAACATTCCGAACTCCCCAGGGGCGTGGCGCGGTCTAGGCCAGGCTGGGCCAGGACCGGGCCAGGACCGGGCCGGTGCTAGACCAGGTTCCCCGCCAGCTCGAGCCGTGCCGCGCGGTCCAGCTGGTCGGCGACGCACTGGATCCGGGCGGCCGCGACCGTGTCGCCGTCGGGGAGCTCGACCCGCCCGGTGGCGACCACCCGGGCGAAGGCGGCGGCCCGGAGCAGCACGTCGGCGAAGTCGCTGGCGGCGATCCCGCGGAGGACCTGGTCGACCATGGCGCGCAGCTCGTCGGGACCGGGCGGGTCCGCGACGCCGGCGACGACACCGTCCACAGCGGCTCGGACGCGGCCGGCCTCGAACTCCCGGGCGACGCCGACCGGGTCGGCGTACACCCAGGAGCGGAGGAGGTACAGCCTCCACAGGCAGCCCGCGATCGTGTCGGCCGGGCGGTCCGCCCACACCTCCGCGATGGCCTCGATCCCCTCGGTGTCGGCGAGGTGGAGCACCCGCTCGGCGATCTCCTGGTCGTCGGAGTCGTGGGCGCTGCGCACCAGGACGTGGGCCGCGCGGTCCGCGGCCTCGGCCATCCGCGCCGGATCCGGGTGGTCGGACTCGATGCCCTCGAAGAATCGGTCGCCCGGCGTGATCGGGCGGTGGTGGGGGCGTTGGCTCACCGTGCCACGGTAGTCCCGGTCGGGGTGCGAGAGGCCCGAACTCGGGGTTTGTCGTTGCCGCGGGTCGGCAGGGGTCCGACCCTCATCCGGCGAGCAGCTTCCGGATGCGTTGGTCGCTGACCGGCCCGTCCGTGCCGAGCTGCTGCGCGAACAGCGACACGCGGTACTCCTCGAGCATCCACCGCGCCCTCCGGAGCGCCTCGCCCGGCGGACGGCCCTTCTGGAGGGCCGCGACCTGGTGGAGGTAGGCCTCGTCGAGCGGCCGGACCAGGTCCATCTGCTGGCGGTCGCGAGCCACGTGCTCCTCCAGCTGCTCGCGCCGGCGCCGGATCGCGAGCAGGTACGTCGGGAAGCGGCGCAGCCGGTCTGCCCCCGCGTCGCCGAGGAAGCCGCGGCCGACCAGCCGGGCCAGCTGCTCCCGCATGTCCTGCAGCGCCGGGAGCGTGGCCAGCTCGGCCCTTCCGCTCAGCACGTGGTCCGTGTCGCGCCAGTCGGCCAGGACACGCAGGACGTCGTGCAGCACCGCGTCGGCCCGCGTGTCCAGCGCCTCGCGACCGGCCGACACCAGCGCGGCGTACGCCTCGGGGGTGCGGGCCGGTGGTTGCGCATCCACGACATCGGTCAGGACCGCAGCGCGCACGTCGTCCAGCAGCTCGGGCACCGAGGCGTACGGCGAACCCACGAGCCCGAGGCGCTGCGTGGTGTCGAGCGCTGCCGTGGGGTCGCCGTCGAACGGGAGGGCGAGCAGCAGCAGCCGGCGTACGCCGTGCCGGTGGCGCGACGCGGCCTCCTCCGCGGAGCCGAACACCCCGAGCCCGACCGAGGTGCCCTCGTCGAGCACGGCCGGATAGGCGAGCACCTCGTGGCCGGCCCTCCGCTGAACGATCTCCGCCGGGAGCTCGCCGAAGGTCCATCCGGTCTGCCCGGTCGCGCCGTACCCGCTGTCGTCGGCGACGGCGGCCAGGGCCGCGTCGAACTGCGCCTCGAGCGGCGCCTTGAGAGCCTCGAGGTCCTTGCCGCGCCCCTGCTCGGCGCCGTCGTCGTCCAGCACCCGGTAGGTCGGCTGCAGGTGGGCCGGGACCTTGCTCCAGTCCCACGCCTCGCGCGGGATCACGACCCCGGTCGTCGAGCGCGCCCAGCGCTCCAGGGCGTCCAGCAGCGGCTCCTCGCCCGCCGGCGTCGTCGCGAGGAACTCGCGCGCCTTGTCGGGGGCCGGGACGAAGCTGACCCGGAGGTTCTTCGGCAGGCTCCGGATCAGGCTGGTCACGAGCTCCTGCCGGACGCCGGGGACGTTCCACGAGAAGTCGTCCGTGGCGACCCGGTTCAGCGTCGCCACCGGGACGTCGATGGTCAGCCCGTCGTCGGCGGACCCGGGCTCGAAGTGGTAGCTGATCGGGAACGTCAGCCCATGCTCCTGCTGCCACTCCTCGGGGAAGTCGTCCTCGGTCACCTCCTCCGCGGTGTCGTGGGTCAGCATCGCCGGGTCGAAGGTGAGCAGGTCGGGGCGGCGGAGGCGCTCCTTCTTCCACCAGGTGTCGAAGTGGGCGCCGCTCACGACCTCGGCGCCCACGCGCGCGTCGTAGAAGTCGAACAGCGTGTGCTCGTCGACGACGATGTCGCGGCGACGAGCCCGGTGCTCGAGCTCCTCGGCCTCCTCGAGCAGCCGCTGGTTCTCGGCCAGGAAGCGGTGCCGGCTCTCCCACTCGCCGTACACGAGGGCGTGCCGGATGAACAGCTCGCGGCTCAGGTCACGGTTCACCTTGCCGAACTGCACCAGCCGGTCGGTCGCCAGCGGTACGCCGTACAACGTGACGCGCTCGTGGGCCATCACGGCGGCCCGCTTCTTCGACCAGTGCGGCTCGCTGTAGGTGCGCTTGACGAGGTGCTCGCCCAGTCGCTCGGCCCACTCGGGCCGGATCGCGGCGTTCTGCCGGGCCCACAGCCGGCCGGTCTCGACGAGCTCGCCGGCCATGAGGTACGTCGGGTTCTTCCCTCGTAGCCCGCTTCCGGGGAAGATCGCGAACCGCGTGCCGCGGGCACCGAGGTACTCCCGGGGGCCGCGGGGTCCGCGCCGCCCGGGCGTCGGCTTCTCGCGCTCCTCCAGGATCCCGACGTGGGAGAGCAGGCCCGAGAGCAGAGCCTGGTGGATGCCGTCGGCGTCGGGTTCCGTTGCCACGCCGCCCTTCCCGAGGTCGATCCGCAGCTCGCGGCAGACCTGGCGGAGCTGGGACTCGAAGTCCTGCCACTCGCGGACGCGGAGGTAGTTCAGGAACTCCCGGCGGCACATCCGGCGGAACGCGCTGCTCGAGAGCTCGCGCTGCTGCGTCCGCAGGTGCCGCCAGAGGTTGAGCCAGGTGAGGAAGTCCGAGGTCGGGTCCTTGAAGCGCGCATGGAGCTGGTCTGCCTGCGCCTGCACGTCCAGGGGCCGCTCCCGGGGGTCCTGGAGCGAGAGCGCGGCGGCGATGACGAGGATCTCCCGGACGCACCCCAGCCGCTCGGCCTCGAGGATCATCCGACCCAGTCGTGGGTCGATCGGCAGGCGGGCGAGCCGCCGGCCGAGGCGGGTGAGCCGGTCCTCGCTCGCCAGTGCGCCGAGCTCCTCGAGGAGCTGGATGCCCGACGTCACCTGGCGCCGGTCGGGCGGCTCGACGAACGGGAAGCGAGCGACGTCTCCCAGCCCGAGCGACCACATCTGGAGGATCACCGAGGCGAGGTTGGTCCGCAGGATCTCCGGGTCGGTGAACTCGGGGCGACTCTCGAAGTCCTCCTCCGAGTACAGCCGGATCGCGATGCCGGCCTCGACCCGACCGCACCGACCCGAGCGCTGGTTCGCCGAGGCTTGGCTGATCGCCTCGATCGGGAGTCGCTGCACCTTGGTCTTCATGGAGTACCGCGAGATGCGCGCGACGCCGGTGTCGATGACGTACCGGATGCCCGGGACGGTGAGCGAGGTCTCGGCGACGTTGGTGGCCAGGACGACGCGGCGGGTGGTCTGCGGGTGCGACGAGAAGACGCGGTGCTGCTCGGGCGCCGAAAGGCGCGAGAAGAGCGGTACGACCTCGAGCGTGCGTCCGGGATCCGGCTTCAGGTCCGCGAGGGCGTCGGCCGTGTCGCGGATCTCGCGCTCGCCGGGGAGGAACACGAGGACGTCGCCGGGACCCTCCCGCGCGAGCTCGCGGACGGCGTCCACGATCGCCTCGGTCTGGTCACGGACGACCGCCTCTCCCTCGTCGTCCGCCTCGTCGGGTATGTCGATCAGCGGCCGGTAGCGGATCTCGACCGGGTACGTCCGCCCGGACACCTCGATGATCGGGGCGGGCCGCCCGCGCTCGTCGGCGAAGTGGCGGGCGAAGCGCTCGGGGTCGATCGTCGCGGACGTGATGACCAGCTTGAGGTCGGGACGCCGCGGCAACAACCGCTTGAGGTAGCCGAGCAGGAAGTCGATGTTGAGGCTCCGCTCGTGCGCCTCGTCGATGATGATCGTGTCGTAGCGGCGGAGCTGCCGGTCGCGCTGCAGCTCGGCGAGCAGGATGCCGTCGGTCATCACCTTGACCCGGGTCTCGCGTGACGTCCGGTCGGTGAAGCGGACCTGGTACCCGACCTCGGTGCCGAGCTCGGTCCCGAGCTCGAACGCGAGGCGCTCGGCGACCGATCGGGCGGCGATCCGGCGTGGCTGGGTGTGCCCGATCAGGCCGCCACCGCCCTGCCCTCGACCCTGCCCTCGACCCTGCCCTTGACCCTGGCCTCGACCCTGGCCTCGACCCAGCTCCAGGCAGATCTTCGGCAGCTGCGTCGTCTTTCCCGACCCGGTCTCGCCGGCGACGATCACGACCTGATGGTCCCGGAGCGCCGCCGCGATGTCGTCACGCCGCCCGCTGATCGGCAGCTCGGCCGGGAAGGAGATGTCCACAACGCCGGTGATTCTCCCCCACCTGCTCGCCGGCTCCCACCGAGTTCTCACGGCGTTCGTCCGGGTCGGACCGGCCGCCCCGGTCGCGCAGTCAGGTTCCGGTCAGGCAGATGACACCGCAGACCCACAGCGCTCACAGGCTCGGCACAGGAACCCGGGGCACCGTCGACGGCATGACCCCCCTTCAGCGCAGCAGAAGGCTCCAGGCCGGACTCGCGTGTCTCGGGATCGTGGGCGCGCTCGGGGCCTCCCTCGGCATCGGCGCGGCGACCCGGACGACGTCGGGGCACCCAGGAGGAGCCTCGGGCTCGTCGACGACCAGGAGCGGTACGTCGCGCCACGTCTCGCACGCCGCGAGCCAGGACGAGGGGCGGTCGACCGGCTCGACCCCTCGCGTGAGCGCACCCCAACCGGCGCCGCCGCAGGCGACGACGAGCGGGTCGTGACCGTGACCGCCGCCCGACACTTCGACCTCTGGAGCACGACGGCATCGGTCGTCGTCACGGATCCGGCCGCCCTCGACTCCGTGGTCGAGATCGTGCGAACCGGGCTGGACGACGTCGAGCTGGCCTGCTCTCGCTTCCGCGACGACTCCGAGCTGGCGGTGCTGACGGCCGGGGCGCACCGCCTCTCGCCCATGCTGACGGACCTCCTGGCGACCGCTCTCGACGCTGCGGAGGCCAGCGGTGGACTGGTCGACCCGACCGTGGGCAGCACGCTCGAGTCGCTCGGCTACGACCGGAGCATCGAGCTGCTACCCGCCGACCGGGACCCGGTGCGTGTCGTCGGGGGTGTGCCCGGGTGGCGACGGGTGCGGTTGCACGGCGACCGGCTGGAGCTCCCGAGCGGCGTGCGTCTGGACCTGGGTGCCACCGCCAAGGCACGGGCCGCCGATCTCACCGCCCGGCACGCGGCGGAGACGGTCGGCGTCGGCGTCCTCGTCGAGCTCGGCGGTGACATCGCGACCGCCGGTCCGGCTCCGTCGGGCGGCTGGCAGGTGCGGGTGCAGGACACGCGTGACGACCCGGCGTGCCAGGTGTCGCTCGCCGGCGGCTCGGCCCTGGCGACGTCGTCCACCACACGCCGCGGGTGGCGACGCGGCGGCGTACGACTGCATCACATCGTCGACCCGCGCACGGCTGGTCCGGCCCCACCGGTGTGGCGCAGCGCCACGGTGACCGCCCGGACGTGCGTCGAGGCCAACACGGCCTCCACGGCAGCCGTCGTCCTGGGTCGCGACGCCCCGAGGTGGCTCACCGAGCGCGGGTTCACGGCGCGGCTCGTCGACCAGCGGAGCCGTGTCGTCCGCGTGGGCGACTGGCCGGAGGACGTGGCGGCATGAGCTCCACGGGCATGGACGAGGCCCTGTGGGCGCTGGGCCGCGGTACGGGCGTCGTGGCGCTCGTGATGTTCACGGTCTCGCTCGTGCTCGGGATCGCCGCACGCTCCGGTCGACCGCTGCCCGGGCTGGGGAGGTTCGGCACCAGCGACCTGCATCGGACGGCGGCGCTGACCGGCGCGGGCCTCGTGGCGCTCCACGTCACCAGCCTGTTGTTCGACCCCTACGCCCAGCTCCGCGTCGTGGACTTCGCCCTGCCGTTCCTCGCGTCGTACCGGCCGGTGTGGGTGGGGCTGGGAACGCTCGCGGTCGACGTGCTGCTGGTGGTCACCGCGGTCTCGGTGCTGCGGCAGCGCGTGGGACCCCGGGTCTTCCGCGTGGTCCACTGGGCGACCTACGTCCTGTGGCCGGCGGCCCTCCTGCACGCCCTGGGCAGCGGCAGCGACGCCGGCTCGTCCTGGTTCCGGGTCGTCGCCGTCGTCTGCGTCGTCGCCGTCGTGGGCGCCCTCGCCTGGCGACTCGCTCCGTCGTACGCCGGTCGGGGCTGGACCCGTCATCCGCGGAGGACGGCGTGACCGCGCCGCAGGCCGCGTCCCGGGTCCTCCTGGACGGCGCCGGCCCGGACCACGACGCGCATCTCGCGCGCTACGGCGTCTGCCCACGGCCGCGGCTCGACCACCTGCTCGCCACCCTCGCCCACAGCGGCCTCGTCGGCCGCGGGGGCGCCGGGTTCCCGACCGCGATGAAGCTGCGGGCCGTCGCCGCCGGGTCGCGCAAGCCCGTGGTCGTCGGCAACGCGATGGAGAGCGAGCCACTCAGCTCCAAGGACGCGGTGCTGCTGGCCCGCAACCCGCACCTGGTGCTCGACGGACTGGAGATCCTCGCCCAGGCCCTGCACACGAGACGCACCGTGCTGGCGGTCGGCCCGGAGGTCGACCCTGCGTCCGCGATGGCGGCTGCGGGGACCCGCGGACTCCAGGTCGTGCCGCTCGCCGGTGGCTTCACCGCCGGCCAGGAGTCGGCGCTGGTCAACCAGCTGGAGGGTCGGCTCGGAGTCCCGCGCGACCCGTTCACGCGGGTGACGGAGCGGGGGGTCGACGGCCGGCCCACGCTGGTGCTCAACGCGGAGACGCTGGCGCAGCTCGCCCTCCTGGTGCGGTACGGCGCGCCGTGGTTCCGATCGGTGGGGACCGACGACGCGCCCGGCAGGTCCCTCTTCACGATCAGCGGGTCGGTCGAACGCCCCGGCGTCGTCGAGGCCGCCGGCGGCTCGCGGCTGGTGGACGTGGTGGCTCCGGCCGTTCCGGTCCGGCCCGCGGCGGTCCTGGTCGGTGGGTACCACGGGGGCTGGGTGCCCGCCTCACACCTGACCGTGCGGCTCAGTGCCGTCGACCTGGCGGCCTTCCGCACGACCGTGGGCGCCGGGGTGCTGCACGTCCTCGACGACGCGACCTGCCCGGTGGAGTTCGCCGCCGACGTCACGGCGTACCTCGCCGAGGAGTCGACCGGTCAGTGTGGGCCGTGCCTGAACGGGTTGCCCCATCTGGCGACGAACCTGAGGCGCCTCGCCACCGGGGTTCGCGACCCCTCACTGCCGAGCGAGATCGCTCGGATGTCGGCCTTGGTGACCGGTCGCGGAGCCTGCGCGCACCCGGACGGCAGCGCGCGCTTCGTCGCCTCGACCCTCGACGTCTTCCGCAGCCACGTGGCAGCCCACCTCGACGGCTACTGCCCGTCGTCGCAACGGAGAGAGGCCTCGTGACGGCACGCCTGCACATCGACTGGACCCGCTGCGACGGCCACGGCAGCTGCGCCGAGCTGCTGCCGGAGCTGCTCGCGGTCGACGACTTCGGCTTCCCGCTGTCACGCGATGGCGAGCGCGACCCGGCCGTTGCCGACCGCCACCGGCAGGCGGCCCGGCATGCCGTCCGCAGCTGCCCGGTGATGGCGCTGCGGTTGTACGACGCCGTCGGCTGAGCCCTACTGCAAGTACGCCGGGAGCCGCAGCCGTGGGTCGGCCGCCGCTGGGAGCAGGTCCTGCACGGTCAACCCGGTCGTCGGGATCGACGTGTGGTTGTTGCCGTAGGTCGCGAACGCCGTCACGGTCACCACCTGCCCGTTGCCGTGCTCCACGGAGACATAGAGGTCGTCGCCGTCGACGAGCACACGCGCCGGGTGTCCCTGGTAGGTCGTCTCGGTGCCGTGTGCCGGATAGAACGGCCACTCGGTCACGCTCCACGACGTCGCGATGCCGACCATGATCTCGCCTCCGTGGTCCCAGTCGATGTGGGTGCCGGTGCTCTGCTCGGCCTTGCCGTCGAACAGGGAACGACCCCACTCGCCGTTGGCCGGTCCGAGGACCCCGAGGGCGCCCAGGTGGTCGGCGAGCACGTCCCGGTAGCCCTCCAGGAGAGCCTGTGTGCGTGGGTTCCCTCGTTCGTCCTGGATCTGCTGCTGCCGCTGTTGGGTGGTCGGCAGTCCGTCGTGCCGGTGTGGCGTCGTGACCATGGCGTGCGTGGGATGCGTGGCGTGTGACGAGGAGGCTGTTGCCGCTCCGGAGTGGGAGTAGCCCGCCTCGCTCCCGTGCTGACCGGCGCCTTGGAGGAGGAGGCCACCGGCCGCCACCGCAGCCACGGCCGTGGCCGCCACGGACACCTGCCAGCCGCGCCGCCGCCGTAACGCGCGCTCGCCGCGTGCGATGTCGGCGGAGACCTCGGTCGCCGGGGCGCCGATCCGCTCCAGCAGGTCACTGATCTCGTTCATCGGGTCCGCCCTTCCTCGCCCTGCGACGCCAGCAGCGCGCGAAGCCGCCGCACGGCGTCCGCGGTCTGGCTCTTCACGGTGCCCGGCGCGATGCCGAGCTCGGCAGCGGTCTCCTCGACGGAGAGGCCCCACAGGTGTCGCAGCGCGACCGCCCGTCGTTGTCCCGGAGCCAGCTGGGCCAACGCATCGCGCAGGTCGAGCATGGCGTCGTGGTCGACGTCCGGGGCCGACTGGTCGAACCCCTCGAGCCCGGTGGACTCGCGACGACGGCGCACCCGGTCCACGTTGGCGTTGACCAGCATGGTGCGGACGTAGCCGTCGATGGAGTCCATCCGCCAGACACGTGGCCAGACGACGTAGAGCTTGGTCAGGACGTGCTGGACGAGATCCTCGGCCTGGTGGTGGTCACCACACAGCACCCAGGCGGTGCGATACATCAGCGGTCGACGCGCGACGACGTACTCGCTGAAGCCCGCCCGCACGGCCATCCGAACCTCCCGTCGGCAGAAACCCTTGCCGTCAAGTGGAACGGCGGCAAGAGACGGGCGGTTGGGTCAGCCGTTGCTCGGGCTCTGGCTGGGCTGCTGCTGGTTGGGCTGCTGGTTGGGAAATCCGTTCGGGCCGTTGGGAAAGCCGTTCTCGCCGAAGCCGTTCGGACCGCGCTGGAACTGCATCATGCCCGGACCGCGCATGAAGCGGTCCTGACCGTCGGGCGAGGCGCGGCCGAGGATGAAGCCGCTCAGGCCACCGACGACCAGGCAGGCCAATGCCACCGCGACGACCGCCCACATCCCGATCACCTGGTCGCCGAACCGCGGACGCTGCTGCGGGGGCACGGCGTACCCCGGGTAGCCGGCCGGGAGGGGCATGGCGTGCGGCCGCTGCTGCGTGGCGTAGGGCGACCCGCCGCCGTACTGGGGCGGCTGCTCCGCGTCGCCTGTCGAAGGAGGCACGGGTGCATCGGGCTCGATCGGGCGGGTCTCGTCGTCGCTCATAGCCGCAGTCTGAGCGGCGTACCTGTGCTGGGCCTGTGGGCCGGATCAGAGGTGGTCGTGTCTCGCGGACAGGCGATGCACAGGAAACCCACAGGCTCCGACCCCAGACTGGCGCCATGGAGCTCACCCGCCCCGACGGCTCGCCGCTGCGCGTGCTCGTCGTCGACGACGAGGTCAACATCGCCGAGCTGATCGGCATGGCGCTGCGCTACGAGGGCTTCGACGTCTCCGTGGCCCACACCGGGACCAAGGCGGTCTCGTCCGCCAAGTCGGTCGGGCCCGATGCCGTCGTGCTCGACATGATGCTGCCCGACTTCGACGGTCTCGAGGTGCTGCGCCGCATGCGCGCCACCGACCCGGACCTCCCGGTCGTCTTCCTGACGGCGCGCGACGCCGTCGAGGACCGGATCGCCGGGCTCACCGCCGGCGGCGACGACTACGTGACCAAGCCGTTCTCGCTCGAGGAGCTGGTCGCGCGGCTGCGTGGGCTGATGCGGCGTACCGGGGCACGGCGAGCACAGAACGGGTCGGTGCTGACGGTGGGTGACCTCGAGCTGGACGAGGACAGCCACGAGGTACGGCGCGCGGGCACCGAGATCGCCCTGACCGCCACCGAGTTCGAGCTGCTCCGCTTTCTGATGCGCAACCCCAAGCGGGTGCTGTCGAAGGCCCAGATCCTCGATCGCGTCTGGAACTACGACTTCGGCGGGCAGGCCAACGTCGTCGAGCTCTACATCTCCTACCTGCGCAAGAAGATCGACGCCGGACGCCGGCCGATGATCCACACCATGCGGGGCGCCGGGTACGTGCTGAAGGCGGCCGGGTGAGGCGATGCGCGCAGCATTCCCCTCCCTCACGTCGCGCCTGGTGCTCGTCACGGTGGGCCTGGTGGCCCTGGTCTCGATCCTCCTCGGACTGGCCACGACGTTGGTCTTACGCAACTACCTCATGGGCCAGCTGGACGACAAGGTGGACGCCTCGCTGCAGCTCGCGGTGAGGGCAGAGGTCAACCAGCTCGGTGGGCCGGGCGTGCCTCCCCCTGACCCCGACCACGACAACGACTACGTGCGCGGCCAGGGTGTGAACACGCTGAACGCCCGCTACGTCGGGAGCACGGCCTACGGCCGGGTGCTGACGTCGGGTCAGACGCAGGGCGGCACCCGGTTCCAGGAGCTCACGGCTTCGCAGCTGAGCGAGCTGCAGGCGATCCCGACCGACGGACACCCGCAGACCGTCTCGCTCGACGGGCTCGGCGACTACCGGGTCTCCGCCGTGGGCACCTCCGGCAACATGCTCCTCGTCGGGCTGCCGACCAGCGAGGTGGATGACACGATCTCGCGGCTGGTCGTGTGGGAGCTCGCGCTCGTGCTGTCCGGCACGGTCGCGGCGGGGGCCGCCGGTGCGCTCGTCGTACGCCGCCAGCTGCGGCCGCTGCGGGAGGTCGCGGGAACCGCCCACCGGGTGGCCGCCCTGCCGCTGGCCAGCGGGGAGATCGAGCTGGCCGAGCGCGTGCCCGACCGGCTCACCGACGCCCGGACCGAGATCGGCCAGGTGGGCGCCGCGCTGAACACCTTGCTCGCCCACGTCGAGTCCTCGCTCCACGCGCGACACGAGAGCGAGCAGCAGGTGCGGCAGTTCGTCGCCGACGCCTCCCACGAGCTGCGGACCCCGCTGACCACGATCGCCGGCTACACCGAGCTGGCCCGGCGGCGTCCCGACGACGTCGCGACCGTCGGCACGGCGCTCGGGAAGGTCCAGGAGGAGTCCGCCCGGATGACCTCGATGGTCGAGGACCTGCTGCTGCTGGCGCGCCTCGATGCCGGCCGGCCTCTGGCCCGGGACCGGGTGGACCTCTCCCGGTTGCTCGTGGAGGCGGTGTCGGACGCCCGTGTGGTGGCGCCGGACCACCGGTGGCGGCTCGAGCTGCCCGAGGAGTCGATCGAGGTGACCGGTGACGCCGACCGCCTGCACCAGGTCGTCACCAACCTGCTGACCAACGCGCAGAAGTACACCCCGGCGGGCACCACCGTCACCGTCACCGCCCGGCGGTTCGGGTTCTCGGTCCACGACGACGGCCCCGGCTTCCCCCCGGGCCTGGTGGACACGGCCTTCGAGCGCTTCGCCCGCGGCGACGCCTCTCGCACGCGCACGTCCAGCGCAACGAACGGGATGACCCCTGGCGCCGCCGGTGCCGGACTCGGTCTCTCCCTGGTCCACGCGATCGTGTCCGCCCACGGCGGCACCGTCAGCCTGGACTCCCACCCCGGTTCGACCACCCTCACCGTGACCCTCCCCGGCTGACCCTCGGTCGATAGTCCCTGACGAAATGGTCGGGTGATCGGCGGAATCACGACCATTTCGTCAGGGACTATCCCCTCACAGACGCCCCACAGGCCGGCGAGGGGGCCCTGCCAGTCGGCCTGTCCACGGTGGGGGCATGACCTCCGAGACCTCCGAGACCTCCGCGCTGACACGCGACTCGAGTCCCTCAGACCGTCCCCGGCCGACACGGCCGTTCACGCGCCGGGGACACCGAGCGGCGGGCGCCGCGACCGGGCGGTTCCCCGTGCCGGCCGACCGGGCGGCGCTCGCCGGCCTGCTCGTCGCCACCGCGCTCCTGTACCTCTGGGGCCTCGGCGCGTCGGGCTGGGCCAACTCCTTCTACTCCGCCGCGGCCCAGGCCGGCTCGGCGTCGTGGAAGGCGTTCCTCTTCGGCTCCTCGGACGCCGCGAACAGCATCACCGTCGACAAGACGCCGCTGGCGATCTGGCCGATGGCGCTGTCCGTCCGGGTCTTCGGGCTCTCGTCGTGGAGCATCCTCGTGCCACAGGCGCTCGAGGGCGTCGCCGCGGTCTGGCTGCTCTACGCAACCGTCCGGCGTACGACGAGATCCGCGGCCGCCGCCCTCATCGCGGGCGCGGTGATGGCCCTGACCCCGGTCGCGGTGCTGATGTTCCGCTTCAACAATCCCGACGCGATGCTCTGCCTGCTCCTGGTCGCCGCGGCGTACGCGACACTGCGTGCCCTCGAAAGCCCGCGCGCCGGACGCTGGCTGTTCCTCGCCGGCACTCTCGTCGGGTTGGCGTTCCTGGCGAAGATGCTCCAGGCGTTCCTCGTGATCCCCGCTCTGGTCCTGGTGTACGCCCTCTTCGCGAGCGTGCCGTGGCGGCGCAGGCTCGTGCACCTCCTCGGCGCGGCCGCGGGCCTCGTCCTGGCGGCCGGCTGGTGGCTGGCGATCGTGATGCTGTGGCCGGCCGCATCACGGCCCTACGTCGGCGGCTCGCAGCACAACTCCATCCTCGAGCTGACCCTCGGCTACAACGGGCTCGGTCGCCTCGACGGCTCCGAGACCGGGTCGGTGGGCGGTGGCGGTCTCGGTGGCGGTCTCGGTGGCGGAGGTCTGTGGGGCTCCACCGGTCTCCTGCGCATGTTCGGCAGCGAGATCGGCAGCCAGGTGGCCTGGCTGCTGCCGGCGGCCTTCGTGCTGGGCGCGGCGGGCCTCTGGTTCGCCCGCGGCCGTCGTCGGGTGCAGGCCGGCCTGACGCTGTGGCTGGGGTGGCTGGTGACCACCGCGCTGACGTTCAGCCTGATGGCCGGGATCTTCCACCCGTACTACACCGTCGCCCTCGCCCCGGCGATCGGCGCCCTGGTCGGGATCGGCGCGTGGGTCCTGTGGCAGCACCGCGATTCCCTGGTCGCCACCGGCGTCCTGGGCGTGGCCGTCGCCATGACCACCAGCCTCGCCTTCGAGCTCCTCGCCCGCGACTCGTCGTGGCACCCGTGGCTGAAGTACGTCGTCGCGACGGTCGGCTTCGCCGCCGCGCTGATGATCGTCGGCGCACGGCACCTGCCACGGCGCGTGGCGACCACGGTCGCCGTGGTGGCCCTGCTCAGCGGGCTCACCTCGCAGGCGGCGTACTCCCTGGAGACGGCGGCCACGCCCCACACGGGCTCCATCCCGAGTGCCGGACCGTCGACCGGCGGCCTCGGCGGACCCGTCGGCGCCGGCCCCGGTGGGGCCAACCCCGGCGGGCTCCTCGACGGCAGTACGTCGAGCACCGCCCTCACCCGGCTCCTCGAGGCGGATGCGTCGACGTACACCTGGGTGGCAGCGGCGGTCGGCTCCAACAGCGCAGCCGGCTACCAGCTGGCCACCCAGCAGCCGGTGATGGCGATCGGCGGCTTCAACGGCAGCGACCCGAGCCCGACGCTGGCGCAGTTCCAGGCCTGGGTCGCCGCCGGCAAGATCCACTACCTCATCGCCTCGGGAGGGGCGGGCGGCCCTTCGGCGGGCGGGGGCACCGCCTCCCAGATCACCCAGTGGGTCGAGTCCACCTTCACCGCCCAGACCGTCGACGGCGTCACCGTCTACGACCTCACAGCGAGCGGCTGACGCGATAGTCCCTGACGAAATGGTCGTGTGATCCGCGCAAACACGACCATTTCGTCAGGGACTATCCGCACGCATCCACAGCCACCTGCGAGCAACACCACACGTGGCGACCCCGGGATTCCACTACCGTCGCGGGCATGACCCTTCCCGGGCAGGTCGACCACCTGATCGTCGGCTCCGGCTTCGCCGGACTGTGCGCCGCCATCAAGCTCACCGAGGACGGCGAGACCGACCTCGTGGTGATCGAGAGGGCAACCGACGTCGGTGGGACCTGGCGTGACAACACCTATCCCGGCGCGTGCTGCGACATCCCGAGCCAGCTCTACTCGTTCTCGTTCGCCCGCAACCCCGAGTGGACCTCGTCGTACTCGCCGCAGCCGGAGATCCAGGCCTACCTCCAGCGCATCGCCCAGGAGTACGCCGTCATGGACAGGATCGTGTTCGGCACCGAGCTCGAGCGAGCCGTCTGGGACGACGACGCGCAGGTGTGGCGCTGTCGGACGACGGCCGGCGAGGTGGTTGCCCGCACCCTGGTCACCGGCACGGGCGGCCTGTCCGAGCCGCGGCTTCCGGAGATCGAGGGCATCGACACCTTCCGGGGCTCCCTCTTCCACTCCGCACGGTGGGACCACTCGGTCGACCTCTCCGGCAAGCGGGTCGCGGTCGTGGGCACCGGTGCGTCGGCGATCCAGATCGTCCCCGAGGTCCAGCAGCTCGCGTCCCACCTCGACGTCTACCAGCGCACGGCTCCCTGGGTGATCCCGCGCAACGACCGCCGCTACCTCCGCCTCGAGCGCCTCGCCCTTCGCCACGTCCCGGCCCTGGCCCGCGCGTACCGCACCGGCATCTACTGGGCGCACGAGGGCTACGTGCCGGCCTTCACCTGGCAGCCGCGGCTCGGGGCACCGGCCAAGAAGGCCGCGACGCTCAACATGCACCAGGCGATCAAGGACCCCGACCTCCGCGCCCAGGTCACCCCGACCTTCCAGCTCGGGTGCAAGCGCGTGCTCCGCTCGAACACCTACTACCCCGCTCTCGCCGCCGACAACGTCGACCTCGTCACCGAGCCGATCGTGCGCATCACGCCAACGTCGATCGTCACCGCCGACGGCGTCGACCACCCCGTCGACGTGATCGTGGTGGCCACCGGGTTCTGGACGACGGAGCAACCGATCGCCGAGCGCGTCGTCGGACGCGAGGGCCACACGCTCGCGGAGGAGTGGTCGGCCACCGGGATGTCGGCGTACAAGGGCACGACCGTGCACGGCTTCCCCAACCTCTTCATGATGACCGGCCCGAACACCGGCCAGGGCCACACCAGCGTCGTCTTCGTGATCGAGTCGCAGGTCGCCTACCTCCGAGACGCCCTGCGCACGATGCGCAGCCGGGGGTACGCCGCTGTCGAGCCCCGGGAGATCGCGCAGCGTCGCTGGAACGCCGACGTCCAGCGACGGATGAGGCGGACGGTGTGGAACACCGGTGGCTGCTCGTCGTGGTACCTCGACACCCACGGCCGCAACACCGTGCTCTGGCCCAAGGCCACCTTCACGCTCCGCCGCAAGCTCGCCCGCTTCGACGTCGATGCGTACGACGTCCAGGCTCTGCGCCCCTCACCGGACCGTGAGGCGGTGGCCTGACCGCATGAGGTCCGTGGCCGACAAGGTCGTCGTCATCACCGGAGCGGCATCGGGCATCGGCCGTGCGCTCGCGGTGGACGTCGCCCGACGCGGGGCGCGGGTCGCGATCTCCGACGTCGACGAAGCGGGCCTGGCCGAGACCGTCGAGCTGGTCAAGGCTGCCGGCGCGCGCGAGGTGCGGGGCGACCGCCTCGATGTCGCGGACCGCGCGGCCTTCGCGGCGTACGCCGAAGCCATCGTCGAGCACTTCGGCGGCGTCGACGTCGTCGTCAACAACGCCGGCGTCGCCCTGGCCGGTGACGTCGCGGACCTCGAGTACGCCGACATGGACTGGATCATCGGGATCGACTTCTGGGGTGTCGTCCACGGCACCAAGGAGTTCCTGCCGCACCTCATCGCCTCCGGTGACGGCCACCTCGTGAACATGTCGTCGCTGTTCGGCCTGGTCTCGATGCCCGGTCAGTCCCTGTACAACGCCGCCAAGTACGCCGTCCGCGGCTTCAGCGAGGCGCTCCGCGAGGAACTCCTCATGGCCGGCCACCCCGTCGGCGTCACCGTCGTCCATCGGGCGGGATCAGGACGGCGATCGCCCGCAACGCGCGTGCCGCATCGCCGGAGGACCACGTCGAGAGCGCCCGGTACTTCGACGAGAAGCTGGCCATGACGGGGCCCGAGGAGGCCGCCCGGATCATCGTCGAGAAAGGCATCCTCGGCGGCAAGGCCCGCCTCCTGGTCGGACTCGACGCCCACGTCGTCCACCACCTCGCGCGGCTCACCGGCTCGCGCTACCAGGACGTCGTCGCCGCGATGGCCAGGCGCACCCGACCTCGACGCGGTTGAGAAGTAGGGTCGCCGGGTGCGGTTCGAGCTCGGTGACCACGTGCGGATCGAGATGGAGAAGTGGGGCGCCCGACCGCACTGGCAGTTCGACGCCCGGTACCTCGGGCGCGACGCGCACGGCGAGTGGCTGGCGATCGCCGCCGGGACGCCGATGAGCAGACCCGGGCTGGCCCTCGTCTCGCCGAACGACCAGGTCGGGCTGGTGCCGGCGGTCGACCTCCCGGACGCGGAACGCGGCTGGGTCGCCACGTTCCACGGCGAGCCCCGCGACTGGGTCGCGGTCTACGTCGACATCACCACGCCGCCCGTGTGGGACGGCACCACGCTGCGAACCGTCGACCTCGACCTCGACGTCGTCCGCCGCGTCGACGACCAGGTGTTCGTCGACGACGAGGACGAGTTCGCCGAGCACCAGGTGACCTTCGGCTACCCGACCCCCGTCGCAGCGGCAGCACAGCGGTCCTGCGACCTGGTGCGCGACGCGGTCGAGCGCCGGCTGCCGCCGTACGACGGGAGCCACGAGCCGTGGCTGTCTCGTCTCCATGACCTCATCGCACGAAGCTGAAGAGCCGCTCGGGCAACGCGGCGTGCGAGGGCGTCGACAGCCTCGAGACGCCCAGCCGCCACGGCACGTCGTCGGGCACGACGAAGGCGACGGTCTCGAAGCCGGTCGCCTCGAAGCGGTCGCGCACCCATTCCGCCGGGTCGTCGTGGTCGTGCGTCGGCTCCGAACGGAACCGGTTGCTCCGGGTCCACAACACGGTGCCGCCCGGCGACAGCATCGACGCCGCTGCCCGGACGGTCCGCTCGCCGTCTGTGTCCGAGATGTTGCCGAGCACCCCGATCAGCATCAGGACGTCGACCGGCAGCCGGTCGGCGTACACGGACGGGTCCGCAGCGTCTCCCGTGCGCACCTCGAGCGCCACGCCCACTTCCGCCGCCGCACGACGTGCCTGCTCGGCGAGCCGGGCGTCGAGCTCGACGGCGCAGGCGTCGACCCGGGTGTGGGTCGCCGCGAGCACCGGGACGGTGTCACGGGCGTCGCCGGCGCACAGGTTGAGCAAGCGGACCGGATCCGGGACGGCGTCCAGGGCAGCGGCGAGCCGGGACCGCACCTCGACCAGGCGACGCGAGACGGGCGACGCGGGGTCGTCGTAGTCCCGGTGCCATGCCTGCCAGTCCATGCGACGGGGCTCCGTCACCGTACGTACCCTCCCTCGGGCTCCACCATCTCCAGGCGGACGCCGAGCAGCCGGACCGGGCGGTCGTGGTCCACCCGATCGAGCAGCGAGACCGCCGCGTCCGCCAGCGTCGCCGCGTCGTTGCTCGGCTCGGGCAACGTGAGCGAGCGGCTCACGGTGATGAAGGGCCGGTACCGGACCTTGATTCCCACCCGCGCGGCCGGCCGCCCCTCGCGGTCGATGTCCTCCACGACCCGGGCCGTGAGCGCCCGGAGCTCGCCCGGGACGACGTCCCACTCGAGGTCGGTCTGGTAGGTCTCTTCGCGTCCGTGCGCGCGCGGCGTCCACGGCGTGGCGTCGACCGGGCTGGTGTCGGCACCTCGCCCGAGCCGGTGGTACCACGGCCCCATCGTCGGCCCGATCGCCTCGGCGAGCACCCGTGCGTCGGAGTCGGCGAGCTCGCGCACCGTGTGGATCCCCAGCACCGCCAGACGTTTCCCGATCCTGGAGCCGATCCCCCACAGCGCGGTCGTGGGCCGGTCACCCATCACGTCGTACCACTCCGCGGCGGTCAGGTAACCGATGCCGGACCCGTCGCCCTCGCCCTTCTTCCCGAACGCCGTGGCGATCTTCGCGCGGAGCTTGTTGTCGCCGATGCCGACGCCGCAGGTCAGGTCGGTGGCCGCGTGCACGGACGCACGGATGTGCTGCGCGAAGACCCGCGGGTCGCCGAGATCGCCGTGCCCCGCACCCGGCCCGAGGAAGGCCTCGTCCCAGCCGAGCACCTCGACCACGACGGGCGCGCCTCCCCACTCGAGCGCTCGCAGCGTGTCCATGACCCGCGCCGAGGCCTCGTCGTACGCCGGCTTGTCGACCGGCAGGAAGACCGCGTCGGGGATCTTCCGCACGGCGATGCGCAGGGGCATCCCGGAGCCGACCCCGTGTTCACGGGCGGCGTACGACGCGGTGGCGACGACGCCACGCTCGGTGGGGTCGCCCCGGCCGCCGACCACGACCGGCTTGCCGACCAGCTCCGGTCGTCGCAGCATCTCGACGGCGGCGATGAACTGGTCGAGGTCGACGTGCAGCACCCACTCCTGGGCCGTGCCCGGAGAGCTCGAGATCGTCATCAGTGCCGCACCGGCGGGATGGCGTCGGTGGCCTCGAAGCTGGTCATCCCGGTCAGCAGGAGCAGGTCGGCGATGACCGAACGCAGCTGCGCCAGGACGACCTCGGCCGACAGGTCGTCGGTGCGCTCGACCTCACTGGTGGCGACCCCGACCGCGATCAGGGCCGGCTGGGCGGCCGTGGCCATCCGGTCCTCGTCGAGCTCGAGGGCGACCACTTCGACGGCGGCGGCGAGCTCGGCCGCGAGCACGGCGTACGAGTGCGGGATCGGCTGGCGCCGGTACGCCGCGACGGCGCACTGGCGGACCAGTACGCGGGTGCTGAGCATGGCCCGGCCCAGCGGCTCGACGAGCTCGGCCATCTTGCGCAACCCGGGCCCGTGCCGAACGCGGAACGGCGACGAGGCCACCACGTCGAGCCCCTCGTCCGCCGCGCCCTGGAGCTCCCGGATGAGCGGGTCCGTCGCGCGCGCTTCCGCGAGCAGCTCCAGCGCCCGCTCGACGTCGCCGTCGGCCATGACGTCGCCGGCAGCCTGGAGGAGGTCGCGGATCTTCCGGAGCACCTTCGCCGCCTGTTCGCGGGGCCTCCGCAGGGGCGCCGCCGGCACCACCGTCGCCGCGACGAGGGCCACGGCGCCGCCGATCAGCGCGTCCGTCCAGCGCGTGAAGGCCTGCCCCGGCGCGGGCGCGAGCGCCGTGATGATGATGGACTGCACCGCCGCCTGGATCAGGAAGATCTGGCCGTTGTCGAGGAGGAGCGCGACGCTCATCGAGAGGGCGACGACGAGCGCGATCACCCAGCCGTTCGAGCCCAGCACCTGCACGATCAGGTCGGCGCCGAAGACGCCGAGGGCCACGCCGATCGTCACCTCGGCGACCCGGCGCAGGCGCTGGCCGTACGACGTACCCAGGGACACCACCGCGGCCACCGGCGCGAAGAACGGCGTCTGGTGGTGGAAGACGTCGGAGGCGACCCACCACGCCACGCCGGCCGCGATCGCGCACTGAGCGACCGCCCAACGCTTCGCTCGCCACCGGTCGAGCCGGCTTGCCATCGACGTCCGGCCGCGCACCAGCGCGCCCTCGAAGGCGTGGGCCTGCATGGCGCCGATCTTCGCACGCCTCACCGTCACTTCCGGCCGTGCAAGGATCGGGCGCATGGTGCAACCGCTCGACCCGACGGCCGCGGCCTTCCTGATCGCGGAGAACCGCCGGATGCCGATGCATGTCGGGGCGCTGCAGCTGTTCACCAAGCCCGAGGGAGCCGGCCGGAACTTCGTGCGCGACCTCTACGGGCAGTTCCGTGAGTCCGACGACATCGCGCCGTTGTTCCTCAAGCACCCGACGCGGTCGATCCGCACCGGGATGCAGTACGTGTGGCGCGAGGACGACGAGTTCGACATCGAGTACCACGTGCGGCACAGCGCCCTGCCGAAGCCGGGTCGGGTCCGCGAGCTCCTCGAGCTCTGCTCGCGTCTGCACTCGACCCGCCTGGCGATCGAGCGACCGCTCTGGGAGTGGCACCTGATCGAGGGGCTGCGCGACGGCCGGGTGGCGATGTACGCCAAGCTCCACCACGCCCTCGTCGACGGCATCGCCGCCATGCGGCTCCTGCAGAGCATCCTCACCAGCGACGCCGAACGGACCGGGATGCCAGCCCCGTGGGAGAACGAGCACTCGACCGCAAAGGTGCGGGAGGCGCAGGAGCAGGCCGCGCACTCGCTGTCCGACATCCCGGCCCAAGCCCTGCGGACCGCACTCGGCATCAGCGCCGAGGCAGCCGGCCTCCCGGGAGCACTGGTCAAGACCCTGAACAAGTCGTTCCGCAACGAGACGTCGCCGCTCGCGCTGTACGCCCCACGCACCATCCTCAACCAGCCGATCACGGCCGCGCGTCGGTTCGCGGCGCAGGACTGGCCCTTGCAGCGGCTGAGGGACATCAGCAGGGCCAGCGGCACGACGTTGAACGACGTCGTGCTCGCCATGTGCAGCGGCGCGCTGCGGGCGTATCTCGTCGAGCTCGACGCGCTGCCCGAGTCCACGCTGATCTCGATGGTCCCGGTCAGCCTGAGGACGAAGGGCTCGCACCTGCCCTCGACGCATGGAGGCAACGCGCTCGGTTCGGTGATGGTGAAGCTGGGCACCGACCTCGACGACCCTGCCGACCGGCTGCGCCTGGTGCACGAGTCGATGGTCGACGGCAAGCGAGCGCTGGCCGAGATGACGCCCACCCAGGTCCTGGCCATGAGCGCCCTGGGCCAGGCGCCGGCGATCCTCGGGCCGATGCTGAAGATGAGCGGCCTGGTGAAGCCGCCGTACAACGTCACCATCAGCAACGTGCCCGGGCCGCGCACGACGCAGTACTTCAACGGGATGAAGCTGGTCGGCACCTATCCGATGTCGATCCCGATCGACGGGATGGCGCTCAACATCACCTGCAACTCCTACGCCGACCAGATGGCGTTCGGGCTGACGGGCTGCCGGCGTACGGTCCCGCACCTGCAGCGGCTGCTGATCCACCTCGACACCGAACTCGGCGCTCTCGAGAAGGCCGCCGCGGTCTGAGGCCGTCGCTCCGGACGGCGTGCGCCGATCGGCTACGTCGCCGCGGGCACCGCGACGCGCGGTGGCGCGACATCGAGCAGCGCGTCCAGCAGGCTCTGGTCCCCCGTGATCGTGACCCCGTCGAGGCACCGGTCGACGAACAGCGAGTAGATCCCCTGGGGGTCGCCCTCGACCACCACGTCGGCGTTGTCGATGGGACCGTCCAGGACCTCGCCGTCGACGAGTGAAGCGACCTCCGGCCCGGCCCGGAACTCGAAGCGCCCCGCCGGCGCGAGGGCTGCGATGACGGTGTCCATGGCGTTGGCCAACCAGCCGTCGAACAGCTCGTCCTGGTCCGTGGGCGGCCCGAGGGAGCGTGCGCCCCAGATGGCCAGCTCACGCATGGCCGGCCGGAGCCCGCGTCCGTACTCGGTCAGCTCGTACACCTTGGAGGCGGCCGGTGGCGGCAGGGTACGTCGGGTCACGATGCCGTTGCCCTCGAGGTCACGCAGCCGCGCGGCGAGGATGTTGGTGCCGATCCCGACGAGGTGGTCGACGAGGTCGGTGTAGCGCTTCGGGCCGTGCATCAGCTCGCGGACGATCAGCAGCGCCCAGCGGTCGCCCACGAGGTCGAGGGCATGTGCCATCGGACAGTACTGGTCGTAGCGGCGCCTCATACCCAAATCATAGCAGCAGCTACCTTATATTGAAGAAGTCACTTGTAAAAGTGAAGTGCACCTCTCTAGAGTCGCTGGCATGACTTCAGAAATGCAAGTGTCCCCGGGAGTGTCGGCGGGCTCGGCCGACCGCCGCAGGTGGCTGGCTCTGGCTCTGCTGTGCGTCGTGCAGTTCATGGTCGTGCTCGACATCGCGATCGTGAACGTGGCACTCCCCTCCATCCAGACCGACCTCGGTTTCTCCCAGGAGGACCTCCAGTGGGTGATCAGCGCCTACGCGCTGGTCTTCGGCGGGTTCCTGCTCCTGGGTGGGCGCGCGGCCGACATGCTCGGGCGCCGTCGCATCTTCCTCAGCGGCATCGCACTGTTCACGGTGGCCTCGCTGATGGCGGGCCTCGCCTGGTCGGAGCCGTCCCTGATCGGCGCCCGGGCCCTCCAGGGGCTGGGAGCCGCGATCATCACGCCGGCCGCGCTGTCGATCCTGTCCACGACGTTCGCGGAGGGCCGCGAGCGCAACATCGCCCTGGGCGCGTGGGGCGCGGTCGGTGGCTTCGGCGCCGTAGCCGGCGTCCTGCTCGGCGGCATCCTGACCGACGCCCTGAGCTGGGAGTGGATCTTCTTCGTGAACGTCCCGGTGGGCGTCGTCGGCTTCACACTGGCTCCCCTGCTGCTGCACGAGAGCCGTGATGCTCAGGTCAACCGGTTCGACCTGCCCGGCGCCGTCCTGGTGACCAGCGGTCTGTCGACGATGGTCTACGCGATCACCCAGGCCGGTCAGAAGGGCTGGCTCTCGGCCGAGACGATCAGCGTGTTCGCCGGTTCCGTCGTTCTTCTCGGCGCTTTCGTCGCCTGGGAGCTGCGTCACCCGGAGCCGCTGATGCGCTTCGGCATCTTCCAGACCCGCACCGTGGCCGGGGCCAACGTCGCCGGGTTCATCATGGGAACCGCCTTGTTCTCGATGTTCCTGATGCTGACCCTCTACATGCAGCAGGTGCTGGGCTACTCCGCGATGAAGACGGGCGTCGCCTACCTGGCCGTGGCCGGTACGGCGATCGTGTGGTCCGGCGTCGCCGGGCAGCTGGTCACCCGCGTGGGGGTCAAGCCGGTCCTGGTGACCGGGATGGTCGCGCTCACGGCGGGCCTGCTCTTCTTCACCCAGGTGTCGGTCGGTGGCAGCTACGTCCGCGACCTGCTGCCCGGCTTCCTGGTCCTCGGGGTGGGGATCGGCTTCTCCTTCGTGCCGATCTCGATCGCGGCGCTGGCGGGTGTGAAGCCCGCAGAGGCCGGGCT
>DATBDF010000083.1:0-6672 GCA_036270075.1 Nocardioides sp.
ATCTCGGATCGGTTGAGGAGGAGCTTGCGCCGGCGGCGGGCGGAGTGGTTGGTCCAAGTGCCCTGGGTGTACTCGGGGATGTGGACGCCGTGCAGCCACACCTCGTGGTCGTCGACCTCGGCGAACCCGTCGACGAGGGTCGCCCGCCCCTGCCGCAGCGACTTCACCTCGGTGCCCATGAGCACGAGACCCGCCTCCCACGTGTCCTCCACGTGGTAGTCGTGCCGCGCCTTGCGGTTCGACGCGATCAGCTTGCGCCCCTGCTCCCTGGCCATCCCGCCATTCTTTCAGTCGAGGACAACCGGGTGACGCCGTGGTCCGGACACGCTCGCCCGACGCCGGCTCGACGGGCTCCGTCAGCCGAACCAGGGCATCGGGTTCACCGGACTGCCGTTCACCATCACCGTGAAGTGGGTGTGACAGCCCGTCGACCAACCGGTGGTACCGACCAGGCCGATCACCTGACCCCGCGTGACGTGCTCGCCGACATGGCTGCGGTACGCCGAGAGGTGGTTGTAGATGACGGTCACGTTCTTGCCGTTGATGAGGCCGAGATTCAGGAACAGCCGGTTCCCCCAGATTTCGTCGTAGTACTGCGACATGACGGTCCCGTTGGCGACGGCGTACATGGGCGCACCGCAGGGCGCGCCGAAGTCGTCCCCGTCGTGGAGACCCCAGTAGTGATAGATGGGGTGGATCCGCCAGCCGTACGGCGAGGTGAGCGGTCCGTTCACCGGCCTCATCAGCAGGCCGCCGGTGCCGCCGTGGAACCCGCCGCCGCGACGCTGGGCGCGCGCGATCGCGAGCTGGATCAGGTGCTTGACGTGGGCCTCGTGCTGCTTGGTCCGGGCCAGGGCAGCCTTGTCGTGCGCTCGCGCCCTCCGGGCGAGGGCCCAGGCGTGCGCCTTGGCCTTCACCTGCTTGATCACCCGGTCCTTGGCGTCCAGCGCCTCCTGCTGGTACCGGCGCTCGAGCTCGAGGTTCTCCGCCGCCTGCTCCTTCTTGCGGGCAACCTGGTCCTTGGCCTTCGCCAGGTCGTCGGCCTGCACCTGGAGCAGCACCTGGGAGGCCTTGAGGCTGTCGAGGATCTGGTCCTGCGAGTCGAGGACGAGGTTGTTGTTGGCCTGCTTGTCGGTCAGCTCGGCCGTGGTCGAGGTCCCCAGCAGCGACAGCATGCCGACCAGCTGCGGGTCGCCCTCCTCGTAGAAGGACGTGACGGTGTTGACCAGCCTCACCCGCTGGTCGTCGATCGCACGGCGTTCGCGTTCGACGTTGGTCCGCGCGCGCTCCAACCGCTCCCGGGCCCGCTCGAGCTGTCGGCGGATCTGGTCCAGCCGATCACGCGCCGCCTGCACGTGGTCACGCGCGACCTGGAGGTCGTGACGCGCGGACTTGAGCTCGGCGCGCGACTGGGACAACGCTGCGAAGGCGCGCTGGGTCATTCGGCTCGACTCGTCCAGGTCGGCCTGAGCGTGCGACACCGAGTGGTGGGCCTTCGCCTGTTGGTGCCGCAGGTGCTTGATGTCAGCCCACGCGTGGGCCGAGCCAAGGGTGGCGCTGCCTGCGCCCAAGGCGGTCACCGTGACGGCGACGACCAGGCGCTGGCGTGCGGTGGCGGGGAAGAGTCGCACCGATGAGCCTTCGCGATCGGGGAAGCGGCCACCAGGACGCTAACCGACCGGGCTCAGACTTTGAGGTATTTGCGGGTCAGCACGAGTGTCGGGACGATCGTCAGCACCGGCCCCAGGATCACGATCCAGCCGAGGGCGAGCAGATAGTCGTGGTTGGTGACCCAGGGGATGAAGCTCAGGTCGTGGCTCAGCTGCTTCTTCACGACGAACTCCATGAAGCCCCACAGCGCCAGCGCGGCGAGCGCGACGCCGACCACGGCGGTCACCAGTGCCTCGAGAAGGAACGGCAGCGCGATGTACATGGTGGAAGCACCGACCAGTCGCATGATCCCGATCTCACGCCGTCGGGCGAACGCCGCGAGGCGGATGGTGTTCGCGACCAGCAGCAGGGCGGCGATCACCAGCACGATGGCCGTCGCGAAGCCGCCCCACTTCAGGCGCGAGATCGTGTTGTAGATCGGCTCCAGCAGCTTGTGCACGTCCTGGACGCGAGAGACACCGTCCAGGCCGACGACGGCGCTCTCGACGTCGCGGAACTGGTTGGGGTCCTTCAAGGTGATGCGGATCGACTGGGGCATGTCGGCCGCGGTGATCGGCGAGTTCGGACCGTCGTACTTGCCGGGGAACTGCTCCTTGAGGGTGTTGAACGCCTCGTCCTGCGAGATGAACTCCGTGCCGGAGACCTGGGAGTTCGCGTTGACGACCTTCTGGATCGCCTGCTTCTGGGCGTCGGTGACCTCGCCGGTGCAGGCCGGGTTCCCGTCGTGCTGGCTGCACATGTAGACCGTGACGGTCAGCTGGCTGCCCCAACGGTCCGAGATCTTGCCCGCCTCCTGGTTGAGGAGGACGCCGAAGCCCACCAGGGTCAGCGAGACGAAGAGCGTGAGGATCACCGCGATGTGCATCGAGAGGTTGCGGCGCAGGCCGTTGCCCAGCTCGGTGAAGACGTAACGCAGCTGCATGGAAGGTGGCTACTCCGGTCGGTTTGCTCGGGGGTGGCGGGTCGTCGGTCAGTGCTGGAAGCCGTACACACCCTGCGCCTGGTCGCGCACGATGCTTCCCTCGGACAGCTCGATGACCCGCTTGCGCATCTGGTCGACCACACCCGCGTCGTGGGTGGCCATGACGACCGTGGTGCCCGTCCGGTTGATCCGGTCGAGCAGCTTCATGATCCCGACCGACGTGGCCGGGTCGAGGTTTCCGGTCGGCTCGTCGGCGATCAGGATCATCGGCCGGTTGACGAACGCACGGGCGATCGCGACCCGCTGCTGCTCGCCGCCGGACAGCTCGTCGGGCATCCGGTCGCCCTTGCCGTCCAGACCGACCAGCTCCAGGGTCTCGGGGACGGTACGCCGGATCTCGCCGCGCGACTTGCCGATCACCTGCAGCGCGAAGGCGACGTTCTCGGAGACCGTCTTGTTGGGGAGCAGCCGGAAGTCCTGGAAGACGGTGCCGATCTGGCGGCGCAGCCGCGGCACCTTCCACCCGGCCAGCCGGTTGATCTCCTTGCCGGCGACGTAGACGCGCCCCTTCGTGCACCGCGTCTCGCGCAGCACCAGCCGCAGGGCGGTCGACTTTCCGGATCCCGAAGTGCCCACCAGGAACACGAACTCGCCCTTCTCGATGTCGATCGAGACGTTGTCGAGTGCCGGGTGGGTGCCACCGGGGTAGGTCTTGGTGACCTTTTCGAAGCGGATCACTGAAGGGAGGTTAGCCGAGGCGGGCAACGTCCCGGGCATCCGCGAAGCTTCGACGCGTCGCCGTCGAGGCACGGATCACACCTGCCACGACGTATCCCGCGGAGGCACCACCCCTCCTCACCCCAAGTCGTACATCAGAGTCATACATCTGGCGACATGTCGGAGGACGGGGATTTCCATGGACATGACGAGCTGCCCGGAGTGCGGGGAGCCGGCCGAGATCGTCGACCGGCACGTGCTCGAGAGCACCGACGGGCCGATCGAGCACGCGCGGGTGCGCTGCGTGCGCAGGCACCACTTCTTCATGCCGGTGAGCGGGCTGCACACGGTCCGCGCGGCCGGCGTACCACGCCGGAGTCGGTCGGCACGCTGACGCCGTCCCAGGACTGTGCGATGCTCGCCCGGTGCTCCTGACCGTGGAGCGAGTCGCCCTGTTGCGGCGGGTCGAGCTCTTCTCACGAACGCCCGATCGCGTGCTGGCCGGGGTGGCGTCCGCGCTCGACGAGATCACGTTCCTCCCGGGTGACGTGCTGATGACCGAAGGTGCCGTCGAGGACTGGCTGTTCGTCGTCGTCGAGGGCGAGGTCGAGGTGACCAGGAGCGACCGCCGGGTAACCATGGGCGTCGGCAGCGTCGTCGGCGAGCTGGCCGTCCTCGACCCGCAGCCCCGGTCCGCGACGGTGACCGCCCTCAGCCAGGTGCTGGCGTTCCGGCTCCGGCGCGAGGCCTTCCAGGAGGCGGTGGAGAGCCAGCCGGAGGTTGCCATGGGCGTCATCACCGAGCTGGTACGCCGGCTGCGCGAGCCGCACGAGAAGCCGCCGACCTGATGCGTGCCCGGCTGCTGCTGCTCGGTGGCCAGACCGTGGCGCTCGGGCTCACGGTCGCGTTCCTGGTCGTGCCGGCCAGCGCTCTCCTGCTCCACGCGTACGGCGCCCAGTCCCTCCCCTACGTCTACCTCGCCGTCGCCGTCGCCGGCGTCCTCGTGTCCTGGGCGATGCGTCGGGCCCAGGCCAGGCTCAGCCTGGCGACCCTGGCGGTGGTCCTGCTCTGCACCTACCTCGCGCTGGTGGGAGCCGGCTATCTCGCGCTCGTGCTCAGCGACGCCGACTGGGTGACCTTCCCCCTGGTCGTGCTCTTCCCCCTGTCGATCCCGGTCGGTTTCGTCCTGGTCGGTGCGCAGGCCGGGCGCGTGCTCGACGTACGCCGGATGAAGGAGTACTTCCCGCGGATCGTCGCGGGCTTCTCGGTCGGCTTCGCCGCCGGCGGCCTGCTCGCCGCCTGGTTGGTCGGCGTCCTGTCCGGTCCGGAGAGCCTGCTCCTGGTCGACCTCGTTGCGGCCGGAGCGATGCTGGCGCTGGTCGTCGCGACGGCACGCGAGTTCCCCGACGAGATGCGGGCACGCCCGCCTGCGCTGCCGGCTGCGACGGAGGTGGATGCGCCGCGGCGCCGGCTGGAGCTGAGCGCGCTGGTCGTGGCGATCTTCGGGTACCAGGTGCTCTCGGCGGGCGTCAGCTACCTGCTCGACTACATCGTCTGGGAGCGTGCGGCGGCCCGCTATCCCGATGCAGGCGACCTGGCCCACTTCCAGGGTCTGTACGGCGCGGCCATCAATCTCGTGTCCATCGCCTTCGTGGTGCTGCTGGCGGGTCGCCTGCTCAGCCGGTACGGCGTCGGCCTGGGGCTCGCGGCCAACCCCGGGGTCGTGGTGGTCCTGGTCCTGCTGGGGAACCTGGTCGGCTGGTCGGCCGGGGTCGCCGGGCTGCTGTTCCTGCTGGTGGCGTGCCTGCAGCAGATCGGGGACATCTCGCTGACCGACGGCATGACGCGGACGGCGATCAACACGTCGTACCAGGCGCTGCCCTCGGAGCAGCGGCTCCGCGCCCAGACGTTGGTCGAGGCCGCCGGGGTACCGCTCGCCCTGGGTGCCGTGGGCGTCCTGCTGCTCGTGTTCCGGGCTCTGGGCCTCGAGGTCCAGGCTGTGGAGCTGGTGGCCCTGCTGATCGCCGTGGTCTGGCTGGTGCTGGCCTTCGTGGCGTACCGGGAGTACGGCGTCGGCCTACGCAGCCTGGTCACGCGTCGGGCCTGGGAGCCGGCCACCCTGGACGTCGGGGGTGATGCCGGCCTCGACGCGGTCCAGCGGCTGCTGGCCAGCTCGGACCCGCGCGACGTGGAGGTGGGCCTCGAGGCGCTGGCGGACTCGCAGAGTCCGGCGTTCGCGGGCCAGGTGGGCGCCCTGCTCTCGGCCGACACGCCGGCCGGCGTACGCGCTCTGGCGGCCCGCGCGTCACTGGTCAGCGGTGACCTCACGACCAGGGCCGAGGCGGGTCGCCTGCTCGACGACCCCGACCCGGGAGTCAGCTCCGCCGCGGCGGCGGCCATGGTCGACGAGCCGGGGCGGACCGGCGTGCGGGCGCGCGCCGTCTGGCTGGCCGTGGTCGGAGACGAACGGCCGGAGGTCGCCGCACACGCCCTGCGCGCGGCGGCGGCGTCCCCCAACGCGTTCTTCGTCCCCTACCTCGTCGAGGCCGCCGGTCGGCGAGTCCACGAAGGAGCGTTGTCCCAGGCACTCGCCGCGCACGCCGAGCAGCTCGGCCCCGCGCTCCGTTCGATGCTGGTCGACCACGGCGGCAGCCGGCGGGTGCGCGAGCGGCTCGCCCGTGCGGTCACCGCCGCCGGCGGCCGAGCCGAGCCGATGGCGTTCGACGTGAGTGCGGCACTGCAGGACCAGCGGGTCCGAGCCTCGCGGGCTCGGGATGCGCTGTCCCGACTGGACGACTCGGCCGGGCTCGACCCGCTGCGGCGCGCCCTGCTCGACGAGCTGCACGCCGTCGCCGCGGAGACCACGACCATCTTGTCCCTGTCGACGGGTCAGCGCGGGCTCGCTCGCGCCGTACGCGCCCTCGACTCGGAGGACGCGACCGAGCGCGCGCTCGCGCTCGAGACGCTCGAGGTGACCGCGGGCCATGCCCAGGCCGCGTGGCTGGTGGCGCTGGTGCAACCGCACGGCGTGGGCGTGGTCGACGGGTCGGAGCAGGTCTCGGACTGGCTGGCGGACCTCGTCGACGACCCGGACGGTGTCTGGCAGGAGCCCTGGCTCCGCGTCTGCGGGCTGTACGCCGCCCCCACCGTCCTCGGCGAGGAGGCGACGGCGCTCGCCAACCGGTACGTCGACGACCCCGACTGGGCGGTTGCCGAGACCGCGCGGTGGGCGCTGGGCGTTCACGGCTGATCCAGCCGACGATCTTCGACTCGATGGGGACCAACGGCAGGCCGCCGACCCGGCGATCGGGTCACGCGAGGAGACGCCCACCCGGCGATCGCGACACGCGTGGAGACACCCA
>DATBDF010000084.1:0-4222 GCA_036270075.1 Nocardioides sp.
GGCGTCTGCCACACGTGCGCCACCGCCGTGCTCGCCGGCGCTACGGCGTACACCACGCCGCCGCTCGAGCCGCCGGGACCGGGGGAGGTCCTGATCTGCTCGGCCCAGCCGACGGACGACCTGACCATCGACCTCTGACCGGACGTCGGAACCACCGCCGAGGTCGCGCCGACGGCCGCGGGATGCGTACGGTCGACGGCATGGAATCGTGCCGGATCGGGACGGTCGACCTCAGGTACGTCGCGCACGGCTCGGGCACGCCGGTGGTGGTGCTGCACGGGGCGGGTGTCGACCACCGCGAGCCGGAGGCGTGCTTCGACCCGATCCTCGAGCGGTACGCCGGGGTGCGCCGGATCTACCCGGACCTCCCGGGCATGGGGCAGACCTCGGTCCCGGACTCGATGCGCAGCGCCGACGACGTCCTCGACGTCCTGCTCGGCCTGGTCGACGAGGTCGCCGGCCCGGGTCCGCTCGTCGTGATGGGGCACTCGGCCGGTGGCTACTTCGCCCAGGCCGTCGCCGCCCGCCGGCCGACCCACGTGGTGGGGCTGGCGCTCGTGTGTCCACTGCTGGCGACGACGCATGACGTGCCGCTGCATCGTCCGGTGGTCGCCGGCGACCTCGGCGATGACGAGTTCCGCTCGTACTTCGTCCTGCAGACGCCGGAGATGCTCGCGCGCTACCAGCGCTTCGTCGCCCCGGGTGCCGCGATCGCGGACCTCGAAGCAATGGGACGCGTCGGGGAGCGCTGGGAGCTCACGCCCGCCCCGCGGGACTCGGCGTACGCCGGACCGACGCTGCTGGTTGCCGGCCGCCGCGACTCCACAGTGGGCTGTGCCGCCACGGTCGAGCTGCTCGACGAGTACCCCGCCGCGACGCTCGCGGTGCTGGAAAACGCGGGCCACGCCCTGCCCCATGAGCAGCCCGAGATGCTCGCGGCGCTGGTCGAGGACTGGCTCGCTCGCTGCGGGCTCGGGCGGTGAGGGTGGTTTCGAGACGGGCGTAGAACGCCCTCCTCAACCCCCGGAGAGCCAGCGTGGAAGGCCCTCCTCAACCACCGGAAAGCCAGCCTGGAACGCCCGCGCACACCGCCGGCTGCTTCCGGTGGTTGAGGAGCGAGCTCTGCGAGCGTCTCGAAACCACCAGATGGAACGTCTCCGCCACCACCGGGAACGCCGAGCGACCTGCTCAACCACCGCGGTCACCCCTAGAGTCGCGAGGGTGAACGACCTGCCGATCCTCCCGACCTCACTCGTGGGCAGCTACGCCCAGCCCGACTGGCTGATCGACCGGGCGAAGCTCGCGGGCCGCTTCCCCCCGCGGGTGCGAGCGAAGGAGCTGTGGCGGGTCGACCCGGAGTACCTCGGCCAGGCGCAGGACGACGCCACGATCCTCGCGATCCGAGCTCAGGAGGAGGCCGGGCTCGACATCATCACCGACGGCGAGATGCGACGCGAGTCGTACTCCAACCACTTCGCGACCGCGCTCGAGGGCGTCGACCTCGACAACCCCGGCACGGCCCTGGATCGCAGCGGCCATGCGAACCCGGTGCCGCGCATCGCCGGGCCGATCGTGCGGCCGCAGGCGGTCGGCGTACGCGACGTGGAGTTCCTGAAGGCGCACACCGACCACACCGTGAAGATGACGGTGCCCGGTCCCTTCACGATGTCCCAACAGGCACAGAACGACCACTACCCCGATGTCGCCGACGCAGCGATGGCGTACGCCGCGGCGGTCAACGCCGAGATCAAGGACCTGCACGCCGCCGGCGCCGACCTCGTCCAGATCGACGAGCCCTACATGCAGGCGCGTCCCGACGCCGCCCGCGAGTACGGCCTCGCCGCGCTCCAGACCGCCCTCGAGGGCGTCACCGGCACGACCGCGGTGCACATCTGCTTCGGGTACGCCGCGATCATCCACGAGCGGCCGGAGGGTTACTCGTTCCTGCCCGAGCTGGCCTCCTGCTCGGCCGACCAGGTCTCGATCGAGACGGCGCAGTCGGGGCTCGACCTCGGCGTCCTGAAGGACCTCAGCGAGAAGCGGATCATCCTCGGGGTGATCGACCTCTCGGACCACGACGTCGAGACTGCCGGCATCGTCGCCGAGCGCGTCCGACGAGCGTTCGCGTACACATCACCCGACAAGATCACGATCGCAACCGACTGCGGGATGAAGTACCTGCCACGAGCCAGCGCCGAGGGCAAGATGCGCGCCATGGCGGGCGCCGCCGAGATCCTGCGCCGAGAGCTCTGATCGAGCGGTCCCGCGTGCTGGGCCGCCGGGTGGTGGTACGTCGCGATCGGGAGCACGATGGGTCGGCGGGCGCGTCATGTTCTGAGGGGAGCAGTGGGATGTCCGAGGAGACGATGGTCCACAGCGTCGAGGTGGCGCTGCGCGAGCTCGGGTTGACCGAAGAGGTGACGGCGGCGGGCCAGTTCCAGCCACGCGGTCACACGGGGAGCATGTTCGCGGGCGGCATGATCGGTGACAGCCTGATGGACGGGCTCGGGGGCGTGGCTGACTCCGTGGCCACCGTCGGCGGAGCGCTCGCGGGTGCGCGGATCCACGACGCTGCCAGCGGCCTGCCGGGCAACATGCTGGTCGGGGTCACACCCACCCGCGTGTACGGGTTCGCCGCAGCCCACCGCAGCAGCCCGGCGGGGGCGCTCGTCTTCGGAGTGGCGCGTGACCAGATCGAGGTGAAGGTGCACCAGCGCGTGAACGTGCGCATCCTCGAGCTGGTCGAGAGCTCCACCCGGTCGACCATCCAGCTGGAGGGGAACCGCATCCCGCTCACCCACAGCAAGGACGTCATCGACGAGCTCCACGGCTGAGCCCGGCCGCTCGGCGACGTACGCGGGTGGCTGGTCAGGGCCACCGCCGCGGCGCGACCAGCTCCCGAGGCGGGCGTTGGTCGGTCGACGGCTCGTCGCGCACCGACGGTGGCACCCGGCGACGTTGCACGATCACGAGAGTCAGGGCCGCGTTCACGAGGGCGAAGTAGACCGGGTACATCAGCAGCGGGACGGACGGCGTGCCCACGGCACCCATGGCGGCCAGCCCGCCCAGCGAGGCCAGGGCGTAGGTGGACATCGTCTCGGAGTGCGGGTCCCGCCACGCCTTCGGGAGCATCATCAACGCGGCGATGAAGTCCGCCACGATCACGCACATGGTGGCGATGATCGGCTCGTCGGCGACGAGCCAGCCGACGACGCCGGCGCCCGCCAGGGCGATCAGAGCGAGCTCCAGTCGGCTGACGCCGCCGCTGCCGAGCCCGATCGCGAGGACGAAGACCGCACACGTGCCGGAGGCCTGGGTGACCAGCGGAAGAAGGCTCCACTGCGCGCCGTCCGCCCGCTGTGACTCGACGGCGACCACCTCGATCACGCTCCAGATCAGCCAGGAGCCACGGTGCGGAGTCGTCGACCGGCGCCAGGTGTCACGCAGGTAGGGAACCGACTCCGCGGCGCCGAGCACGGCACCGAGCAAGGCGAAGGTCGCCGTCGTCTCGATCATGGCTCGTCACCGTGGGGCCTCTCGTCAGCCGCTCATCGCGCGGTCGAGCCCGATGGTGCGCTGCCTGTTCTGGGTTTCTGAGAGGAGATGGGACGCGGCAACCCTGATACCCGAGCACCCGAGAGCGGGCTCTAGCCGGGCGGCCGGCGGAAGCCCGAGATGAGCACCGCGACGCCGACCAGCGCAACGATCGGGCCGATCACCGCCCATGTCGTCTGCCCGCTCATGCCGGAGCCGCCGAGCACGTCGATCCCCTGCAGGAACCACACGCCGCCGAACACGACGAGGATCGCACCGACCGCCATCAGGGTGTTGCGGGTCATGAGGGCAGGCTACGTCGCCCCTGGCAGACGAGTCCTCGAACCGCCGGGGGCCGAGCACCAGCCGGCCCGAGGCCGTGACAGGCTCGCCGTTCTGCCTGACCGGACGACGAGAGGCGATGACTGCGAGATGAGGCCCACCCTGGACCGGTGGAGGACCCGGGTCACCCGACGCACGGCCCTGGCGGTGGTGCAGGCCGTTGCGACCGGAGCTGCCGGTGTGCCGGTCGCGTCCTGGGCGGCCTCCGTTCCGATCGGCGATCGCGGCAGGTCTGCCGGCCGTCATGGTCAGCAACACGCGGGTACCGGGGTTGACCAGGTTGCCGGCGAGCCTGTCCCGCTCCGCGGTGAACGGCGTGCTCCGCCGAGACCTCGGCTTCTCGGGA
>DATBDF010000085.1:0-26386 GCA_036270075.1 Nocardioides sp.
GTCCTGGCCAGCCCGACCACGCTGATCGCCCTGCTGCGCACCGTCGCCCACGGGTGGCGCCACGAGGCGCTGGCCGACCAGGCCCGCGAGATCCACCGCGTCGGCCGCGACCTGCACGAGCGGATCGGCACCATGAGCGGCCATCTGGCCAAGCTGGGCCGGTCCCTCGCCGGCGCGGTCGCGTCGTACAACCAGACGGTCGGCTCCTGGGAGTCCCGCGTGCTGGTCGCGGCGCGTCGCTTCGAGGAGCTCGACGTCACCGACGACCGGCTCGAGGAGGCACGAACCGTCCAGACCGCGGTCCGACCGGTCGGATCGGTCCACGCCCTGCCTCGGCGTGCCGCGGACGACGAGGAGCCGCGCGAGCATACGGTGTTGCCGTGACCACGCGTCCGGCGCGAGCTCATCGGGAGCCCCGGTGAGCGACGTGAGAGCGCGCCTCGGCCACCACCCACCGCGGGTCTCGCCGCACCGCACACCGAGGCCGATCTGGGAGGGCGAGAGCCGCGGCAGCGAGGTCGTCGCCCTGACGGCCGCCCTGACGCTCACCGCCGCAGCCGCCGAGATCACCCTGTCCGGCCGGCTCGGCTGGTTCTTCGACCTGTGCTTCGTCGCCGTCTGTCTGACGGCGGCGATGACGGTGCGGCCACGCGACTTCTTCACCGTCGGCGTGCTGCCGCCGCTGCTGATGCTCGGCACGATGGTGCTCGTCGCCCTCAACGGCACCCACGTCATCGCCGCCCGCAACGACAGCGTCGTGCAGGCCGTGATCACGGGCCTCGCCCACCACGCGGTCGCCCTGTTCGTCGGGTACGCCGTCTGCCTGGTCACCCTCGGGCTGCGCCGCAGCGCGGCCCGCTGAGTGCGCTACTCCTCGAACCTCGAGGGGTCGCCCGCGCCGCGGCGTACCACCTCGGGATAGCCCTCCGACCAGTCCACGACCGTCGTCGGCTCGGCGATCGTCTCTCCCGCCTCGACCACGACGTCGACGAGCGGGTCGAGCGCCTCCTTGATCTCCCAGCCCAGCGCTCGCGGCTCGCTCTCGCCCGGCAGGATCAACGTGCTGGTGAGCAGCGGCTCGCCGAGCTCGGCCAGCAGCGCCTGGCAGACGGCATGGTCGGGGATCCGCACGCCCACGGTCTTCTTCCTCGGGTGGAGGAGCCGGCGTGGCACCTCGGCCGTCGCGGGAAGGATGAACGTGTAGGGGCCGGGCGTCGCCGAGCGGATGGCACGGAACGCGCTGTTGGAGATCTGGACGAACTGCCCGAGCTGGGCGAAGTCGGCGCACATCAGCGTGAAGTGGTGCTTGTCGTCGAGCTGGCGGATCGCCAGGATCCGGTCGCGCCCGTCGCGGTTGCCGAGCCGGGCGCCGAGCGCGTAGCCGGAGTCGGTCGGGTAGGCGATCAGCGCGTCGTCCCGCACGGCGTCCGCGACCTGCTGCACCAGGCGGGGCTGCGGGTTGTCGGGGTGGACGTCGACGTACTTCGCCACAGGGGGAGTCTAGGTTCCCAGCGCCCGCACAGGTGGGCCTAAGCGGACGCGCAGGCGGACGGCGTACCTCTCGACCATGGGTCGACCCGCACTGCTCCCCGGCACCGTCGTCCGCTTCGCGACCGTGGGCGTGGCCAACACCGTCATCGACCTGGCGCTCTTCGGGATGCTCCTGGCGCCGTTGGGTCTCCTGCGCGCCAACCTCGTGTCCACCTCGGTCGGCATGGTCTTCAGCTTCGTCGCCAACGGGAGGCACACCTTCGGCGTCACGAGCCTCACCGGTCGGCAGGCGCTGGCGTTCCTGGCGACGAACGGCTTCACGATGTGGCTGCTGCAGCCCTCGGTGATCATCCTGGCGCACGCGATGCTCGGCGCCCCGCTGCTGCTTGCCAAGACGGCGGCATTGGCGAGCAGCGTGGTGACGAACTTCGCCCTCTACCGGTACGCCGTGTTCCCGGTCAGGCCCTCGCAGCCGACCGCAGGTCTCGCCGCAGCTCCGGAGGCAGTGCGAAGATGAGCGACTCCTCGGCGCTGTGCACGGCCTCGGCGTCCGGGAAGCCTCGTGCGGCCAGGTAGCCGAGCACGCCGTCGACCAGTGCCTCGGGGACGCTCGCCCCTGAGGTCACGCTGACCTTCGCGACCCCCTCGAGCCAGGCATCGTCGATCTCGCTCGCGTCGTCCACCCGGTGGGCGGCCTTGGCACCCGACTCGAGGGCGACTTCGGCGAGCCGGACCGAGTTCGACGAGTTGGCCGAGCCGACCACGATCACGAGGTCGGCGTCGTGCGCGATCTCCTTCACCGCGAGCTGGCGGTTCTGGGTGGCGTAGCAGATGTCGTCGCTGGGCGGGTCGAGCAGCTCCGGGAAGCGGCGACGGATCGCCTCGACCGTCTCGAGCGTCTCGTCGACGGACAGGGTCGTCTGCGAGAGCCAGGCGACCTTGGACGGGTCGCGCACCACGATGTTCTCGACGTCCGCGGGACCCTGCACGAGCTGGATGTGCTCGGGCGCCTCGCCCGAGGTGCCTTCCACCTCCTCGTGGCCGGCGTGCCCGATCAGGAGGATGTCGTAGTCGTCCTTCGCGAACCTCTTCGCCTCGTGGTGGACCTTGGTCACCAAGGGACACGTGGCGTCGATGGTCTTGAGCCCTCGCGCCTTCGCCTCCTCGTGGACGGTCGGCGAGACACCGTGCGCGGAGAACACGACCGTGGCGCCTTCGGGCACCTCGTCGAGCTCCTCGACGAACACCGCACCCCGCGACTCGAGGTCGGAGACCACGTGCTTGTTGTGCACGATCTGCTTGCGCACGTACACCGGGGCGCCGTACAGGTCGAGGGCCTTCTCGACGGTGATCACCGCGCGGTCGACGCCGGCGCAGTAGCCGCGCGGGGCGGCCAGGCGGACGCCTCTCCCCGGCGACACGGGCAGACCCAGGTCGACACTCATGTCGTCGAGGCTACCGGCGGTGGGGGCGAGCGCCCGAGTCGGCGGCAACCTCTAGGGTCCGTGCATGGCCCTGGAGACGTCTCCGTCGGCACCCGCGCCGGTGCGGCAGATCGCCCTGGCCATCTCGCAGTGGGTCGGCCGCCTGGGCGCGGTCTGGGTCGAGGGCCAGATGACGCAGGTCAGCCGCCGACCGGGGGTCGGCACCGTGTTCATGACGATGCGGGACTCCGCCGCGGACATCTCGGTGCCGGTCACCTGCGCACGCACGCTCTTCGACAGCCTCAACCCGCCACTGGTCGAGGGGGCCAGCGTGGTGATCCATGCCAAGCCCGACTTCTACGCCAACCGCGGTTCCCTCTCGTTGGTCGCCCGCGAGATCCGGATGGTCGGGCTCGGCGAGCTGCTCGCCCGGCTCGAACGCCGCCGACAGCTGCTCGCCGCCGAGGGGCTCTTCGCGGCCGAGCTGAAGAAGCCGCTTCCGTTCCTGCCGCGCTGCGTCGGTCTGATCACGGCCCCTCACTCCGCCGCGGAGCGCGACGTCGTCGAGAACGCGCGCCGCCGCTGGCCGGGCGTCGCCTTCGAGACGGCGTACGCCGCGATGCAGGGCACGCGCGCCGCCACGGAGGTGATCGACGCACTCGCCCGCCTCGACCGTGACGAGCGCGTGGACGTGATCGTCGTCGCTCGTGGCGGCGGCTCGGTCGAGGACCTGCTCCCCTTCAGCGACGAGGCGTTGGTCCGCGCCGTCGCCGGCACGCGTACGCCCGTGGTGTCGGCCATCGGGCACGAGCCCGACACGCCCCTGCTCGACCTCGTCGCCGACCTCCGGGCGTCGACACCCACGGATGCCGCCAAGCACCTGGTGCCCGACATGACCGAGGAGCTGAAGGGCGTGACCTGGGCGCGTGACCGGCTGCGCTCGCTGGTCCGCCAGCTCGTGGACCGCGAGGCACGGGCGCTCGCCGACCTGCGGGCGCGTCCCGCGCTCGCCGATCCACGCAGCCTGCTGGAGGCCCGCGCCGTCGAGGTCGACGACCTGCGTGACCGTGGGCGCCGGGCGTTCGGACACGCGCTGAGCCGCGCCCACGACGACATCACGCACCAGCGCGCTCGAGCGCGCGCGCTGTCGCCGCTGGCGACCCTGGAGCGCGGGTACGCCGTGGTCCAGCTGCCCGACGGTGAGGTCGTCACCTCGGTCGGCGTCGTCACCACCGGGTCGGCGTTGAGCATCCGGGTCGCCGACGGCAGGATCGGCGCGACCACCACGGCCGTGGAGCCGCAGCCGGTGGAAGCACCGTCGATCGAGGAGAGCCATGGCTGAGAAGTCCGCCGCCCCTTCGGGTCAGCCCGGCCAGGACCGCCCGGGCTACGAGGAGGCGCGCGCCGAGCTGATCGAGGTCGTCCGCGCCCTGGAGACCGGTGGTACGACGCTCGAGGAGAGCCTGGCCCTGTGGGAGCGCGGGGAGAAGCTGGCGACGATCTGCCAGGAATGGCTCGACGGGGCTCGGCGCCGGCTCGATGCCGCCATCGACCACGACGGTGAGTGAGGTGCGCGCAGCGGGTCAGTGCGCGACGTTCGCGGTGGTCAGCGACGCTGCCAGCTGTTCCAGCTGAGCCGGTGACGTCGTGCCGAAGACCAGCAACGACTGGCCCCCGTGCTGAGCCGACAGTGCGGTGTCGCCTCCGCCGTCGGTCCAAGTGTCCCAACGTGGGGCGATCGAACCGTCCACCTCGACGGGAGCACCGGCGGTGGGGTGCGGGTCGACGTACGTCGTGAGCAGGTCGGCGACGGACTCTGGTGACGCGACGTACCCGACGTAGTCGTCCGGAGTCAGCATCGACAGGTCGATGCCGGTGCGCGTGCCGTCGGGAGAGAACGTCACGTTGGTGGCATACCAACCCGCGGGCAGCCGCGCGGGATACACCACGTCGCCCGCGCCGTCGGGCGACGACTGCTGGGCGATCCGCACCTGGGAGAGGTAGTCGACGCGCTCCGGCTTCACGTCGAGGTTGCTCCGGTCGAACGCGCGGAACGCGACGAAGGCCCCGATCACCAACAGGGTCACCATGAGCGCACCGACCATGCCTCCGGTCGATCGGGTGTAGCGGCCCTGTTGTCCGCTCCTCTCGGGAGCTGCCTGCTCGGGCGCTGGCTGCTCCGGCAATGGCTGCTCCGGCAAGGGCTGCTCCGGGCCGGACTGCTCGGGCGCGACCCGATCGGGCTCGGCCTGCTCGCTCACCCCGCTCCTCCGCAATCTCGTCCCAAGGCCCATGACCCAGCCATCCTCACAGGTCCTCCTAGGCTGCCCGCGTGCCGCCCCTCCCGGACATCGTCGTCGTCCTGGCACTCGGGGGGATGCTGGCCGTCGCGTTCGGACATCCGCGTGGACGCGTCGAGGCGGCCGTCGGTGTCGTGTGCGCGGGCGCGGCCCTGGCCACCGGGCTGCTCACGCTCGACGAGGCCCGCGGCGCCGTCGACAGCCTCGCGCCGGTGGTGGCGTTCCTGGTGACGATCCTGGTGGTCTCCGACGTCTGCGCCAGGGCGGGGGTCTTCACGGCGGCCGCCCAGCGCGTCGGGCGCTGGAGCGGTGCCTCGGCCGTCCGGCTGTTCACCGGTGTCTTCGTGCTCGCGGCCGTCGTCACCGCGACCCTCAGCCTGGACGCGACCGTCGTCCTGCTCACTCCGGTGGTACTGACCGCGAGCATGGCGCGGGCCGTACCGGACGAGCCGGGGACCTACGCCTGTCTCCGGATGGCCAACTCGGCGTCGTTGTTGCTGCCGGTCTCCAACCTCACCAACCTGCTCGCCCTCCCCCATCTGGACCTGACGTTCACCGAGTTCGCCCTCCGCATGGCGCCGGTGCTCGCGGTCGTCCTGGCGGTGGAGTACGTCGGCCTCCGTCTGCTGTTCCGCGACCGCCTCTCCGCGATGCCCCGACCCGACCAGACCCCGTCGGTTCCGGTGCCCACCTTCCCCGTGGTGGTGGTCGTCGCCATGCTGGCCGGCTTCGCGGTGGTGTCGCCGTTCGGTGGCCAACCCTGGTGGGTCTCCCTCGCGGCCGCGGTCGTCCTCGCAGGCTGGGCCGTACGCCGCCGCCTCGCCCGGCCGATCCATCTCGTCCACGCGGCCCACCCCGGCTTCGCGGTCTGGGTGCTTGCCCTCGGGGTGGTCGTCGCCGGCCTGGCCGAGGGCTTCCTCGGCGACGTCGTGCGCGACCTGGTGCCGTCGTCGACGTCCCTCGGCGCGCTCCTCGTGATCGCCGTGCTGGCGACCGTGCTGGCCAACGCCCTCACCAACCTGTCGGCGACCCTGCTGCTGGTGCCGGTGGTCGCCCCGCTGGGCAGCACGGCGGTCCTGGCCGCCCTGCTCGGCCTCAACATCGGGTCGGGACTCACCTGGACCGGGTCACTGGCCAACCAGCTCTGGCGCCGCACGCTGCGCCGGCAAGGACGACCGCCCGGGAACGCCACCTTCCACCGCGTCTCGCTCACGATCACGCCGGTCGCCCTGCTCGCCGCCGTCGTGGCCCTCTGGTTGCTCAGCTAGGCGACCGCGATGCCCCACAATGTGCCGATGAGCTCGACCGGTGCCCGGCTCGGCCGTCCGCCGCTGCTGCTCGTCGTCCCCGCCGCTCTCGGCGCCCTTCTCCTCGTCGTCCCGTTGGTGACGCTGGTGGCCGACACGCCCTGGGGCGACGTCCGCGAGCAGCTCTCCTCCACCGCCGTGCGCGAGGCCCTGTCGCTCACCGTGCTCGCGTCGGTCGTGACCGTGGTCATGTGCCTCCTGCTCGGCACGCCGCTCGCCTGGGTCCTCGCCCGGGTGCCCTTCCCCGGGCGCTCGGTCGTCCGGGCCGCCGTGATCGTGCCCCTGGTCCTACCGCCCGTCGTCGCCGGGGTCGCCCTGGTCACCGCCCTCGGCCGCAACGGCACGCTGGGCAGGCTGCTCGACGACTGGTTCGGCGTCACCATTCCCTACACGACCACGGCCGTGGTGATCGCGCACACCTTCGTCTCGCTGCCGTTCTACGTGCTGAGCGTCGAGGGTGCCCTGCGCTCCGCGGGCGAGGAGTACGACGCTGTCGCGGCGACCCTCGGCGCGGACCGCTGGACGACCTTCCGCCGGGTCACGCTCCCGCTGGCGCTCCCCGGCGTCGTGGCCGGCTCGGCTCTGGCCTGGGCACGATCGCTGGGCGAGTTCGGCGCCACCATCACGTTCGCCGGCAACTACCCGGGCACCACCCAGACCATGCCCTCGCTGATCTACACCCAGCTCCAGAGCGATCCCATGGTCGCCCGCACCGTCAGCATGGTGCTCCTGATCGTCTCGATCCTGGTGCTCGCGCTCCTTCGCAACCGATGGCTGACGCGCCCGTGAGCACCACCCCGTGAGCGGCCTGGAGCTCGGCCTCACCGTGCCCGGCCGGGTCAGCGTGGCCGCGGTCGCCCAGCCCGGCCAGGTCGTCGGCGTGATCGGACCGAACGGTGCCGGCAAGTCGTCGCTGCTCCGGGCCGTCGCTGGCCTGGTGCCGTCACGGGGCGAGGTGCGCGTCGACGACCGGGGATGGTCGGAGCTCCCGGTCCGCGAGCGCGACGTCGGGATGGCGTTCCAGGACCAGCTCTTGTTCCCCCACCTGACGGCTCTCGAGAACGTCGCCTTCGGCCCCCGCAACAGGGGCGCGTCGCGTGCGGCGGCACGGAGCACGGCCCAGGACTGGCTCGACCGGTTCGGGGTCGGCGATCTCGGACGCCGCAAGCCACGCCAGCTGTCCGGGGGCCAGGCTCAGCGCGTGGCGATCGCCCGGGCCCTGGCCACGGACCCGCGGGTGCTGCTGCTCGACGAGCCCTTTGCGGGTCTCGACGTCGGGGTCGCCGCCGGCCTGCGGGTGGAGCTCGCGCGGCACCTTGCGTCGTACGACGGCGTCACGCTGCTGGTCACCCACGACGCCATCGACGCCCTTACGTTGGCCGACGTCGTCTGGGTGCTCGAGGACGGGGAGCTCGCCCAGGTGGGACCTCCTCGCGAGGTGGCGGCGCGACCGCTGACCCGGCACGTGGCCCGGCTCGTGGGGCTGAACGTGCTCCGCGAGAACGGCCGGTTCCGGTCGTTCAGCCCGAGCTCGGTCACGGTCTCGCCGGCCGAGCCGGCCGGTTCGGCCCGGCACCGCTGGCCCGGAACGGTGACCAGCCTGGCGCCGCACGGTGACGCCGTCCGCATCCTGGTCACCGGCGAGCACGAGCTGCTGGCCGACGTCACACCGGCGGCCGTCGCGGAGCTCGAGCTGGCACCGGGACGGCACGTGTGGCTCTCGGTCAAGGAGACGGCCGTGGACACCTACGACGCCGAGCGCGAGGGTGACTGACCGATAGTCTCTCGCCATGACGGAGAGCCTCGAGACCGAGCCCGACATCCCGGACCGCAACCTCGCGCTCGAGCTCGTCCGGGTGACCGAAGCCGCCGCTCTTGCCGCTGCGCGCTGGGTCGGTCGGGGCGACAAGGACGGTGCCGACGGCGTCGCCGTCGACGCGATGCGGAAGATGATCGCGACGGTCCAGATGCGCGGCGTCGTCGTCATCGGCGAGGGTGAGAAGGACAACGCGCCGATGCTCTACAACGGCGAGGAGGTGGGCGACGGCAGCGGTCCTGAGTGCGACGTCGCGGTCGACCCGATCGACGGCACGACGCTGACGGCGAAGGGCATGAACAACGCCGTTTCGGTGCTGGCCGTGGCCCCGCGTGGTGCGATGTACGACCCGTCCGCCGTCTTCTACATGGAGAAGCTGGTGACCGGTCCCGAGGCCGCGTCCGCCGTCGACATCCGTGCCCCCGTCGCGGAGAACGTCCACGCCGTCGCCAAGGCGAAGGGCTCCCGCCCCGAGGACGTCACGGTGGTCATGCTCGACCGCCCGCGCCACCAGGGGCTGGCCGACGAGGTGCGTGCGACCGGAGCCCGGATCAAGTTCATCACCGACGGCGACGTCGCCGGTGCGATCATGGCGGCCCGGCCGAATACCGGCATCGACCTGCTGCTCGGCATCGGCGGGACGCCGGAGGGCATCATCGCCGCCTGCGCCATGAAGTGCATCGGCGGAGTCATCCAGGGCCGGCTGTGGCCCAAGGACGACGCGGAGCGCCAGCGAGCCGTCGACGCCGGCCACGACCTCGATCCCGACCACGTGCTCGCCACCGACGACCTGGTGACCGCGGAAGACTGCTTCTTCGTCGCCAGCGGCATCACCGACGGCGAGCTCATGCAGGGCGTGCACTTCCGCGCCCACGGGGCCACCTCGCAGTCCCTGGTGATGCGCTCCCGCAGCGGCACGGTGCGGCTGATCACCAGCGAGCACCGGTTCGAGAAGATCCACAGCCTCTAGCCGGTCACGCCACCGGGCCTCCGGTCCGCTCCCTCAACCGGCCTCAGTGCTGGCGCTGCGACGCAGGGACGGGCCGGCGGCGACGACGCCGCAGACGGCCCGGATGGCCGCCGGGTCGACCACCATGCCGACGTGCGACGACCGCACCTCGACGGCGGTCGCCAACGGGTCGATGCACGCGCGCCAGTCCACGATCCCGTCGCGGCGCGAGTAGATGGCGGTGAACGACACCTCGGGCGGGAGTGGGAGACGGCTCTCCTCGAAGCTGCTGCGCGCGCACTCCCCCATCACGCACTCCTGCGCCATGAGACCGGGTACGCCGACCCGGCTCAGCCGCACGAGGGCGTCCAGGCTCCGGGTCAGCGCGACGTGATGAGCGCCCGGCGCGAGCATCGGGCTGCCCAGGGTCACCAGACCGGCGACGAGGTCGGGTCGGCGTACGGCGAGACCGCGCCCGAGCAGGCCGCCCAGGCTGTGTCCGACCACCGTGACCCGCCGACCGCGTCGCGCCACGACCGACTCCAGCCGGGTCTCGAGCTGGGTGACGGACCGAGCGGTGCAGTCGATGTTCGCGTGGATGCGGGAGCGGTACGTGCGGTGGCCCTCGGCACGCAGCGCCCGCGCGAGTGCCGCCAGGCTCGCGTCGCCCGCCAGGAAGCCCGGCACCAGCACGACCGGGTCGAGGTCGCCGGGGACGTCCTCGCCGTACGTCGCGGCGCTGCGGCGCAGCCGCACTCCGAGTCCCGACCAGGCGAGCCGTCCGGCCTCGGTGACCACCCTTGCTTCGCGCAGCACGGCCCGGCGTCCCGGCGCGACGAAGCCCTCGGGGAGCAGGAAGTCGGCGACGGCGACGGCGGCCACGAGATCGGACGTTACGTCGTCTCGGACGCCGTGTCCGGGACATCACCCGACCGTGTCCGCTTCGCAACCATACGGTTCACTGGATCCATGGCCGGTCCAGCGTCCGTCACCCCGGAGACTCCGCCGCCGCCACGCGACGAGCCGGCGCAGGTCCCGTCGTCATCCGAGCTCTTCGCACCGGTGTCGACCGGCGTCGAGCTGTGCTACCGCACGTTCGGCGACCCGGGCGACGAGCCGATGCTGCTGCTGATGGGCCTGGCCAGCCCGCTGATCTGGTGGGATCCGGAGTTCTGCTCGATGCTGGCGCTGCACGGCTACTTCGTGATCACGCTCGACAACCGCGACGTGGGGCGGTCGACCAAGCTGCGGGGGAAGGTCACCCGCTCGATGCTGGTGCGGGCCTACAGCGGGGCGCACGTGCGGGCGCCGTACTCGATGTCCGACATGGCCGCCGATGCGTTCGCGCTCCTCGACCACCTCGGCCTGGAGTCGGCTCACGTCGTCGGAGTGTCGATGGGCGGGATGATCGCGCAGACCATGGCCGTGGAGCAGCCGGCACGCGTGCGGTCCCTGACCAGCATCATGTCGACGACGGGGCGGCGTACCGTCGGCTGGCAGAGTCCTCGACTGTTCCCGGCCCTGCTGCGACCGCTGCGACCGGGCAGGGAGGCCTACGCCGACAGCAGCGTCGCCATGTGGGAGCTGATCGGCTCGCCCGGCTACCCGCGTCCCGAGCAGGACACCCGGGACGTCGCGAACCAGACCTATGACCGGGGCATCAACCCCAGCGGAACGCTGCGCCAGATGATGGCGATCCTCACGCAGCCCGACCGATCCGAGCGGCTGCACGGGGTCCGGGTCCCGACGCTGGTGATCCACGGCCTCGCCGACAAGATGGTGCACGTCTCCGGCGGACGCGCCACCGCCGCCGCCGTCCCCGGGGCCGAGCTGTTGCTGGTCGACGGCATGGGTCACGACCTTCCGCCCGAGCTCTTCCGGACCTTCGCCGACGCGATCCACCGCACCGCGTCACGAGTCTGACATCCCGCCGGGATGCCGCCTGCGCGCGCGAGGGGGGAACCAATCCCCCCGCCTTCACTTCCCCGCGGAACCGCGAGGCACACGCCTCCGGATCAGTCAAGGCTTGCGGAGATCTGTGAATGCGACTAGGAGTGACGTAGTTCACCTTTCGTGGAGGGAGCGCCCACATGCACATCCCCAGGCGATCTCGGGGGGCTTCACCCTCCGCTCGGTCCAGTGGATCCCGGCGCGCCGTCGGGTCGCTGGCCGTCCTCGCCACAGCCGCAGGACTGCTCACCGCCTGCGGCGGGGGCGGCGGCAAGCCCAATCTGATCTGGTACATCAACCCGGACAGCGGGGGCCAGGACGCCATCGCCCAGAAATGCAGCAACGACCAGTACACGATCACCACCCAGGTGCTGCCGCAGGACGCCAGTCAGCAGCGCGTCCAGCTCGCCCGACGGCTGGCTGCTCACGACTCGGGCATCGACCTGATGAGCCTGGACCCGCCGTTCACGGCGGAGGTGTCGAACGCCGGCTTCCTGGCTCCCATCTCGCAGGACGAGCAGGCGAAGCTCAAGGCGCAGTCCTTCAAGGGCGCGACCGAGGCGGCCACCTGGAAGGGCCAGCTCGTGGCGTTCCCGTTCTGGTCCAACACCCAGGTGCTCTGGTACCGGAAGTCCTTCACGGACAAGACCGGCATCGACATGAACCAGCCGGTCACCTGGGACCAGATCATCACCGACGCGGCCGACAACGGCGGCACCGTCGCGGTCCAGGCCAACAAGTACGAGGGGTACTCGGTCTGGATCAACGCACTGATCTCCGGCGCAGGCGGCCAGATCGTCTCGGACGCCGAGAAGGGGGTCAACGCGACGATCGACGTGAACTCGAAGGCCGGCGACGACGCGGCCGCGGTCATCGAGAAGCTCGCACACTCGAGCGCCGCTCCCCCGGACCTCTCGGTGTCCAACGAGGGCACAGCCGGGTCGACCTTCGGCGCGCCCAACGGGGCGTTCATGGTGAACTGGACGTACATCTACCACAACTACGACTCCACGCAGCCGGACGTCGCCAAGGACATCGGCTACGCCCGTTACCCGGAGACCGTCCAAGGTATGCCGTCCCGGCCCCCGTACGGCGGCATCGGCATCGGTGTCAGCAAGTACTCGAGCCACGTGGACGACGCGCTGCAGGCCGCTGCCTGTCTGGTGACTCCGGACATGCAGGGGATCAACGCCCAGCTCACCGGCAACATGCCGGCGAGCCCGGCGGGCTACCAGTACCCGCCGCTCCAGAAGCTGTACCCGCCGGAACTCCTGAGCCTGTTCCAGGAGAGCGTCAACGCGGCCGCGCCTCGTTCGGTCACGCCGTACTGGAGTGACATCTCCGGCTCCCTGCTGGCCACGTGGCACCCACCGGCCTCGGTCAACCAGAACACGCCGCAGAAGTCCGCCGACTTCATGCAGCAGGTCCTCGAGGGGAAGGCATTGCTATGACCACCGTCACCGAAGCTCCTGCCGCCAAGGCGGTCTCCGGTCGTCCCCACATGACCGACCGTTCCGCCGCCGAGAACCGGCTCGGGATCCGGCTCGTCCTGCCGGCCGTCGTCGTGATGCTGGTGGTCACGGCGTACCCGATGTTCGAGGCGCTGTACCTGTCGTTGTTCCGCTACCGGCTGACCGACCCGAACGCCAAGGAGTTCATCGGCCTCGACAACTACGGCACCGTGCTGTCGGACTCGTTGTTCTGGAAGGACACCTGGAACACGGTCGTCATCATGATCGTCACGGTGGCGGTCGAGCTCGTGATCGGCTTCGCGTTCGCGATGGTGATGCACCGGATCATCTTCGGGCGCGGCGTGATGCGGACCGCGATCCTGATTCCCTACGGCATCGTCACCGTGGTCTCCGCGTTCGCCTGGCAGTTCGCCTTCAGCATCAACAACGGCTTCATCAACGACTGGTTCAAGTGGCTGCCGTGGATCAGTCCGGACACGAACTGGTTCGGGTCCCACTGGCCCGCCATGTTCGCGATCATGGTCTCCGAGATCTGGAAGACCACACCGTTCATGGCTCTCCTGCTGCTGGCCGGTCTCTCGCAGGTCTCCGACGACATGCTGGAGGCCGCGCAGGTCGACGGAGCCACCTGGTGGCAACGGCTGTACAAGGTGATCCTGCCGAACATGCGGGCCGCGATCATGGTGGCGGTGCTCTTCCGAGCGCTGGATGCGTTCCGCATCTTCGACAACATCTACATCATGACCAAGGGGGCACAGGACACCGAGTCCTCGTCGTTCCTCACCTATCGACAAGTCATCGAACAGATGCAGCTCGGTCTGGGGTCGGCACTCTCGGTGCTGCTCTTCCTGGCCGTGCTGCTGCTGGCGTTCCTCATCGTCAAGCTGTTCCGGGTCGACCTGGCTTCCGCGAGGGGTGAAGGCTGATGCGTCAGAAGATGGGTCCGCTGCACTGGATCGGCTTCATCGTGATCCTGATCTGGTGCCTGCTGCCGGTCGCCTGGATCATCTCGCTGTCGTTCAAGTCGATCGCGGAGACGACCGTGGGCAGCCCGCAGTTCCTGCCCAAGAACGCGACCTGGGACAACTACCAGACGCTGCTGAACTACGACGACCCCGCCGGTCACGACTTCCTGCTGGCACTGCGCAACTCGTTCGGGATCTCGCTGATCGCGACGCTGCTGGCCGTGATCTTCGCGACGTTGGCGGCCTACGCCATCGCCCGGCTCGAGTTCAAGGGCAAGCGGCTGGTGCTGTCGCTCGCACTCGCGATCGCGATGTTCCCGGTCGTGGCACTCGTCGGGCCGTTGTTCGACCTCTGGCGCAACCTGGGGCTGTTCAACACCTGGCCGGGTCTGATCATCCCGTACATGTCGTTCACCCTCCCGTTGGCGATCTGGACGCTGTCGGCCTTCTTCCGGGAGATCCCCTGGGAGATGGAGCAGGCGGCTCAGGTCGACGGTGCCACCTCGTGGCAGGCGTTCCGGAAGGTGATCGTCCCGCTGGCCGCGCCGGGTGTCTTCACGGCGGCGATCCTCACGTTCTTCTTCGCGTGGAACGAGTTCGTGCTCGCCATCTCGCTGACATCGACGACGGCGTCCCGCACGGTTCCGGCCCAGATGTCCTTCTTCGTGGGTCCGGACCCGTTCAACCCGCCGTACTCCCAGCTCGCCGCGGCCTCGGTGATCGTCACCGTGCCCGTCATCGTCATCGTCCTGTTGTTCCAGCGCAGAATCGTCGCCGGCCTGACCTCCGGCGCAGTGAAGGGTTGATCCAATGGCTGCCATCGAGATGAAGAACATCGTCAAGAAGTACGGCGACGGGTTCCCCGCCGTGAACGACGTGTCCATCGACGTGGACGACGGCGTGTTCATGATCCTCGTCGGCCCGTCGGGTTGCGGGAAGTCCACCTTGCTGCGGATGATCGTCGGGCTCGAGGACATCACCTCGGGCGACATGATCATCGGCGGGAAGCGGGTCAACGACCTCGCACCCCGCGACCGCAACCTCGCCATGGTGTTCCAGAACTACGCGCTCTACCCCCACCTGACCGTGTACGAGAACATCGCGTTCCCCCTGCGGCTGGCCGGAGCGTCCAACGACGAGGTGGACCGGAAGGTGCGCGAGGCTTCCAAGACGCTGGAGCTCGACGAGCACCTCGAGCGTAAGCCCGGGAACCTGTCCGGTGGCCAGCGCCAGCGCGTCGCCATGGGACGTGCCATCGTCCGCAACGCGGAGGCGTTCCTGTTCGACGAGCCGCTGTCGAACCTCGACGCCAAGCTGCGCGGCCAGATGCGCACCGAGATCGCACGACTCCAGCGCCGCCTCGGCATCACCACGGTCTACGTCACGCACGACCAGACCGAGGCCATGACGCTGGGCGACCGGGTCGCGGTGCTCAAGCGCGGGGTCCTGCAGCAGCTCGCGACGCCGCGGGAGCTCTACACGAACCCGTGCAACCTCTTCGTCGCCGGCTTCATCGGGAGCCCGCCGATGAACTTCCTGCCGGCGACGGTCGAGGGCAACTCCGTGAAGATGCCCTTCGGCTCGGTCGCCATCCCGGAGGAGAAGGCCAAGAAGGCCCAGGGCAAGGGCCTGCTGATGGCCGGCATCCGACCGGAGCACTTCGAGGACGCCACGGTGATGGAGCCGGGCAAGAAGGGCTCCGCCTCGACGTTCAAGGCACAGGTCGACGTCGTGGAGTGGCTGGGGAACGAGGCCTACGCCTACATCCCGTTCGAGGCGCCGCCCGAGGTGCAGGAGCAGCTGCTGCAGCTCGAGCGCGACCTCGACGGCGAGTCGCTGCACACGCAGCTCGTCGTCTCCCTCGACGGCGCGAGCCGGATCAAGGAGGGCGACGAGGCCGAGATCTGGGTCGACGGGTCACAGGTCCACCTGTTCGACCCGGCGACGGGCGAGAACCTCACGTTCGACGCCTCGAGCGCCGGGACCATCCCTGCCGACACCTCGACCGAGAAGGTGGCCGAGCAGCAGGACACCACCAAGACGCCCGGCGAGCAGGAGGCCGCTACCGAGACCTGAGCCGGCGTCGGGGTCCGGACGAGCCCGGGGCGGGGCGGCGTGACACGTCCACGCCGCCCATCAGGGCGAACCCCCGGATGCGTACGACGGGGCTGTTCTCGTCCAGCTCCGGAGGGGTCTTGTCCGAGGGCCCGCTGTACGCGCCCATGATCCCGGTGCCCTCCACGATCACGTGCGTGTGCGGGTTGACCTTGATGTCGGCGCCGCCCATGACCGCGTTGATGGTGAGCACGACCTCGCGCGCGGCGAACTGCGCTCGCCGCAGGTCGAGGTCGGCGCCACCCATGAAGCACGTGACGACCATGTGCTGCGGCACCACCCACACGCCCTTGCGCTCCAGGCCGCTCAGGATGGCCAGGTGCTTCTCCTCGGCGGGTCCGGGCACGACCGATGACGCCGTCGGAGCGGACGCGGGCTGCGCCGGGAGGGACTCGGCGCCCTTGACCGGGAGGTCGAGCGTGATCGGCACGAGGTCGGCGTAGGTGCGCGCGGCATAGGTCTGGTCGAGACGCTCGTCGAGCTCGGCGAAGTCGATCCTCCCCTCGCCGGCGGCCTCGCGCAGCACCTCGGCGACCTTGTGCCGGTCGGCGTCCGAGATCCGCAGCTGCGAAGGGTCCTGCGCGTCCATGAGGTCAGGTTAGACCGCCTTCGTGCCGACCACGATGTCGCGCACGATGGCCTGGTCGACCCGATGCTCGAAGCCGCGGTACGCCGCGTCGTCGCGCGGCTCCAGGCCCGCCTCGGCAAGCAGAACGAGCGCGTCGCTGCGCGGGCAGGTGCGCGTGTTGACGGCGATGCCGACGGCTCCGCCGGGCCGCAGGACCCGTACCCACCCGGGGATCGCGTCGGCCAGGAGCTCGAGCGGGCGACGCTGCAGGCTCCCGTCGTCGCCGCGACTGCCGTGCTGCACGCCGTAAGGCGCGTCGGTGACGACCGCGTCGACGCTGCCGGCCCGGAACACCTCGCCGGTCGTCCTGGTGTCGGCCTGGGCCACGGAGACCGTGATCGTGTCGCCCGTCGCCCACGACTCCTTGCTGGTGGCGAGCTCCACGTCGAGGCGGCGGCCCAGGGCCCGGCCGTCGCGGCGGAGCTTGGCGGTCGTCGCGGTGTGCTTGAGCCGCTTGTCCTTGAGCCACCTCGGCAGGAACGCGGCGTAGGCGTCGAAGTCCTTCGCGTCGCGGTCGAGCCCCGAGGCGTGCCAGCCGTACATCAGCACCTGGTTGAGCGTCGTGCCCCGGCCGCACAGCGGGTCGAGTACCCGGAGTCGGTCGGTCAGCATCCGATCCGCGCTCCGGGAGGCCTGGACCGTGACGTTGAGCAGCAGCTTGGTGAACACCTCGTTGGTCTTGCCCTGGTACTTCAGGATCGTGAGGAGGTCGTCGTCGAAGCAGTCGAGGCGGTCGAGCTCGACGGGCCGGAACGTATCGTCCGGCGTGCGCTCGAAGAGGGCGAAGGCGGTGGATACGTTGGCGACGTGGGCCAGTGCCCTGGCATCGAAGTCGCCGTCGAACACCACGTACCCGACACCGGCGACGTCCTCCGGGTGTGCCTCACCCAGCCGGCCGGCCAGCGCGGTCTGCCGGAGAACGCAGAGCTCGGCCACGGTCAGCGCCGCGGCGGCGCGTGCATAGACCCGGTTGGCCGACGGCGAGACGAGCAGCGCGTAGCGGTTCATGCGGCCGACAGGTCCTAGAGCCGGGCTCCCGTCTCGGGGTCGAAGACGTGGACCCGCGCGGCGTCGGGAAGCGCATGCACGACGTCGCCCTTCTGGACGCTCCCGCGCTCCTCCGATCGCACGATCAGCAGCTGGCGCTCGCCGTCGATGTCGGCGAAGCCGTGCACGAAGCTGTCGGCGCCGAGCTCCTCGACGAGCAGCACCTCCATCGGTAGGCCACCCCGATCCGCCGGCACGAGCCGGAAGGCCTCGGGGCGCACGCCGATCGTCACCGATCCCCGCGTCTCACCGACAGCTGCCCGCGGGACCGGGATCCGGACGTCTCCGACCACGGCATTGCCGTCGACCACCGTGGCCTCGAGGAGGTTCATCCGCGGCGATCCGATGAAGCCCGCCACGAACAGGTTGGCGGGCTTGTCGTAGAGGGTCAGCGGCGCGTCGACCTGCTGCAGCTCGCCGTCGTGCATGACGGCGACCCGATGCCCCATGGTCATCGCCTCGACCTGGTCGTGCGTGACGTACACCGTGGTCGTCCCGAGCTCTGCCTGCAGCCTCGCGATGTCAGCGCGCGTCTGCACGCGCATCTTCGCGTCGAGGTTCGACAGCGGCTCGTCCATGCAGAACACGGCGGGGTTGCGCACGATGGCCCGCCCCATCGCGACACGCTGCCGCTGGCCGCCCGACAGGGCTCGGGGCCGGCGACCCAGGTAGTCGGTCAGGCCGAGCATCTCGGCCGCGGACAGCACCCGCTCGCGGCGTTCGGAGGACTTCATCTTCGCCATCCGCAGTGCGAAGCCCATGTTCTCCTCGACGGTCATGTGCGGGTAGAGCGCGTAGTTCTGGAAGACCATCGCGATGTCGCGACTCTTCGGTGGTACGCCGGTCACGTCGCGGTCGTCGATGAAGACGCCGCCCTCGTCGACCGGCTCCAGCCCGGCCAGCATCCGCAGGGTCGTGGACTTGCCACAGCCCGAGGGACCGACCAGCACCATGAACTCGCCGTCCCGGATCTCCAGGTCCAGACCTGGGACCGCGGGCTCAGCGGCGCCCGGGTACCACCGTTGGGCACCTTTGAACGTCACCGTCGCCACGTAACACCCCTCTCGTCAGGCTCTACGATCCCACTCACAGGCCGTGCTTGGCGATCACCTCGGCGTACCAACGCGCCGAGTCCTTGAGCGTACGGCGTTGGTCGGCGAAGTCGACGTGCACCAGGCCGAAGCGCTTGTCGTAGCCCCAGGCCCACTCGAAGTTGTCCAGCAGCGTCCACACGTAGTAGCCGCGGACGTCCACCCCCTGCCGGAGTGCGGCCAGGATGGCGTCCAGGTGACCGCGCAGGTAGTCGATGCGGTCCTCGTCGTGGACGGTGCCGCCGTCCACGACGTCATGGGCGCCGAGACCGTTCTCGGTGACGTGGATGGGAAGACCGACGTCGCGCTGCACCCGCAGCAGCAGGTCCGTGAGGCCCGACGGCACGATCGGCCACCCCATCACCGTGCGCGGCCCCGGGATGTCGGCGTAGAACGCCCGATGGGTGCCGGGGAACGGCGCGCCGCCCGCCGGTCCGGGGTGCGCGCTGACCCGGCTCGGGTTGTAGAAGTTCAGCCCGACGGAGTCGAGGGGAACGCCGATCTCCGCCTCGTCCCCGGGCCGGACGAAGGACCAGTCGGTCAGGCCGGCCGTCGTGGCCCGCAGCTCCTCGGAGTACCCGCCCCCGAACATCGGGTCCAGGAAGACCCCGTTCGCGATCAGGTCCGCGTGCTTCGCGGCAGCGACGTCCTCCGGACTGTCCGAGGCGGCCTGCACCTGCAACAGGTTCAGGGCCACCGACACGTCCGAGTCCGAGGGCAGCACGTCGCGCAGGGCGGTGACGGCTCGGCCGTGCGCGAGGTTCAGGTGGTGCGCCGCCCGGTACGCCAGGGCGTCCTCGGTGCGTCCGGGTGCGTGCTCCCCGCTGGCGTAGCCGAGGTACGCCGAGCACCAGGGCTCGTTCAGGGTCGTGATGGCCCGGACCCGGTCGCCGAGCTCCTTGCCGAGGACGAGCGCGTAGTCCACGAACCGGTCGGGGAGGTCGCGGGACAGCCACCCACCGGCGTCATCGACGTCGAGGCTCTGCGGCAGGTCCCAGTGGTACAGGGTCATCAGCGGCCGGATGCCCCGGTCGAGCAGACCGTCGACCAGGCGCCGGTAGAAGTCGAGTCCTTCCTGGTTCACCGTGCGCCCGTCCGGCATCACCCGGGGCCAGGCCACCGAGAAGCGGTACGACGCGATGCCGAGCTCGACCATCAGGTCGATGTCCTCGCGCCACCGGTGGTAGTGGTCGCACGCCACGTCGCCGGTGTCGTCGTTGTCCACCGCTCCCGGCGTGTGGCTGAACGTGTCCCAGATGCTGGGGCCGCGGCCGCCCTCGGCCACCGCACCTTCGATCTGGTACGCCGAGGTCGCCACGCCCCAGACGAAGTCCGGGGGAAAGGTCGCTTCGTTCATCCTTTGACCGCTCCTTGCATGATGCCGCCGACGATCTGCCTACCCAGAAGGGCGAACACGACGAGGACCGGGACCGTGCCGTAGAGGGTGCCGGCCATGATGATGGACTGCTGCGGCGCGTAGCCGGTGGCGAGGCTCTGGAACGAGACCTGCACCGTGGGGTTCTGCGAGCTGAGCACGATGATCGGCCAGAAGAAGTCGTTCCACGCCATCAGGAACGTCAGCATCCCCAGCACCGCCATCGCCGGGCGCGCGGCCGGCACGACGACGGACCACAGGACGCGGAGCGGTCCGGCGCCGTCCATGTACGCCGCCTCGATCAGCTCGTCCGGGACCGCACTGGCGATGTACTGGCGCATGAAGAAGACACCGAACGCCGTGCAGAGGCTGGGCAGGATGACCGCCGACAGGTGGTTCGCGAGCCCGAGCTTCGCCATCAGCATGTAGAGCGGGATCACGCCCATCTGGAGCGGAACCATCATCGTCGCGATGCAGATCGCCAGCAGGATGCTCGCGCCGCGGAAGCGCAGCTTCGCGAACGCGAAGCCGGCCAGCGTGCAGAAGGCCACCGTGCCCGCCGTGATGGCCCCGGAGACGATCAGCGAGTTGACCAGACCGAGGTTGAGGGGTGCCAGGTCGAGGGCCTTCTTCACGTTGTCGAAGACCGAGGCGTTCGGCAGCAACGGCGGTGTGCTGGCGGCCATCTCCGCGTTGGTGTGCGACGCCATCACGATCGTGTAGTAGAGGGGGAAGACCGACACCAGGGTGACGAGGCCGATCAGCGTGTAGGTCACCCAGCTCGCCTTGAGGACCCCGCTGCTCGCGGTTCCCCGGGCCGTGGTGGTCGTCGTACCGGTCACCGTCCGGGTCACGGTGGCGCTCATCGGGCGGTCACCTCCGGCATGCCGACGACGATCGCGGCGGCGCCGGCCCGGCGCCGGCGACTGCCCTCGCGCACGTCACGGCGTCGGGCGATCAGCACGTTGACGGCGACCGCCGCCACGATGATCAGGAACATCGTCCAGGCCGTCGCGGATGCGAGACCGAGACGGTCGTAGGTCCAGCCCTGCTGGTACATGAGGAGCCCGAGCGTCTGGTACTGGCCCTGGGTGCCGCCGTCCGGCTTCCCGTTGTGGTACAGCAGCGGCTCGCCGAAGAGCTGGGCAGCACCGATGGTCGAGACCACGATCGTGAACAGGATCGTCGGCCGCAGACCGGGCAGCGTGACGTGGCGGAACTGCGCCCAGCGGCCGGCCCCGTCCATCGCCGCGGCCTCGTAGAGGTCGGAGCTGATCGCCTGCATGCCGGCCAGGTAGATGAGCGCGTTGTAGCCGGTCCAGCGCCAGGTGACGATGCTCGAGACGGCGATCTGGGACGGCCACTTCGAGCCCTGCCAGTCAACCGCCGGCAGGTGCAGCGACTGCAGCGTCCAGTTGATGAGTCCCAGCTTCGGGTCGAAGAGCTCGGCGAAGATCACCGTGGCCGCCGCGAGGCTCGTCGCGTAGGGCATCAGGATCGCGACCCGGAAGAAGGTCCGGCCACGGAGCCGGTAGTTGAGCAGGTGGGCGATGCCGAGGGCCATGCACAGCTGCGGGACGGTGGAGATGATGCCGATCGTGATCGTGTTGCGGAACGCGTTCCAGAAGAAGTGGTTGGTGAAGAGGTTGCGGTAGTTCTCCAGGCCGATCCAGCTCGACTGGTCGTACGTCGACAGGCGGGTGTCGTGGAGCGAGACCCACGCCGTGGCGATCCACGGATAGACGCTGAAGGCGGCGAAGACCAGGAAGAACGGCAGGACGTAGGCGTAGCCGATCCGCCCTCCCGGGAGGAGGCTCCGGGTACGCCGCGGCGCCTGCAGCGGGACCTGTGCCTCGCCGGACCGCAGCTGAGGCTGGGACAAGGTGGTCATGGGCATCTTCCTAAGCCATGGCGGGGGGTCGTGTCTCCAGCCTGGTGTCGGCGCGCTGCTCGGGTGGTGGGCCGGGCCGCCGATGGTCCAGGGGTACGGCGGCCCGGCTCACGGTCAGCCCGTGATCTGCTTGATCGAGTCCAGGGCGGAGTTGTAGGCGTCGTCGGGCGAGGTGCCCTTCGTCTCGACGTTGGTCAGCTGCGTCGTGAACTCGTTCTGGATCTGCGTGTCGTAGAGCCCGATCGGCGGGATCTTCATCTGCTGTGAGATGTCGTTGAAGATCTGGCCCACGGGTGCGTTGCTGAAGTACTCACTCTTGGCGGTGCTCACGCCGGGATCCGCGGCGGCGTCGGAGTTCGACGGGAAGTGCCCGCCGTCCTTCCACATCGTCACCTGCTGCTCGGGAGCCGACAGCCACTCCACCAGCGCGATCGCGGCCGCCTTGTTGGGCGCCTTCTCGGGAACGCCGAGCCAGGAGCCACCCCAGTTGGTCGCGCCTCCGGGCAGGACCGGTGCGATGTCCCACTTGCCGGCGTAGTCGTCCCCGGCCTGGCCCTGGATGTAGCCCATCATCCAGGTCGGGCAGGCCAGTGCGGCGAAGCTGCCGCTGGAGAACGCCTTGTTCCACGGGTCGGAGAACTGCTCCAGGCCCGCCGTGATGCCGGCCTGGGCCGCGGTGGTGGCGTACTTCCAGGCGTTCTGCACGCCGTCGCTGTTCTCGACGTCGGTGTCGCCGTCGGCGTTCGCGTACGCCTCGTCACCTTGGTAGACGGCGGTCGAGAAGATGCTCGCCGCGCTGTCGACGAAGTGCGACCCGGCCGGCTTGCTCGACGATGCCTCGTACTGCTTGCCGAAGTCGATGAAGTCGTCCCACGTGCTCCACTTCTGCGCCAGCGTCGCCGGGTCGGAGGGCAGTCCGGCCTGCTTCAGCAGGTCGCGTCGGTAGCAGATCGCCTCGGGGCCGATGTCGGTGCCGAGGCCGACCGTGGTCGTGCCGTCCGCGCTGGAGGCCTGCTGCCACTTCCACGGGTAGAACTCCGCCTTGTCCGCGGCGGCGTTCGGCACGTCGTTCCAGTTCACGAACTCGTCGGCGTGGTTCTGCACGACGTCAGACACGAAGCCGATCTCGATCGCCTGGACGTCGGCCAGGCCGCTGCCGGAGGCGAGCCGGGTCTTGAGCCGCGTCCAGTAGTCCGCTGACTGCTCGACCACGTCCTCCTTGATCGTGATGTTGGGGCACTTCTTGTGGTAGGCGTCCCACAGACCCGCCTCCTTGAAGCCGAACGTGCCGAACAGACCGACGGTCAGCGTCGTGTCGTCGGTGGTGCCGCACGGACCGGCGTCCGCCGCTGCGGCGTCCGCGTCCGACGAGCTGTTGCCGCCGCACCCGGCCAGCGCGAAAGCGCCGATCGCGACGACCGCCAGCAGGGCCGCGCCGTGGCGACGCGTGGAGCTTCGGGACATGAGGTCCTCCTGTGGGGCGGTCCGGACCAGATCCGGCCCGGCTGTGAGAGCGCTCTCACGAACGCTTGGCGGCCACTATGAGGTGACGGCGGTCACCGTGTCAAGAGCCGAGTCGGCGTGTCGGGGTGACCGCTGCCGGAGTCACGCGGTCTCGCGGAGCACCAGCTCGACCGGCAGGACGGTGCGCCGATGCAGGCCCTGCCTGCCGTCGATCCGGTCCAGGAGCAGGCGGGTCATCGCCGTACCGAGCGCAGCGATCGGCTGCTTCACGGTGGACAGCGGAGGCTGCTGCTCCGCCGCCGCCGGGATGTCGTCGAAGCCGATCACCGCGACGTCGTCGCCCACGCGTCGGCCGTTCTCACGAAGAGCCCGGACCACCCCGAACGCCGCCAGGTCCGAGGCGGCGAAGATCGCGTCGACGTCGGGACGACGCTCGAGCAGGTGCTGCGTCGCCTCGTACCCCCCGACGACGGTGAAGTCGCCCACCGACACCAGGCTGTCGTCGTAGTGGCCGCCCGACGCCTCGACGGCCGATCGGTAGCCGGCGAGTCGGTCCTGACCTGCGCACATGTCGAGAGGCCCGGCGACCGTCGCGACGTGCGCACGCCCCGACCGGAGCAGGTAGGTGGTCGCCAGCTCGCCGCCGCCCACGTTGTCCGAGTCGACGTACCAGAGCCGCCGACCGCCGCTGAGGGGCCGACCGCTCAGGACCGTCGGCACCCCCAAGGACTCGAGTCGTTGCGGGAGCTGGTCCCGGCCGTGGAGCGACAGCAGCAGGACGCCGTCCACGTGGCCGCCGGCGGCGTAGGCCAGGAACCGGTCCTGGTCCTCCGGTCGCGACATCACGGTGAACACCAGCTGCAGGCCGGCCTCGGCCACGGCCTCCTGGGCGCTGCGCAGCGTGCCGAGGAAGAACGGGTCGGAGAACATCCGCTCCTCGCTCTCCTCGACGAGGAACGCGACCGACTCGCTGCGACCGGTGACCAGCGTCCGGGCCGCGAGGTTGGGGACGTAGGAGATCTCCTGGGCAGCCGCGAGCACGACCTCGCGCGCCCGCTCACTCACCTTCGCGTCGCCGCGGAGCACCCGGCTCGCGGTCGCCCGGGAGACACCCGCGTGCGCGGCCACCTCCTCCAGCGTCGGAGCCGGGCGCGCTCGGTTCCCCTTGCGCGGCGCCGTCGTCACGGGTGCAGTGTGGCACGACCGCGTCGGCGCGGCGGGCGGCCCCGCGGGGTGGACTCGGCCCCTGACCGACGGGTGAGTTCCGGCGACTAGCCTGCTGCTTCGTGAGCGACGCTTCCCAGCCCGAGTTCCGCTACGCGGACCTCCTGCCGACCGGCCCGGACGACACGCCGTACCGAGTGGTGACCACGGACGGGGTCGAGACGTTCGAGGCCGGCGGGCGGATGCTCCTCCGGGTCTCGGCCGAGGCGATCCGCCGGCTCACCGCCGAGGCGATGCACGACATCGCGCACTACCTGCGCCCCGCGCACCTGGCGCAGCTGCGGCGGATCATCGACGACCCGGAGTCGAGCGGCAACGACCGGTTCGTGGCCCTCGACCTGCTGAAGAACGTCAACATCTCCGCCGGTGGCGTGCTCCCGATGTGCCAGGACACGGGCACCGCGATCGTGATGGGCAAGAAGTCCGAGGGTGTCCTCACCGGCGCCGACGATGGTGAGGCGATCAGCCGCGGCGTCTACGACGCGTACACGAAGCTCAACCTTCGCTACTCGCAGCTCGCGCCCCTCACGATGTGGGACGAGAAGAACACCGGCACGAACCTCCCGGCGCAGATCGAGCTGTACTCGACGCCCGATCACGCCGGCGTGCCGGAGTACAAGTTCCTGTTCATGGCCAAGGGCGGTGGATCGGCGAACAAGTCGTTCCTGTTCCAGGAGACCAAGGCCGTCTTGAACCCGAAGCGGATGCTCTCGTTCCTCGACGAGAAGATCCGCTCGCTCGGCACCGCCGCGTGTCCGCCCTACCACCTCGCGGTCGTGATCGGCGGTACCTCTGCGGAGTTCGCGCTGAAGACCGCCAAGTACGCTTCGGCCCACTACCTCGACCACCTGCCGACGTCGGGATCCCTGTCTGCACACGGGTTTCGCGACCTGGACCTCGAGGAAGAGGTCTTCAAGCTCACTCAAGGTTTCGGTATCGGCGCGCAGTTCGGCGGCAAGTACTTCTGTCACGACGTGCGGGTGGTGCGACTCCCCCGCCACGGTGCCTCGTGCCCGGTGGCGATCGCCGTCTCGTGCTCGGCCGACCGGCAGGCGCTGGGCAGGATCACGGCCGAAGGTGTCTTCCTCGAGCAGCTCGAGACCGACCCGGCGAAGTACCTGCCGGCGTCCACGGCCACGCAGCCGTCGGACGAGGCCGACGTGGTGCGGATCGACCTGAACCGGCCGATGCCGGAGATCCTGGCGGAGCTGGCTCTGCACCCGGTGAAGACCCGGCTCTCGTTGACCGGTCCGCTCGTCGTCGCCCGCGACATCGCCCACGCGAAGATCAAGGAACGGCTCGATGCCGGAGAGGCGATGCCGGCGTACCTCCGTGACCACGGGGTCTACTACGCCGGTCCCGCGAAGACACCCGAGGGCTACGCCTCCGGGTCGTTCGGCCCGACCACGGCCGGCCGGATGGACTCGTACGTCGAGCAGTTCCAGGCCGCCGGGGGGTCCCTGGTGATGCTCGCGAAGGGCAACCGGTCCAAGGCCGTGACCGAGGCCTGCGCCGCCCACGGCGGCTTCTACCTCGGCTCGGTCGGCGGTCCGGCCGCCCGCCTCGCCAAGGAGTGCATCCGCAAGGTCGAGGTGCTCGAGTACCCCGAGCTCGGCATGGAGGCCGTGTGGCGCATCGAGGTCGAGGACTTCCCCGCCTTCGTGGTGGTCGACGACAAGGGCAACGACTTCTTCGCCACCGTCTCGAAGCCGGTGACCCTTGGCGTGAAGCGCTGACCCGACAGCCCCCTCGACGCTCTAGGGTTGGCAGGTGCTGACAGACCGACTCGCCCTCAGCCCCGACGAGCTCCACCGGCTCTCGGGCTGGGAGGTCAAACCCGAGGGTGCGTGCCGCGACGACGTCTGCGTGCCCCTTCC
>DATBDF010000086.1:0-1958 GCA_036270075.1 Nocardioides sp.
CTCGATGTGCGCCTGGATCTCCTCGGGCGTCCACTGGTCCATCGGGGGGCACTCGGACTCGACCTCGCCGTAGTTCTGCAGCAGCATGAATCGCATCGCTTCATCCTTCCCGATCCGGCGCCCCGGTGGCGCCGCTCACCCGGATGTCGCGCCTGCCCCGCGCTTCTCGACGTCCCGCCGAGCAATTTCTCGTCCCGCCCTCGTTTCGGTGCAACTCGGACCCCCGCGAGGGGGCGTCACCCGCACCGAAACGTGGATGGGGACGGGTGGCGCTGGCATGAGGAAGGGGTCGGCGAGCATCCTGGGGCGATGAGCTGGTCGCCGGACCCCGACGCGCTCCGGGGCCGGGTCGCCGTCGTGGCCGGCGCCACCAGGGGTGCGGGGCGCGGCATCGCCGCCGCGTTGGGCGAGGCCGGGGCGACCGTCGTCTGCACCGGTCGCACGACCCGGGCCGACGGGTCCAGGCACTCGGACTACGACCGCACCGAGACCATCGAGGAGACCGCGGAGCTGGTCACCGGGCTCGGCGGTACCGGCGTCGCGGTCGCGGTCGACCACCTCGTGCCGGACCAGGTGCGGGACCTCGCCGACCGGATCCGCGCCGAGCACGGCCACCTCGACGTGCTCGTGAACGACATCTGGGGTGGCGAGGTGCTCAAGGGTGGTCCGCCGCAGTGGAACACGCCGATCTGGGAGCTGGACCTCGACGACGGCCTGCGCATCCTGCGGCTCGCGATCGACACCCACCTGGTCACGTCGCGCTACCTCCTGCCGCTGATGGTCGACGCGCCCGGCGGCCTGGTCGTCGAGGTGACCGACGGGACGACGGCCTACAACGCGTCGCACTACCGGATCTCGGTCTTCTACGACCTGGCCAAGGTCGCGGTGAACCGGCTCGCGTACTCCCAGGGCCACGAGCTCGCGGCAGTCGGCGGTACGGCTGTCGCGATCACGCCGGGCTGGCTCCGCTCCGAGATGATGCTCGAGGCCTTCGGCACGACCGAGGCGACCTGGCGTGACACCGTCGCCGGTGGGGGCGCGCCACCGGGCTTCGCGGTCTCGGAGTCGCCGCGCTACGTCGGGCGCGCGGTCACCGCGCTCGCGGTCGATCCCGACCGGGCGCGCTGGAACCAGCGGTCGGTCACGTCGGGCGACCTCGCCGACGCCTACGGGTTCACGGACATGGACGGCTCGCAGCCCCAGGTCTGGCGGTACATGGAAGCCGAGGACTCGGGCGCGGAACCCGACCCTGCGTCGTACCGGTAGCTACCGCGCGAGCGTGGCGCCCGCGGCGCCCATGAGGTCGAGGAAGTTGTCGCGGTAGAACGCGTCGCGGATCTGCTCGTCCGCGTCCCCGAGCGACGCCTCGAACCGCTCGACCGGACGGCGGCCGCCTTCGACGTGGGGGAAGTCGGACGAGAACAGGCACACCCCGGGGCCGGCCTGCTCGATGATCCAGCCGACGTCCTCGGTGGGGTACGGCGTGAACCGGACCTGGCGCCGCACGTACTCGCTCGGCCGCAGCGACAGGGCGCGCAGCCGTTCCTCGTGCTTCACGAACGCCTCGAACGCCGACTCCATCTGGCGCACCCAGGACGGCACCCAGATCGCCCCCTGCTCGATGACGCCGATGCGCAGCTCGGGGAACCGCTCCAGGACCCCGTCGAAGATCATCGTGGCGAGCGTCTGCGCGGGCGGGCCGGGGATGCCCATGTAGTCGACCGAGCGGAAGTTCTCCTCGCCGCCGTGGAAGTCGGGGGGCACGGGGAGGCCGTTGCGGAAGTAGCCAGGGTCGATGAGGTCGCCGGTACCGCCGACGTGGAACACGACCGGCACGTGGGCCTCGCTCGCCGCCGCCCACACCGGGTCGAGGCCGACGTGGCTGGGGGAGTGGGCGGGTGGGCAGCCCGACGCCACGAGGAGGGCGGCGGCGCCCATGTCGATCGCCTCTTGGGCCA
>DATBDF010000087.1:0-46179 GCA_036270075.1 Nocardioides sp.
CCGCGCCGGTCAGGGCGTAGGGCGCTTGGTAGTAGCCGCCATCGGCGGGGTTGATGTCCTTGACCAGGACCGTGCCCGCCTCGGCGCCGTTCGATGTCCACAGCTCTTGGCCGTGGACGCCGTCGTCGGCGGTGAAGAACAAGCTCCCATCCACGGTGTTCAAGAACGCGGGCCCGCGGGCGTACTGAGCGCCGGGGTTGATGTCCTTCACCAGGACCGTGCCCGCGTCGGTCCCGTCCGACCTCCACAGCTCGCGGCCGTGGACGCCGTCCCTTGCGGTGAAGAACAACGCCCCTTCCAGGCCGGTCAGTGAAGAGGGCTGGCTGTCGTAGTCACCGGGGTTGATGTCCTTCACCATGACCGTGCCGGCCTCCGTGCCGTCCGACCTCCACAGCTCCTCGCCGTGGACGCCGTCACCGGAAGTGAAGAACAAGGTCCCTTGCACGCCTGTCAGGTAGGACGGCGCGTCGTAGTAGTCGCCGCTTCCGGGGCGGATGTCTTTGACCAGGACCGTGCCCGCCTTGGTGCCGTCCGACTTCCACAGCTCCCGGCCGTGGACGCCGTCGTCGGCCGTGAAGAACAGGGTCCCGCCCACGGCGGTCAGGGAGTAGGGCGCGTAGTTGTGGCGGCCGGGGTGGATGTCTTTGACCAGGACCGTGCCCGCCTTGGTGCCGTCCGACTTCCACAGCTCCTTGCCGTGGGCGCCGTCGTCGGCCGTGAAGAACAGCGTCCCGCCCACGGTCGTCAGGGAGGAGGGCCCGTAGCCACCCGTGTCGCTGCCGGGAAGGATGTCCTTGACCAGGACCGTGCCCGCCTTGGTTCCGTCCGACTTCCACAGCTCCTGGCCGTGGACGCCGTCGTCGGCCGTGAAGAACACCGATCCCCCCAGAACGGCGAAATCGTGGGGCCGGCTGCCTGGCGTGTGTGGATCGCACGTCCCACCGGCAATCTCAACTGTCCCAGAGACTTGGGTTGGGACCGCAGCTGCCGCGATCGAGACGGTGCCACTGAGGCCGCCGGCGGCCAACCCGACTGCAGCGGCAGCCGCGGCCCCAGCAGTCCGTCTCGCCCCAGCAGCACGCGCGCGGCGACGCAGCGCCTTGGCCCGAGACCCGCGCGACCGGACCGACTTCTGCCTGGTACGACGCCTTCGAGCAGTCACATCCGCCCCCCGGTCGGCCGACACAACATGCACGCCGGACTGAACCGCTGCACAGTGGCAATGCTCCCGCGAAAGGCCCCCGCGATGAGGCCCGCCACATGCCACTTCATGACTTCCTCCCCGGACTCGACTCGAGGTCTCGGGTCCCTGCCCCGAGTCCGCTGAACCGATCAACCAAGGTGCTTTCGAGTGTTGCACCGGCGTTCCTGCGCAGCCACCCCCCCAAGGGGTCTGGATTTCAGCGGCAGAAGCCCTGATCAATAGAGCCGTGGGGCCTCGGCTTGCGCCCCCTGCCGCGCCCCATGAGTCCGGATTGGCAGGGGACCGCGACCGCTCATGAGCATGTGAGTGCGACGGCGCCAGACTAGCTCCCTGCGGAATGATGCAGGCCCTCACGCGGCTGCATGAACGTGCTGCTTTCGCGGCGGTCCGAGACGCGCCTGGATCGGGATGGTTCCTCGAACGCGATGGCGATGTCGCCGCACACCGACGCTGGATTCACCCTCCGGACCTACACCCATCTCATGCCGTCGAGCGACGAGCGGACCCGGAACACGGTCGACGACGCATTCGCGTGCTACATCGGTGCTACATCGGGCCCGGAGCAGGTGGTCGATTCACGCGCTGACCTGCATAGTTACGTCTCGTCGAAAGAATTCACCATGAACTGCGCGGCGTGGGTGACGTAGTCCCAGAACTGGGCGTCCTGCTCGGGCGGCAGGGCCACCTCGTCGAGCGCGTCCCGGAAGTGTCGCAGCCAGTGCTCCTTGGCCTTCGGCGTGACGGCGAACGGCGCGTGCCTCATCCGGAGGCGCGGGTGTCCGCGCCGCTCGGAGTACGTCGTGGGCCCGCCCCAGTACTGCATGAGGAACAGCCGGAAGCGCTCCTCTGCCGGACCGAGGTCCTCCTCGGGGTAGATCGCGCGCAGGTACGGGTCGTCCGCCACGCCGCGGTAGAAAGCGGCGACGATGCGGGTGAACGTCTCCTCGCCGCCGATCTCGTCGTAGAACGTGGTCGTCACGCCGTCATTCTCGGGCACGGGCTCGGTCACGAGTCCTCGGCCTTCGCGTTGGCCACCATGGCCGCCTCGGGATCGCCGGGGGTCCGGTTCATCACGTACGACGTGGGGTAGGGCGCCTGGATGCCCTCGTGGTCGAAACGTGCCTTGATCCGCTCGCGGAGCACCCGGGCGACCCGCCACTGCTCCATCGGGGCCGTCTTGAGCGTCACGCGGAGCGTGATCGCGTCCGGAGTGATCGCCTCGATGCCCCAGATCTCCGGCTCCTCGATGATGACTCCGTTGAAGTCGTCGTCCTGCCAGACCTCGTGGATCACGTCGGCGAGGACGCGGCGTACTCGGGCGATGTCCTCGCGCGCACTGACCTGGACGTCCAGCACGGCGCGGGCCCAGTTCTGGCTCATGTTGCCGACCCGGTAGAGCTCGCCGTTGCGCACGTACCAGACGGTGCCGTTGGTGTCGCGGAGCCGGGTGACGCGGAGGCTCACCCCCTCCACGGTGCCGGACAGACCTTCACCCATGTCGACGACGTCTCCGACGCCGTACTGGTCCTCGAAGAGCAGGAAGATCCCGGACAGGAAGTCCTTGACCAGTGTCTGGGAGCCGAAGCCGAGCGCGACGCCGACGATGCCGGCGCTGGCGATGATCGGACCGATGTTCAGCCCGATCTCGCTGAGCATCATGGTCAGGACGATCGCGACGATCACGCCCGAGGTGATGCTCTTGAGGAGGGTGCCGAGTGTCTTGGCCCGTTGCACGCGACGCGTGGATCCGGGCGGAGGGGTCTCGGGAGAGCGGCCGAACGCAGCCTGGGAGAGCCGGTCGGGGAGGACGCCGGCCTCCGCCTTGCTGACCAGCTTGTCGATCAGCCGGTGGAGGATGAACTGCACGATGAGCCCGACCGCCACGAGGATGGCCAGCGCCCCAGCCTTGCGAGCCAGCAGGTTCCCGAGGTTCACCCACTGCTCGTGGTTGATGACGGCGAGTACTGCGGACATGGCGACCAGTATCCTCAAGCCGTGACTCCGACCTCCCAGGCCCTTCGCAGGGCTGCGCTCGCTGTGGGATGCGCCACGATCCTCGTCCTCGCCTACGCCGGCCCGGCCGCTGCGGACATCCCCGACGGCTGGAGCAACCCGCAGCCGGTCCCCGTGCTCAACTTCCTGCTGGTCTTCATCGGCATCCCGCTGCTCATCACCATCGCGATCCTGCTGGCCGTCTACCTGCCCGGCGTGGTGCGCGGCGAGTCGGTGGCGCCGGCCGGGGCGCGGACCGATGACGAGTGGTTCGGCGGCCGTCGCGACACCGCTCAGCTGGAGGCGGCCTCGACGAGGGCCTCCGGTGACGCGGAGGCTGACTCGGACCGTGAGACCGGCGGCGCCGGTGGCACCTGGTGACGACGGGTGATCGAGATGTCAGGTGAGTTCACGGCTGCCCAGCGGGTCGCGCTGGACCAGGCGATCCGCGCGGCCGAACAGGTCTCTCGGTTCGAGTTCTCGGTGTTCGTCGGGGCTGCCGAGGGCGACCCTCGCCAGTACGCCGAGCGCCTGCACGCGGCGCTGTCGACTCCGGCTCGGAGTGTGCTCGTCATGGTCGACCCCCACGCCCACGTGATCGAGGTGGTCACCGGCGCCGAGGTACGCCGCGTGCTGAGCGACCGCGAGGTCGCCCTGGCCGTCCTCGAGATGGAGAGCGTGTTCGCCACCGGAGACCTGGTGAGCGGCCTTCGCCGGGGCGTCAGCATGCTCGCGATGTCGTCCCGCGCGCCGCGCACCCTGCACGCACAGGCCTGAGCGGACGGCCGCGCGAACCTCGCCGCGAGCCTCGGGGGCCGGATCAGCCTTGCGCGTCGCGCGCCCGTGCGGCGAGTGCCCTGACGACGTCCGCCCGGCCCTCGCGCACGTAGCGCTTCGCGGCCGGCGTGGCCGGTGACTCCTCGAGCCAGCGATCCACACGCTCGACCAGCTCCGGGCTGCCCAACGGGAGGGGGAACGCGTCCTCGAGCAGGTTCGAGGCCATGTGGGTGCCGAGCTCCTCCCAGGCGGTGTCGGCGGCCGCGAGGTACTTCTCGAGGTACGGCGCGAGCAGCTCCTCCTGGCCGTACCGCATGAACGTGCTCGCGATCGAGCGGTGGGTCTCGTTGGGGATATCGGGGTTCGCCACCAGCTCGCTCCACGCCGCGGCCTTCGCCTCGGGGTCCGGGCGCGAGGCGCGGGCCGCCGCGGCGTTCTCCTGGCCGGAGATGGTGCGGTCACGGGCGAGCTCGGCGTCGATCTCCGCGTCACCGGCCGCGCCGACCTTCGCCAGCCCGACCAGCAGCACCCAGCGCAGGTCGGTGTCGATGTCGAGACCCGCCAGGGTAACGCTGCCGTCGAGCAGCCCGGCGACCTCCGCCTTGCCCTCGTCGCTGACCAGCGCGGCGGCGTACAGCCGAGCGAAGATCAGCTGTGAGTTGCTGCCGGGCTCGGCGCCGTGGAGCAGGTCGTGCAGGCCCGCCTCCCAGCCGGCGCGCAGCTCCGGGCGCTTCGCCGGGTCGGAGTACAGATTGACCGCGATCGAGGCGTAGTTCGGGATGGCCCGGATGCCGAACGAGTCGGTCTCACTTCCGATGTTCTGCAGGACGAGCGTGACGTAGTCGGACGCCGCCATCTCCCCGTCGCGGGTCATGTCCCACGTCGCGCCCCAGCAGAGGGCCCGGGCGAGGGAGTCGTCGAGCTTGCGGAGTCCGTGCACGACCGTCGACAACGAGCGCTCGTCGAGCCGGATCTTCGCGTAGGTCAGGTCGCCGTCGTTGAGGAGCAGCAGGTCGGGCTGCCGCTCGCCCACGAGCTCGTCGATGGAGGTGAGCTCGCCTTCGATGTCGATCTCGAAATGGCGGCGACGCACGAGGTGCCCGCCCTCCTCGTCGTACAGACCGATGCCGAGGCGGTGCCGGCGCAGCGTCGGGTTCTCGCCGGCCGCGGCCTGGCGGACGCCGAAGGATGCGTAGCTGCCGTCGGGGCTCAGCTCGAACTCCGGCGACAGCGTGTTCACGCCGCTGGTCTGCAGCCACTCCTTCGCCCAGGCGTCGAGCTCTCGGCCGGAGGACTTCTCGAGCGCGGTCAGCAGGTCGACGAACTCGGCGTTGGCATACGCGTGGTCCTTGAAGTACTGCTGCAGCCCCTGCATGAACTCGTCGATGCCGACCCAGGCGACCAGCTGCTTGAGCACCGAGGCGCCCTTGGCGTAGGTGATGCCGTCGAAGTTCACCTCGACCGCGCGCAGGTCGTAGTTGTCCGCCGCGATGGGGTGGGTCGAGGGGAGCTGGTCCTGGCGCAGCGCCCAGTTCTTGCGTGCGTTGGTGAACCCGGTCCAGGACTCCGTGTACGCCGTGTTCTCCACGGCCGCGTGGTAGCAGGCCCACTCGGCGAACGACTCGTTCAGCCACAGGTCGTCCCACCAGCGCATCGTGACGAGGTCGCCGAACCACATGTGCGCCATCTCGTGCAGGATCACCGAGCAGCGGAACTCGTAGAAGGCGGCGTCCTGCCGGCTCCGCGGCAGGTACTCGTCGCGCAGGGTGATCGCGCCGGCGTTCTCCATGGCACCGGAGTTGTACTCCGGCACGTACAGCTGGTCGTACTTCTCGAACGGGTAGGGGAAGTCGAACTCCTCCTCGAAGAACTCGAAGCCCTGCTTGGTGAGCAGCAGCAGCTCGTCGGTGTCGAGGTGCTCGACCAGGGCCTGGCGGCAGTAGTGGCCGAGGGAGATCGGGCCGTTCTTGCCCTCGTAGGAGTCGAGGTGCTCGTGGTACTCGCCGGCGATGAGTGCGGTGACGTACGTCGACATGCGCTTCGACTCGGGGAAGCTCCAGCGCGCTCGCCCGTCGCCGATCGTCTCGGGGATGGGGGTCGGCGCGTTCGAGACGACCTTCCAGCTCTCCGGGGCGACGACCGTCCAGGTGTAGACCGACTTGAGGTCCGGCTGCTCGAACGTCGTGAAGACGCGGCGGGCGTCGGGCACCTCGAACTGCGTGTAGAGGTACACGCGGTCGTCCACCGGGTCGACGAACCGGTGCAGGCCCTCGCCGGATCGGGAGTACGTGCAGTCGGCGCGGACGACCAGCTCGTTGTCCGCCGCGAGATCCGTCAGCCGGATGCGGCTGTCGGCGTACACGTCGGCCGGGTCGAGGCTGCGCTCGTTCAGAGTCAGCTCGTGGATGGTCGCGCCGACCAGGTCGGCGAAGGTCTCCGCTCCGGCTTCGCGGCAGGTGAAGCGGAGCGTCGTCGTGGAGGCGAAGGTCTTGTCGCCCGTCGTCAGGTCCAGGTCGATGGTGTACGACGTGACGTCGAGGAGAGCGGCGCGGGTAGCGGCCTCTTCCCGGGTGAGGTTGGTACCAGGCATGGAGCGATCCTCGCACTGACCCCGAATGACCTCGCAATCGGAATCGGACACATTTGTATGACGATCACCCGGAATAAGTTGTCGAAGGCCACCGGTTACCGCCTACATGACCCCCACCTCGGACACCACCCCGACCCGCCTCGACACCGCCGACTTCTGGTTCGACCCGCTGTGTCCCTTCGCCTGGATCACCTCCCGCTGGATCCTCGAGGTCGAGCAGGTGCGCAAGATCCACGTCGACTGGCACGTGATGAGCCTGTACTTCCTGAACAAGGACCGTGAGGGTTTGTCGGAGGACTACAAGAAGGGGATCGACCGTGGTCTGCCGCTGGGACGCGTTCTGATCGCCACCGAGCAGCGTGAGGGGTCGGAGGCCCTGCTGCCGCTGTACACGGCGTTCGGCAGCCGCCTCCACCAGAACCGGCCGGAGGGTGCGGAGCGGCCCGAGATCGACCGGGACTTCGTGGAGGCATCCCTGTCGGAGGCCGGCCTTCCCCTGGACCTCGCCGACGCGATGGAGGACTCGTCGTACGACGAGGCGCTCGAGAAGTCGCACCAGGGCGCCATCGACCTGGTCGGCAACGAGGTCGGGACCCCGACCATCGCGTTCAACGGCACCGCCTTCTTCGGCCCCGTGATCTCCTCGATCCCGCGGGGCGAGGACGCGGGTCGGCTGTGGGACGGCACGATCGCGGTGGCCGACTTCCCGTACTTCTACGAGATCAAGCGCACCCGCACCCACAAGCTCGACTTCAGCTGAAGCGAGCAGCCCGGTCCGAGGGGACGAGGGCCGGCCCGCCGGTCCGGCCCTGGGAAAAGCACTCGCGTCCCCTCACTAGGCTTCTTGGCATGACGCATGTCCTGTCCGCCGTCGCCTGGCCGTATGCCAACGGCCCGCGCCACATCGGCCACGTGGCCGGTTTCGGCGTGCCCTCCGACGTGTTCAGCAGGTACATGCGGATGGCCGGCCACAACGTCCTGATGGTGTCGGGCACCGACGAGCACGGAACGCCGATCCTGGTCGCAGCCGACGCGGCCGGAGTGAGCGCCAAGGACCTCGCGGACAAGAACAACGCCGTGATCGTGCAGGACCTGGTCGACCTCGGTCTGTCCTACGACCTGTTCACGCGCACGACGACGGGCAACCACTACCAGGTGGTCCAGGAGCTGTTCACCACGGTCCACCGCAACGGGTACATGGTCGAGCGCACCACGAAGGGCGCGGTCAGCCCGTCCACCGGGCGCACCCTGCCCGACCGCTACATCGAGGGCACCTGCCCGATCTGCGGGTACGGCGAGGCGCGCGGCGACCAGTGCGACAACTGCGGCAACCAGCTCGACCCGACCGACCTGATCAACCCGCGCAGCAAGATCAACGGGGAGACGCCGGAGTTCGTCGAGACCCAGCACTTCTTCCTCGACCTGCCGGAGCTCGCCGACGCGCTGACGACGTACCTCAAGGGGCGAGAGGCCGGCGGTACCTGGCGGCCGAACGTCATCAAGTTCTCGCTGAACGTGATCGAGGACCTGAAGCCGCGGGCGATGACCCGCGACATCGACTGGGGCATCCCGATCCCTCTCGACGGCTGGCGCGACAACCCGACGAAGCGGCTGTACGTGTGGTTCGACGCGGTGATCGGCTACCTGTCCGCCTCGATCGAGTGGGCGCGCCGCCTCGGCGAGCCCGAGCGGTGGCGCGAGTGGTGGAACGACCCCGAGGCGCTGTCCTACTACTTCATGGGCAAGGACAACATCGTCTTCCACTCGGTCATCTGGCCGGCCGAGCTGCTCGCGTACGACGGGAAGGGCGCGCTCGGTGGCGAGCCGGGGCTGTACGGCGACCTGCAGCTCCCGACCGAGGTGGTCTCCAGCGAGTTCATGACGATGGAGAGCAAGCAGTTCTCGACCAGCCGCGGCCACGTGATCCTGGTCGGAGACATGCTGGCGCGCTACCAGGCCGACGCGCTGCGCTACTACATCTGCGCGGCCGGCCCGGAGACGTCGGACGCCGACTTCACGTGGGCGGACTTCGTGCTGCGCACGAACTCCGAGCTGGTCGCCGGCTGGGGCAACCTGGTCAACCGCACGGCCACGATGATCGCCAAGAACTTCGGGGAGATCCCGACCGCCGGGGCGCTCGAGCCGGTGGACGAGGCGGTGCTCGACGTCGTACGGAACGGGTTCGACACCGTCGGTGCCCTGATCGGCCGCCAGCGCCTGCGCAACGGCATCGCGGAGGCGATGCGGGTGGTCGGGGAGGTGAACAAGTACCTCACCGTCACCGAGCCCTACAAGATGAAGGACGAGTCGCAGCGCGAGCGACTCGCGACGGTGCTCCATGTCGCGGCCCAGTGCGTGCTCGACTGCAACACGATGCTGTCGCCGTTCCTGCCGTTCTCGGCCAACGACGTGTGGCGCGCGTTCGGGGGTGAGGGCGAGTTCATGCCCATGCCCAGGACCGAGTACGTCGAGGACCTCGACCCCGAGGCGGGCGCGGGCCTGCACGTGTACCCGATCATCACCGGTGACTACTCCGGGACGCCGCGCTGGGAGAGTCGCCCGGTGCCGGTGGGAACGAAGGTCGAGCAACCCACCCCGGTCTTCACCAAGCTCGACCCGGCCGTGGTCGACCAGGAGCTGGCGCGGCTCGACGCGTAGGTGTGGCCCGGTGGCTGAGGAGGTCGCTCTGCGACCGTCTCGACCACCAGCGGTGGTGTGCGCGGTGGCTCCGGTGGTTTCGAGACAGGCGCTGGCGCGCCTTCCTCAACCACCAGCTATCCGGTGGTTTCGAGACAGGCGCTGGCGCGCCTTCCTCAACCGCCAGCGGTGGTGTGCGCGTGGCTCCGGTGGTTGAGGAGGTCGCTCTGCGACCGTCTCGAAACCCCGGCGACCTTGCCCGGGTCGGCTGCCGCCTAGCGGCGCAGGAAGATGCCCGCTGCCGGCTTCGGCTCGAAGTACGTGGTCTTCGGCGGCATGACCTCGCCGGCGTCGGCCACCTCGGTCAGGGCCTCGGGCGGTGGCGGCGCGAGCGTGAACAGCGCGCCGCCGTCGACGTCGCAGTGCGACAGGAGCTCGTCGAGGGGCGTGGTCGCCGGAACGGTGTCGACGGTGCGGACCCGGCCCGGCGGAGCGGGGTCGAGGCGGTCGAGCACCCGGGCCTGCAGGATCGTCACGTCGAGCCCGGCGACACCGCGGAGCCGCCCGTCGGGAAGGCGTACGTCGTACCAGCGAGAGGCGACGTAGAGGCCCATCGCGCCGACCGACAGCACGGGGGGCCCGGCCGCCTCGCGGACCTCGAACTCCGCACGGAGCAGGCCGAGCAGCCGCGCTGGGTCGAGCGGCCCGGAGATGCGGCGGTGGAACGCCGACAGGCTCAGGCCGTCCATCTGGTGTACGACGCAGAGCAGGCCGGCGTCCGGCGGTTTGCCGGCGACCCGCCACTCCTCGAGCGCCGCGGCGGTGCGATGGTGGCCGTCGGCGATGTAGAGCTCGGCCGCGGCCAGCTCCGCGGCGAGTGCCTGGGCGGCCGGGCCGTCCGGGAGCCGCCACACGGTCTGCTGCAGGCCCTGCGGTCCGTCGAAGTCCAGCACCGGCTCGGTCTGCTGGGCCTCCGCCAGTGTGCGCGCGAACTCCGGCCCCGCGCGGTGCAGCAGCATGACGAGCGCCGGCGGGGCGTCGGCGCGGGCGTGGTGCCAGACGAGTGCGTCCACGCGGAGCTGGTGCACGGCCTCGTGACCTCGCACCCGGCCGTCGGCGACGGCCTGCACGGCGACGTCGCACACGACCCCGATGTACGACTCGTCGCCCCGGCTCTGTCGGTAGACGTAGAGCGCCGCCGGCGACTCGTCGTACGACGCGGGGTCGACCGAGACGCCGAAGAGGTCGACGCCCGACTCGTCCTGGGAGTCGGACATCGCGGACACGGTGCGCCGGGCCGACTCCTGACGGACGACGCGGGCCGGGAAGAGGCGAACGGTGGTCACGGTGTGGCCCCGGCGTTCTCGTCGAGCATCACGACCGAGACGCCGAGCACGTGCGGGATCGCGCGGAGCCGGTCCAGGAGCGCGGGGGAGACGTCGCCCTCGACGTCGATGAACGCCACGGCTGCCTCGCCCCCGCGGAAGACCCGGTTGACCATGTGCTGGACGTTGAGGTCCGACTTCCGGAGCTGGTCGAGCACGTGCGCCAGGACGCCCACGCGGTCGAGATGGCGCACGGTCAACGCGATGGAGCCGAGCCGATCGGGGTCGAGGTTCACGCAGTGCCGGGCCTCGCCCGAGGTGAACGCCTGGATGATCTCCGCGACGCCCTGGGCGATGGCCCGCTGTGCCTGCGAGGTGGAGGCTCCGATGTGATGCGTGGCCACGACAGCTGGGTGCTTGGCGAGGGGTGAGTCCCACTCGGCCTGGCCCGACCCGGGCTCGGCGTCGAACACGTCGAGCCCGGCCCGCACGCGTCCCTCGTCGAGGGCCTTCAACAGAGCCGCCTCGTCCACGACGTCCCCGCGCGACGTGTTCAGCAGGATCGCGCCGTCCTTCATCCGCGCGAGGAAGCCCTCGTCGACGAGGTGCTTGGTCTCGGGGCGCGCGGGCACGTGCAGCGAGACGATGTCGGAGGAGGCCACCAGCTCCTCCAGCGAGTCGCACATCGTGATCCCGAGCTCCTCGGCCCGGGTCACCGCCGCGGCCGACCGACCCTCTCGGGCGACCGACTGCACACGGATGCCGAACGCCGCCGCGCGCTCGGCCACCAGGAACCCGATCGACCCGAGCCCGAGGATCCCCATCGTCGAGCCGAGCAGGCCTTCGGCCTTGCCGTAGGTCTTCTTGTCCCACCTGCCCTCGCGGAGGTCGGCGACGTTGTCCGCGATGCGCCGGTCGACCGCCAGCAACAGCCCCAACGTCAGCTCGGCGACCGCCGCCGCGTTACGCCCGGGCACGTTGCTGACGAACACCGCCCGTTCGGCCGCCGCGTCGGTGTCGATGGTGTTCGTGCCGGCGCCCGCGCGGATCACCAGCACGAGCCGGTCCGCTGCCTGGAACACCGCGCGCGGCACCTTCGTGCTGCGGACGACGAGGACGTCGTACCCGCCGATGCGGCCCGGCAGGTCGTCCGCGCCCAGCCCGGGCTCCATGTCGCACTCGTGCCCCTGGGACTCGAGGTCGTGGAGCGTCTGCTCAGGCAGCTTGTCCGCCACGAGAATGCGCACGTCACGACCTCCGGGACGGTATGGCCGCCGGGGTCGGCGGGTGGGGCGTGTCACGCTAACGCCTCGGTCCGGCCGACGCCAGACAGTCGTCCCGGCCGCGACGGACGACGCAGAGTCTCGGGACCGGAACGAGACTAGAAGCCGCGCGCCGCGTAGGGACCGACGTCGGTCCGGAAGGCGTGCCAGAGCTCGCGCACGGCGCCCGGCCGCTGCTCCGCGATGACACCGGCGCGGTGCATCTCGGCCAGGTTCGTGACCCCGAGGTACGCCGCGCCCAGGGCCGCCACGGGCAGCGTCACCTCGGCCTCGTCATCGGTCGCCGTCGCCTCGCCGACTCCGTCCTTGACCCGGATCCGCCAACGCCCCGCGTTCCACGGCGCCTGCTCGTCGGCGACCTCGACGACGACGTCGCAGTCGGCCTCGTAGCCACGCGCCGACAGCGCCTCGGGAAGGTCCACGAGCCGGACCCAGAGGCTGTCGAACGGCTTGACACCGCCGAGCGCACGCGGGCCCTGCACCCACGACAGCACCGGATCGGTGCTGGCGACGCCGTAGATGGTCACGGTGCCGGAGAGGTCGAGGTCGGTCAGCCGTCGCAGCAGCGCCAGGCGAGCGGCGGGCGGGCCCGAGAACGTCGAGACGTTCACCTCCGCGGCCGGTCGCGAGTTGGGCCACTTGTGCTTGCGCTTGAACGTGGCGTACCCGATGTCGCGCCCGTCGCGGACGGCGATCAGGATGCGCGGTGGCTCACTGTCCCGGATCTCGTCGGCGGTGACGTGACTGAGGTCGTCGTAGAAGTCGGGATCTCCCACGATCGTGCCGACGTTGGTGGCCATGACGTCGAGGTCGATATCGCGGCGGCGTGCGCCCATCCCCGGGTCGTCGACCGTGCCGATCCGGGTGGTGATGCCGGCGACCTCGTCCTCGAGGTGCGGCGCGGTGAACGTGGACCCGCGTCCCACCTCGACCTCGAGCTCGAGGGAGGCGAGGCCGTAGCCGTGCCTCCCGTAGATGCCGGGCTCGCTGGCGTGCAGCGCCGAGAGGTGGCCACCCTCACGCCGCGTCTGCTCGAAGTGGTGCTCGAGCATGGCGGTGAGCAGGCCACGGCGACGGTGGTCGGGGTGGACGCCGACCCAGGTGAGGCCCGCCACCGGCACGGTACGGCCATGCCCCTCGCCGTCGGGGACCGACAGCTGCATCGGTCGCACCGCGTAGATGCCCGCGTACGTCTGGGGGTCGACCTCGGAGCCGACCACGTCGGCGGCGAAGCGCTGGTCCTCGGGGACCCCCCGGAGCTGGACGTCGAGCGGATCGGTGCCCGGGGAGTCGAACCAGACCAGCTTGTCGGAAGCGAGGAAGCGCTCGGCGTCGGTCGCACGCTCCACTCGGATGTCCGGTCGCTGCTTCTCGGCCATGTCTCAAGGAAACCCACGCCCGGCGCAGCCTGTCCAACGACTTTGGGGCGCCCCCTCAGTGGTGGAGCTCGCCGATGAGTCCGAACGCGCCGGCGACCACCTGCTGCTGCGTCACGCCGTACACCTGCCGGAGCATGCGGCCGGTGATCGCGTCCGAGTTCACGTCATGGAAGTTGTCCCGGTAGGCCCGCATGAGGGCGATCAGCCGGGGCATGCCGTAGTGGGAGACCAGCCAGGCCACCGCCGCCTGCGACACGATGTAGTTCACGTCGGGCGCGTCATCGAACAGACCGATCGACGGCAGGGTGCGTTCGGCGTGGTCGAGCTTGCTGTACAGGGCGGGCGAGACCGCGAGCGCGGAGAAGGTGTCGGGGTAGTACTGGATCCACGTCGCGATCCCCTCGGTGAGCCACTTCGGCGAGGAGCCGTTGTAGCGACGGAGGAGGTAGTGGGTCAGCTCGTGGCGCAGGATCGGCGTGCTCTCGGTGAGCCGTGCCGCGTCGTGCGGGTTGACCTTGATGGCCAGTCCGGCAAGGCGCCCACCGGTGTCGGGCATGTCCCGGGTCCCCGCGACCAGGCCGAAGGTGACCGCGGCCGCCTCCTCCTTGCTCAGCGAGCTGAACTTCGTGGCGCCGCCGCTCGAGGTCGCGTCGACGACGACCTGGTACGACGCGGGCACGCCGAGCTGTGAGGCGTCGAAGGCGATGTCGTCGTGGACGGCCTGCGTCAGCGACGGCAGGGTGGAGGCCCGCGACCGGTCGACGATCACGGTCATCGCATCACTGCGCCGGACCGCGATGGGGGTCCCGGCCCACGGTCGCCACTGCACGCCGGTGCCGGAGGTGCCGTTCGCGGGCTCGGCCGCGACCAGCCAGCGGTCGCCCCGCCGGACGAAGGTCTCGTTCACCGAGTTCGTCACCGGTCTGCCGAGACTGCCGGAGAGCTGCAGGAACTCGGTGATCTGAGGGTGGAGGACCGGGTCGTGGCCCCGGATCCGGGCCGGGACGAGAGCCGCTGAGTTGTCCATCTCGTAGCGCAGCGAGGCCAGGGAGAGCTGGGACAGGTTGGAGTAGAGGGTCCGCTGCTGGCCGACCAGCGCAGGGTTCGACCTGTCGACGGTCGCCATGAACGCACCGAGGTCGTGAGCCCGGACCGCCTTGGCGCGCCGCTCGAGGACCCGGGCCACAGCGCGGAAGTCGTGCGGCGTGGCCTCGAACTTCCCGCCGGAGGACTTGCCGGCCGATGCCGTCGGGGACGTCGCGGTCGACCCGGCCTCGGGAGCGGATGAGGTGCCGCCGCCACAGCCGGCGAGAAGGGGGAGGGTGACCGCGAGCGCGAGGAAGGCGGGCCCGAGGCGTCGCGGCATGGCTGGACTGTAGACGAGCGATACCGGTCGTGGGTCCCTACTGGAACACTGTCCGCCATGCGCGTCCACCTGGGCACCGACCACGCGGGCCTCGACCTCAAGCAGCACCTGATCGACCACCTCCGGAGCCAGGGTCACGAGCCCGTCGACCACGGGGCGTTCGTCTACGACGCCCTCGACGACTACCCCGTGTTCTGCCTGCGCGCGGCGGCAGCCGTCGTCGCGGATCCCGGGAGTCTCGGCGTCGTCATCGGTGGGTCCGGCAACGGCGAGCAGATCTCGGCGAACAAGGTCACGGGGGTGCGCGCCGCGCTGGTCTGGAACGAGGAGACCGCCGTGCTCGCCCGGCAGCACAACGACGCCAACGTGATCTCGGTGGGCGGGCGCATGCACCCCATCGACGAGATGACCCACTTCGTCGACCTGTTCCTCGCCACGGCGTTCACCGGCGAGGAGCGGCACGTCCGGCGCATCACGATGCTGGCCGACTACGAACAGACCGGAGAGCTCCCGCCACTGCCGGCGAGCGCCGAATCCGAGACGTCGGCAGGAGAACCCGCCTCGGAGGAGGACCGTGCCTGAGGGGCACACCCTGCACCGCCTCGCCACCCAGATCACGGACGCCTTCGCCGGACACCCGGTCCGGGTGAGCAGCCCCCAGGGGCGCTTCGACCGCGAGGCGACGCAGCTGGACGGGTCGACTCTGCTGGTCGCCGAGTCCGCGGGCAAGCACCTGTTCCTCGACTTCGACGCCGACCGGATCGTCCACGTCCACCTGGGGCTGATCGGAGGGTTCGACGTCCACCGCGACGTGACCGAGGTCCCAGCGCCGGTCGGGCAGGTGCGCCTCCGACTGATCGGCGGCGGCGTCCACCCGGCGTACGCCGACCTCCGCGGAGCCACCCAGTGCGCCCTGGTCACGACGACCCGCCGGGACGAGATCGTCGGCAAGCTCGGTCCCGACCCGCTGCGCCCGGACGCCGAACCTGACCGGGCCTGGGCACGGATCTCGAGGAGCCCGCGCGCCATCGGTGACCTGCTGATGGACCAGGCCGTCCTGGCCGGGATCGGGAACGTGTACCGCGCCGAGGTGCTGTACCGCCACCGCCTCCACCCCCTCCGGCCGGGCCGCACGCTGCGTGTGGGCCAGTGGCGGGCGATCTGGACGGACCTGGTCGAGCTGATGGCCGAGGGTGTCCGCACCGGCCGGATCGACACGGTTCGTCCCGAGCACACCCCGGAGGCGATGGGCCGACCGCCACGGGTCGACGACCACGGGGGAGAGGTGTACGTGTACCGGCGTACCGGGCAGCCGTGCCTGGTGTGCGGGACCACCATCCGCACCGACGTGCTGGTCGGACGCAACATCTTCTGGTGCCCGTCGTGCCAGCGTAAGTTCCGATCTCGGGCTTTACAGTGAGTGCACTCAGCGGAGGACGGGACGACAGATGACTCATGCCGCCGGGCAACGTCCCGCCACGGATCGGGCGCGACGCCGCTGGTCGGCCATCCTCGCCGGATCGCAGCCCGACCGGCTCGCCACGATCGCACTCTTCTTCTTCGCGACCGTGGTGGGCGTTCTCATGCAGATCTTCCCCGACTGGGTGTCGATCACCACGATCGCGCTGCCGCTGGTGGTGGGGGCCCTGTTCCTGGGGCCGCGCGCCCTGCCGTGGTTCGTGGTCTACAACCTCGTGCTGCTCACGCTGGCCCTGCCGAAGGTGCCGGACTTCACCAACCGGGCCGTCTTCGCCACGGGGGTGATGTTCCTGCTCGGCTTCATCGTGATGATGACGTCGTTCCGCCGCTCCCGGCTCGGCATCGCCGGCAGCATGGGCGAGTCGATGCTGGCCGACCTGAGCGACCGCATCCAGGGTCAGGGTGTGGTCCCCGACCTGCCTCAGCCGTGGCACGCCGAGTCGGTGATCAGGTCGGCCGGCGGCACCCGGTTCTCCGGTGACTTCTTCGTCGTCGGGGACATCACGTCCGGACGACTCGACGTCTCCGTGGTCGACGTCTCCGGCAAGGGCGATCGTGCCGGCACCCGCGCCCTCCTGCTCGCCGGCGCGATGGGCGGCCTGGTCACGGCGCTCGAGCCGCGCGAGTTCCTGCCCGCGACCAACGCCTACCTGCTCAACCACCCCTGGCAGGACGGCTTCGCCACGGCCGTGCACCTGAGCGTCGACCTGGCCTCCGGGGCGTTCGACGTCTGGACGGCCGGCCACCCACCGGCGCTGCACTGGAGGGCCGGCGCCGGGCGTTGGACGCCGCTGGAGTCCGAGGGCCCGATGCTGGGCCTGATCCCCGACGCCGACTTCCACGAGGCGGGCGGCATCCTGCGGTCCGGTGACGCGCTGATGCTCTACACCGACGGGATGGTCGAGACCCGGACGACGGACATCGGGATCGGCATCGACCGACTGATCGGGCAGGCCGACCGCCGACTGCGGAGCAACTTCGCGGGTGGGGCCAAGACCCTGGTCGACTCCACCGGAAGCCGGTCCGACGACCGGGCGCTGCTCCTGGTCTGGCGCGACTGAGCGACACGGGCTCGACGCCGTCTCCGAGGCGTCCCGGCGGGTGTGGCACCATGACCTCGCGCGTCATGCGGGAGGGGAAACCCGCTCCGCTGACCGTGCGCGGACGTAGCTCAATGGTAGAGCCTCAGTCTTCCAAACTGATGACGCGGGTTCGATTCCCGTCGTCCGCTCGGAACGCCGTGGTGTGGCACCGGGCCCCAGCCGTCACGTGCACCCATCCGGCCGATAGCCGCAGACCCGTGCCCGATGAGCAGTCACCCGGGATCAGGTTCTGGACCACATTGTTCACCGTCCGCATCATCGAGACCGATGACGCGGCGCGAGCCCGCCGGTTCGATGGTCTCCGGCGTTCGTGGTAGGCGACCTGGATCTGTTCCAGAGTGGAGCAGCAGAAGGCTTCTTGGCCTGCCGGGTCTACCCGTCACCGGACGGTCCACGCAACCTGCCCGCACTGCGAGACCTCCCCAAGGCCCTGAAGGAACGAGCCGCCCGAGCCGCGAGAGTCTGACCATGGATACCCCGCTCGCCACCGCCCCAGGACACCCTGACCCACCGCCGGGGCAGTGCTGGTGCTGCGGGTCGATCGAGGCCCCGCACCGCATGGTGCACCTCGGCCACCATCCGGAAGTGGCGATGTGTCTCCCGTGTGCCCGCTGGGCGGCCAAGGAGGCATGGGAGATCGAGGACCGCGAGAGGACCGGCGCGCTGGTGCGCGTTCGCGATCGGTTACGAGCAGCGCGACGCGGCGTGGTCGAGCGCGGTTGGCACCACAGCGGGTGGTTCGGTGGCCCCATCCGCTGGCTCGGCAAGCGGCTTCCGTAGGCGTGCCTGCCTCATCCCCGAGCGGACTCGAGCGTGAGCTGGCGCCGATGGAAGTCGTAGTGCCTGGTCCCGTAGTGGTACACGTCGGCCACGGTCATCGTGTCGGTGAAGAAAGGGTCCCAGTCGACTGGAAAGTGCGTGCGCCGGACCAGCGATGCGTCGGTCTCCGCGTCCAGGCGGTGGTGGAGCTTGTCGACGATCCGGTCGAGCAACCGGGTCAAGCGGGGCCGTGAAAGACGAGCACGCCGCTGCACCCACCGAGATAGTTGATCAGGTGAAAGGCCCACGTGCCGGAGTTCAGCGCGGCAGCGAACCGGCGGCTGTACGAGTCGGGTAACAGCCCGAAGACACGTCGGCGCAGAGTGGGCTACCTTCCGGGTTCCGGTGACTGGTGGTCGTGCGGGATGACGACGTCGCCTGCCGTGGCGCCGGCGTCGGGGTAGAGCGCGAGGACGACCGGCACCGCGACGACCAGGCCGACCAGCTGCATCACGATGAACGCTGGAGCTGACGAGGGGGCGATGCCGGCGAACGTGTCGGTGAACATCCGCCCGACGGTCACCGCCGGGTTCGCGAACGACGTCGAGCTGGTGAACCAGTAAGCGGCGCCGATGTACGCACCGACGGCCGGTGCGGCGAGGACCCCGCGCTCGGTACGCACCAGCGCGAAGATGAGCGCGACCAGCCCTGCTGTCGCGACCACCTCGCCCACGAGATGACCTCCGGTCACTCGGTCCTGGGTGGACAGGTGCGTGCCGACGCCGAACATGACGTTGGCCAGGATCGCGCCGGCGATCCCGCCGGCCACCTGGGCCACGGCGTAGGCGCCGACCTCGCCGATGCCGAGGCCCTGATCGCTACGCCTCCCGAGGAACCAGTCGGCGAGCGAGACAACCGGATTGAGGTGAGCGCCGGAGACCGGGCCGAACATCACGATCAGCACCGCCAGTCCGAACGCCGTCGCGGTCGAGTTCTCGAACAGCTGAAGACCGACGTCGTCGGGCGACAGCTGTCGAGCGGCGATGCCGGAGCCGACCACCACCGTGACCAGGAGGCCTGTGCCGAGGAACTCGGCCACGAGACGGCGCGCGAGGGAGGCAGTCACGATGGCATCTTGACGGACGAATTTCACTCAGTCAAACTTGAGTCAATGTCTGATGATCAACTGTCAGAGCTCGAGCAACGAGCGGCCGTCCACGCGGCACTCGGTGACCCAGCACGGCTGCAGATCGTGGACCTGCTCGTCCTGAGCGACGCCTCACCCTCCGAGCTCGGGGAGCGGCTGGGCATGCCGTCGAACCTGCTCGCGCATCATGTGAAGGTCCTCCGGTCGGCCGGTGTGGTCGCTCGGCACCGCTCCGAGGGCGACCGGCGACGCACCTACCTCCGCCTGTCCACCGCGCCGCTCGACCCAGTGGGGCCTGCCCTCGCCGCGCCCCGGCGCTTGGTCTTCGTCTGTACCGCGAACTCGGCCCGATCGCACCTCGCCGCGGCTCTGTGGCGTCACGCCAGCAGCATCCCGTCGACATCGGCGGGGACGCAGCCTGCCGCCCGCATGGCGCCGGGTGCGATGACCGTGGCGGGCCGCCACGAGCTACCGCTGCCCCGTCTACGGCCACGACATCTCGACGAGGTCATCACGGCCGGCGACCTGGTGGTCACGGTCTGCGACCTCGCCCACGAGCAGCTGGGCCGTGTGTCCCAGCTGCACTGGTCGGTCCCGGACCCGGTCCCGCTCGGCATCGACGCGGCCTTCGAGCGTGCCTACGACGACCTGGCCGGCCGAGTCGCCGACCTCGCGCGTCGCATGCCCGCGGCCTCCTGACCCGCCGCACCACCGACCCAGCGGAGGAAGCCCCTCACATGAGCACCGACATCCCCGACATCGAGTCCGAGATCACGCTCGAGCAGCAGGTCGCGTTGAAGGTCGCGGCCACCCGCCTCGCTGACGAGTTCGCGGGGACCTTCAACCGCGAGACCATCGAGCGGTTCCTGGGCAGCTCCTACGACCAGTTCGCGGGCACCGCCACGATGATGAACTTCCTCCCGCTGCTCGCGGAGCGGTTCGCCCGCCAGCGTCTCCACGCCATGGCCAAGGTCGAGGGGCATGGGGAGGACGGCAAGCCCGTCGTGCTGTTCCTCTGCGTCCACAACGCGGGCCGCTCGCAGATGGCGTTGGGGTTCTTCAACCACTACGCCGGTCACGACGCCGTGGCGTGGTCCGGTGGCTCGGAGCCCGGCGACGAGGTGAACCGGTCGGCCATCGCAGCCATGGCCGAGAAGGGCATCGACATCGCCCAGGAGTACCCCAAGCCCTGGACGGACGAGATCGTCCGGGCTGCCGACGTCGTGATCACCATGGGCTGCGGCGACGCGTGCCCCTACTTCCCCGGCAAGAGATACCTGGACTGGGAGCTCGACGACCCCGCAGGGAAGGACGTGACCAGCGTGCGCCCCATCCGCGACGAGATCGAACGTCGGGTGCTCGCGCTACTCGACGAGCTGAGGGTGCCGGTGGTCGGCCGCTGACGGTGCTGGACGCCCTGCCCACATCGCCAGCACGACTGCCGCTCCGGCCACGGTGTCGGCCACGATCCGCGTCAGGAGGACTGCGAAGGCGTCGTACACGACGCCGTAGCTGACGATCTCGGTCACACACGGCGCTGCCAGGGCACGCCGACGAGCAGCTGCCCCTTCCGCCGGCGCGCCGTCCTGGTCAGAGGGAGACAGGGCTGTGCCCGATCGACAGCACCGCCGGAGCCGGTGCACAGCAGCCGCCACCCGAGGTCTCGGGATCGTCGAAGACCCCGGCGCCGCCGCACACGCCGGTGTCGGGAAGCTCCAGCTCGACGCGCGCCGCGGCCTCGTGGTCGCCCGCCAGGGCCGCGACGACACTGCGGACCTGCTCATACCCCGTCAGCGCCAGGAACGTCGGAGCACGACCGTAGGACTTCATGCCGACCAGGTAGAGGCCGGGTTCAGGCTGCGCCAGGTCCGCGGCGCCGGTCGCCTGGACCGTGCCGCACGAGTGGACGTTCGGATCGATCTCGACGGCGATCCTGCGCGGCGCCTCGAGCGTCGGGTCCAGATCGAGGCGCATCTCGGAGAGGAACGACAGGTCAGGTCGGAAACCGGTCAGGACCACCACCGTGTCAGCCCCCGGCAGGGTCCGTCCGTCCTCCCCGACCAGTACGGCCAGGTCACCCTCGCGTCGGATCTCGGCTGTCCGGAAGCCTGTGGTGAGGTCCACCAGTCCGCCTTCGACTGCGCCCTTGGCCCTCTGGCCCAGAGCGCCACGCTCCGGCAGCTGGTCGGCGTTGCCGCCGCCGAACGTGTACGTGCTCACCACGCGGCGGATGGCCCAGGTGATCCGGGTGCCGGGATGAACCTCTGCGATCTTCGCGAGCTCGTGGATCGCGTTGAAGGCCGAGTCACCGGAGCCCACCACGACGGTGTGCCTGCCGGCGTACCGCTCAGGCGTCGCCCGGTTGGGCACCTGGTAGTCGATCAGGTCAGCGGCGGAGCGCTCCCCCAGAGCCGGCAAGCCATCCGCCCCGGCCGGGTTCTTCCCCCGCCACGTGCCGGACGCATCGATGACGGAGCGGGCCTCGATGCGGGATTCGCTCCCCTCGCCATCGACCACGTGAACCGTGAACGGCTGATCGGCACGACCAGCATCCACGAGCCGGTCGCGGCCCCGGCGGGAGACCCCCACGACGCGATGGTCATAGCGCACGGCGTCGCCCAGCACCTTCGCCAGCGGTGCCAGGTAGCCGTCGACCCAGTCGCCACCGGTGGGATACCCGACCTCCGGCACTCGCCACCCGGTGGGCTCCAGCAATCGCACCGATGCCTTGTCGACCAGCTCAGCCCAGGGTGAGAACAGCCGCACGTGGCCCCACTCGGCGACGGCCGCGCCGGGCCCGAGGCCGGACTCCAGGACCACCGGCTCCATGCCGCGCTCCAGCAGATGTGCCGCCGCGGCCAGCCCCTGCGGTCCCGCACCGATGACCACCACCGGCAGTTCGCTCATCGAGTCTCTCCTCATATTCACGATCATCGATGTGATCATCGTAGCCATCCATCGACAAATGTCAATGGATGAGGCACGATTGATGCATGCCTGTCGCGATCCCCGTCATCCAGCCCGCGGACCTGGCGGCGTGCTGTGCGCCGGTCACGTCCGGCGTCGTGAGCGACGAGACCGCGGGCACGTTGGCCCGGATGTTCAAGGCGTTGGGTGACCCGACCCGCGTGAAGCTGCTCTCGATGATCTCCGCCGCCCCGAGCGGAGAGGCCTGCATCTGCGACATGACAGACCCGGTCGGTCTCTCCCAGCCGACCGTCTCCCACCACATGAAGCTGCTGGTGGACGCCGGCTTGGCGACGCGTGAGCAACGCGGGAGGTGGGCGTACTACCGGGTCGTCCCCGATGTCCTCAGCGCCCTGGCGGGTGCCCTCGATCCAGGCACCTCGCCTTCCCGCTAGCACGGTCGAGCACATCGGTCGCGGCTGTCGGAGTGCCGCCAGGTCGGTGCGGTCGGGCTCGTCGTCCGGTTCGTCTCCGTGCGTCCCGGTGCGATCCGGTGCGGGTGGGCCTGATATCTTCTGCGCAGGTCAGAGGCCAGAAATGGGCTCTGACCTGCGGATGTGCTTGACGGGATGGCCGCAGCTTCCACTGATGACGCGGGTTCGATCCCGTCGTCCGCTCGCCGGCGGCTCGGTGGCCCTCGAGAGGGCTCTTCCGACCGTCGAGCGGGGCGTAGCGTAGTGGCTAGCGCGCCTGCTTTGGGAGCAGGAGATCGCAGGTTCGAGTCCTGTCGCCCCGACCCTGTGACAAGGGCCGTGCCGGGAGCGCCGGGACGGGTTCGCTCGGTTAGGTGCCTTCCCGGCGCTGCCCTACGCTGGGACACGCCGTGCGAGCGGCTTCCCCGCCCCGTGCCTCCACCCTCTCGGTTCCTGGCCGGGCATCGCCGCGCGCCACACCCAGCATGCGAGGAGAACACCCGTGAAGAGCGCCGTCGAGACCGTGAGTCCGACCCGGGCCAAGCTGACCGTCGAGGTGCCCTTCGACGAGCTCCAGCCGAGCCTCGACAAGGCCTACCGGACCATCGCCCAGCAGATCAACGTCCCGGGGTTCCGTCGCGGCAAGGTCCCTCCGATGGTGATCGACCGGCAGGTCGGGCGCGGCACCGTGCTCCAGGAGGCGATCAACGAGGTCGTCCCGCAGAAGTACGTCGAGGCGCTCCAGTCCCACGATCTCCAGCCGCTGGCCCAGCCCGAGGTCGAGGTCACCCGGATCGACGACAACGAGGCGATCGAGTTCACCGCCGAAGTCGACGTACGGCCCGAGTTCACGGTGCCGGACTGGCACGGCCTGAGTGCCGAGGTGGACGACCTCGAGGTGAGCGACGACGACGTGGAGGAGCAGGTCGAGGCCCTGCGCGAGCGGTTCGGCACGCTCCAGGACGTCGAGCGGCCCGCCGCCGACGGCGACTTCGTCACCATCGACCTGGTCGCCACGCAGGACGGCGAGCCGGTGGACGGTGCCGAGGTGAGCGGCATGTCGTACCGGGTCGGCCGCGGGGGCATGCTCGAGGGCCTCGACGAGGCGCTGGTCGGCATGAGTGCCGGCGACGACAAGGTGTTCGTCTCCCAGCTCGTCGGCGGCGACCTGGTCGGCCAGGACGTCGAGGTGCAGGTCAAGGCCTCGCAGGTGCAGGAGCAGGAGCTGCCCGAGGTCGACGACGAGTTCGCCCAGATGGCCTCCGAGTTCGACACCGCTGAGGAGCTGACGGCGGACGTCCGCACGCGCCTCGGGAACGGCAAGCGCCTGGAGCAGGCGGCCGCTGCCCGGGACGCCGTCCTCGAGAAGCTGCTCGACCAGGTCGAGGTCCCGCTGCCCGACGCGGTGGTGGCCGACGAGCTCACGGAGCGTCGCCGCAGCATCGAGCAGCAGCTCGCGTTGGCCGGCATCACGCTGGAGAAGTACCTCGAGGATGAGGGCCAGACCCAGGAGGAGTTCGAGGCGGACCTCGAGCGCCGGGTCCGTGACGCCGTCGCCGCGCAGTTCGTGCTGGACAAGGTCGCGAACGAGATGGAGCTCGGGGTCGACCAGGCCGAGCTGACCGACCACATGGTGAGGCGCGCCCAGCAGTCCGGCCAGGACCCGCAGGAGTTCGCGAACCACATGTTCGAGCACAACCACATCCCCGAGCTCGTGGCGGAGATCCGGCGCGGCAAGGCGCTCGCCCAGATCGTGGAGAGCGCGACCGTGACCGACGCCTCCGGCAACGTCGTGGACCTGAAGAACCTCCGGCCCGACGGCACCGTGGGCGACCCCGCGGAGGAGACCGAGACGACCGAGGACTCCGACGCCACCGAGGAGCCAGCGCAGGCCTGAGCCGCCCCCCTTCCGCTGTCGGCGAACAGCGGCCCGACACGCGTGGAAGCGTCGTCCGATCCGGCTAGGGTCGCAGGCGTGAACGACTACTCGCCCACACCCGAGGTCGCGAAGCCGGACCACCAGATGAACGGTGGAGGCGCGGGCTACGGCCTCGACGACCACATCTACCAGCGGCTGCTCAAGGAGCGGATCATCTTCCTCGGCTCCGAGGTCCGCGACCAGAACGCCAACGCGATCTGCGCGCAGCTGCTGCTGCTCTCCGCCGAGGACCCGCAGGCCGACATCTTCTTGCACATCAACAGCCCGGGCGGTTCCGTGGACGCCGGCATGGCGATCTACGACACCATGAACTACATCCCCAACGACGTCGCCACGGTGGGCATGGGCCTGGCCGCCTCCATGGGCCAGTTCCTGCTCTGCGCCGGCGCGAAGGGCAAGCGCTACGCGCTGCCCCACGCGCGGATCATGATGCACCAGCCCAGCGGCGGCATCGGCGGCTCGGCCTCCGACATCAAGATCCAGGCCGAGCAGAGCCTGCTGCTGAAGAAGCAGCTCACCGAGCTCCAGGCGCAGCACACCGGGCAGAGCATCGAGCAGGTTGACCTCGACTCCGACCGCGACCGGTGGTTCACCCCCCAGCAGGCGCTCGAGTACGGCTTCATCGACAAGGTGATCACCAGCGCCGCCGAGGCCAGCGACCAGGGCCGGCCGGCCCGCTGAGAGGACAGACCATGAACTACTACATCCCGCAGTGGGAGGAGCGTACGTCGTACGGCTTCCGCCGGATCGACCCCTACGCGAAGCTCTTCGAGGACCGCATCATCTTCCTCGGCACCCCGATCTCCGACGACGTGGCCAACGCCGTGATGGCGCAGCTGCTCTGCCTCGAGTCGATGAACCCCGACCAGGACGTCCAGATCTACATCAACAGCCCCGGTGGCTCGTTCACGGCGCTGACGGCGATCTACGACACGATGAAGTTCATCAAGCCGGACGTGCAGACGGTGTGCCTGGGCCAGGCGGCCTCGGCGGCCGCCGTCCTGCTCGCCGCGGGGACGCCGGGCAAGCGGCTCGCCCTGCCGAACAGCCGGATCCTGATCCACCAGCCCTACACCGAGGGCACCGGCGGCCAGATCTCCGACCTCGAGATCCAGGCCAACGAGATCATCCGCATGCGCGAGCTGCTGGAGAAGATGATCGCCGACGCCTCGGGCAAGGACCAGGGACAGGTCAGCCGCGACATCGAGCGAGACAAGATCCTGACCGCGGAGCAGGCGGTCGACTACGGCCTCATCGACGCGGTCCTGACGTCGCGTGTGGGGGTCCCGGCGCTCGCCTGAGCGGCCCCGGCGCGTCGGCCACCCGGCCGGGCCACGGGCCAGGCAAAGTTCGGGTGTGGGGTCCTGTCAACGAGGCGCCGAGGAGGTACCGTCGAAGGACCCCGCCCGACACACCAGACGAACACCAGCGTTAACTCGGCAGAGAACAACAGACCGGCCCACCGAGGCCGGACCGAACCGGAGGATGACCGCCCGTGGCACGTATCGGTGACGGAGGCGACCTGCTGAAGTGTTCGTTCTGCGGGAAGAGCCAGAAGCAGGTCAAGAAGCTGATCGCCGGCCCGGGCGTCTACATCTGCGACGAGTGCATCGACCTGTGCAACGAGATCATCGAGGAGGAGCTCGCCGAGGGGAGTGAGGTCAGCCTCGACGAGCTGCCGAAACCCCGCGAGATCTTCGAGTTCCTCAACTCCTACGTGATCGGCCAGGAGCGCGCCAAGAAGACGCTCGCGGTCGCCGTCTACAACCACTACAAGCGGGTCCAGGCAGGGCTGCAGCCGACCACGGCCAAGCACGCCAAGGACGAGGCGGTCGAGGTCGCCAAGTCGAACATCCTGGTGATCGGCCCCACGGGCTGCGGGAAGACGTACCTGGCCCAGACCCTGGCCCGGATGCTCAACGTGCCGTTCGCGATCGCGGATGCCACGGCCCTGACCGAAGCGGGCTATGTCGGTGAGGACGTCGAGAACATCCTGCTCAAGCTGATCCAGGCCGCCGACTACGACGTGAAGAAGGCCGAGACCGGGATCATCTACATCGACGAGATCGACAAGGTCGCGCGCAAGGCTGAGAACCCGTCGATCACGCGTGACGTCTCCGGCGAAGGCGTCCAGCAGGCGCTCCTGAAGATCATCGAGGGCACCACGGCCTCGGTGCCCCCGCAGGGTGGTCGCAAGCACCCGCACCAGGAGTTCATCCAGATCGACACGACGAACATCCTGTTCATCGTGGGCGGTGCCTTCGCGGGTCTCGAGCACATCATCGAGCAGCGGGTCGGCAAGAAGACCCTGGGCTTCACCGCCGAGGTGAAGGGGGCCGAGGAGCGCGACTCCGACGACCTGCTGGCTCAGGTCCGCCCCGAGGACCTCACCAAGTTCGGGCTGATCCCCGAGTTCATCGGCCGCCTGCCGATGATCGCCACGGTCAACAAGCTCGACGTGGACGCGCTGATGGAGATCCTCACGGTGCCGCGCAACGCGTTCGTCAAGCAGTACCAGAAGCTGTTCGAGCTCGACGACGTCTCGTTGGAGTTCACCGACGAGGCGATCCGCGCCGTCGCGATGCGGGCGCTCGAGCGTGGCACCGGTGCCCGGGGTGCCCGCGCCATCCTGGAGGAGGTCCTCCTCCACGTCATGTACGACGTTCCCTCCCGCGACGACGTCGGCAAGGTGATCGTGACCGAGGAGGTCGTGACCGACGACGTGGCGCCCACGCTGATCCCGCGGGAGTCCGAGGCCAAGAAGAAGAAGTCGGCCTGACGGGCCCCGTTTCTTGACGGGTGATGGTCACCACCCCTGCTGGGGGTGGTCTACTCGGCGAGCCGGTCTAGTCCGATCAGACCATTTCCGGGTCATTTCTCGTGGCCACCCTCCCCTCCCGTCGAGGGGGACAGGGACACTGCGGCCAGCAACCGTCACTTGTCCATGAGGGGGGACACGTCTGTGGGGGCTGACCGCAAGGGGCCACTGGCGGCTTTCGTGGTGATCGCGATCATCGCGGCCGTGCTGCTGGTGACCTCTGTCCGCAGCCAAGCGGCGCCCGGCTGGCTGCGCCCGGACAAGCTCCCGGCCAGCGTCGTCGCGGCCCCCGTCACCGAGCCCCACCTGTGGGGCGCCGTGAGCGGTGGCGTCCACCAGGTCGTCCAGGACGGTGTCGTTCTCGCCAAGCGGGCGACGTCTGGACCCTCGAGCGTGGAGAACACCACCACGGAGGCGGTCGTGGCGACGTCCAGTGTCGCCGGCCCGCCGGCGACCGGGGACTCAGGCCCGTCCGAGACGCACCAGGTGGTTCCGACCCGCCATGCCGTCCGCCATCCGCACCACACGACCTCGCCCCATCGACCGGCTCACCACGATGCTCCCTCGCAGCCAGCGGACGAGCCGACAGGGCCGGCGGCTCCCGCCACGGATCCCGCGACGGACCCGGCGACCATCCCGCCCCAGCACGACCACGGGCGCCACCCCGGCTGGAGCAACGGACACGGGCACGACGTGGCTCCCACCGACGCTGCCGACCCGGCCGATCCGGCTGACGCAGCCGACCCGGCCGAGCTGCCGACCTCGGAGCACGGGCACGGCCACGGTCATGCCCAGGGCCACGGACACGCCCACGGGCATGACCACGGACATGACCACGGGCACAGACACGGACACGGCCACGGCCACGGCCACGGCGAGAGCAGCTGACGGCTAGGTCGCCGCGACGGTCGCGGCCACCGACAGCTCGTCGTCGTCCGAGGCGACGTACGTCGGCGCCGCGGTGATCCGGCCGGCGCGCAGCAGGTCCTGCTCCGCGAGCCGGACGGCGTCGAGCGCGGCCTGAGGGCCCGTGAACTGCACGGCCGACAGCTCGTGCCGCATCGACACCTTGGCCTGCGACTTCGCGCCGCGGATGCCGATCAGCGCCGAGGCCACCGCGTCGAGCGTGGCCGGGTCGCCGACGACCCCGCCGAGCTCACCGACCTCCGGCCAGGGCGTTCGGTGGATCGAGCCGTCCTGCCACCACGACCAGACCTCCTCGGTCACGTACGGCAGGACCGGAGCCAGGAGTCGGAGCTGGACGTGGAGGGCGAGGCCGAGCGTGGCCCTGGCTGATGCCGTGGCGGCTCCTCCGGCCTCGTCGTACGCGCGCTCCTTGACCAGCTCGACGTAGTCGTCGCAGAACTCCCAGAAGAACTTCTCGGCCACCTCGAGCGCAGTGGTGTAGTCGTAGGCGTCGAACGCCGTCGTCGCCCGCTCGACCACGTCGCCGAGCCGCGCGATGAGGGCCCGGTCCACCGGCTCGGTCACCGCGGACGGATCGGGAGCCCCTGCTCCGACGTTGCCGAGCACGAACTTCGAGGCGTTGAGGACCTTCATCGCCAATCGGCGTCCGATCTTGAGCGGGTGCTCGTCGAAGGCGCTGTCCAGACCGGGTCGCAGCGAGGCGGCGCGCCAGCGGATGGCGTCGGTGCCGTACTGCGCGAGGAGAGCGGCCGGCGTCGAGACGCTGCCGCGGGACTTGCTCATCTTCTTGCGGTCGGGATCGAGCACGAAGCCCGAAATCATCGCGTGCGACCACGGGACCGTCCCGTCCTCGAAGTGAGCCCGGACCACGCGTGAGAACAGCCAGGTGCGGATGATGTCGTGCGCCTGGGTGCACAGGTCCATCGGGTACACGCGCGACCACAGGTCGGGGTCGCGCTCCCAGCCGCCTGCGATCTGGGGGGTCAGCGACGACGTCGCCCAGGTGTCCATCACGTCGGGGTCGCCGACGAAGCCGCCCGGCTGACCGCGCTGCGACTCGTCGTACCCGGGCGGGACGTCCTGGGACGGGTCGATGGGCAGCGTGTCCTCGGCGGCCGGGATCACCTGGTCGTGGAGCGGCTCCCCGTCGGCGTCGAGCGGGTACCAGACCGGGAAGGGCACCCCGAAGTAGCGCTGCCGGCTGATCAGCCAGTCGCCGTTGAGGCCCTCGACCCAGTTCGTGTAGCGGTGGTGCATGTACGGCGGCGTCCACGAGATCTCGTCCCCGCGCTCGACCAGGGCCTCGCGCAGCTTCTCGTCGCGCCCACCGTTGCGGATGTACCACTGGCGGGTCGAGACGATCTCGAGCGGCTTGTCGCCGTTCTCGTAGAAGTTGGTCATGCGCATCGTCGGCTGGGGGTCGCCGTCGAGGTCACCCGCCTCGCGGAGCAGACCGGCCATGGCCTCGCGTGCTGAGAACGTCGTCTTGCCCGCCAGCTCGGCGTACGCCGTCGTCGCGGCCTCGCCGGTGATCCACTCGGGGGTGTCGCGCTGGAGCCGTCCGTCGCGCTGGATCACGGTCCGGATCGGCAGCTGGAGCTCGCGCCACCACTGCACGTCCGTCAGGTCACCGAACGTGCAGCACATGGCGATGCCCGCGCCCTTGTCCTTCTCGGCGAGGGGGTGGGCCAGCACCGGGATCTCGACACCGAAGACCGGGCTCGTGACCGTCGTACCGAAGAGGGGCTGGTAGCGCTCGTCGTCCGGGTGCGCGATCAGCGCGACGACTGCGGGGATCAGCTCCGGGCGGGTGGTCTCGATCCAGACCCGCTCGCTGGTCGAGCCGCTCGAGGCCCCGTGGAATCCCACCCGGTAGTAGTGCCCGGGGTACTCCTGGGCCTTGAGCTCCGCCTGGGCCACGGCGGACTGGAAGGTCACGTCCCACAGCGTCGGCGACTCCTGGAGGTAGGCCTCGTCGCGGGAGAGGTTGCGCAGGAACATCCGCTGCGACGTGATCCGGCAGTCCTTGCCGATCGTGCGGTAGAGGTAGTTCCAGTCGACGGACAGCCCGAGCTGGCGGAACAGGGCCTCGAAGGCGACCTCGTCCTCGGCCGTGAGCCGCTCGCAGAGCTCGATGAAGTTCTGCCGGCCGATCGGCACCTGGCGCTTGGGATCCGGTTTGGCCGGCGGCGTGAAGTCGGCGTCGTAGGGCACCGACGGGACGCAGCGCACTCCGAAGAAGTTCTGCACCCGGCGCTCGGTCGGGAGGCCGTTGTCGTCCCAGCCGATGGGGTAGAAGACCTCCTTGCCGCGCATGCGCTGGAAGCGCGCGATGAGGTCCTTCTGGGTGTAGGAGCAGACGCTGCCGAAGTGCAGCGTGCCCGACGCCGTCGGCGGCGGGGTGTCGATCGCGTAGACGTCCGCGCGCGTCTTCGACCGGTCGAACGCGTAGGTCTGGTCGGCCTCCCACTGCTTCGACCACTTGTCCTCGAGACCTTCCAGCGCAGGCTTGTCCGGTACGACGACGGCCGGCTGCTGCGGCGTCGTCGTGGACAAGTGCGGCTGTGTCTCGGTCATGCCGGAAGTCTAAGGATCCCGCCGCCACGCCCCACAATCGGTTTGCCCACCCGGCAGTTCCGGTCCGGTGCTTGAGGAGGGCCAGGGCCTTTCCGGTGATTGAAGGGGCCAGGGCCTTTCCGGTGGTTGAGGAGGGCCAGGGCCTTCCGGCGGTTGAGGAGGGCCAGGGTCTTCCGGTGGTTGAGGAGGGCCCCCTGGGGCCCGTCTCGAAACCATTCGAGCAGATGGGCGGCCCGGTGGCCCGACCAGCGCAACTGCGACGGCACCTACACCTGGCACGGCCCCCACCACCACCTACCTCGTCACACCCGATCCTGTGATCACCATGAGAGCCTCCTTCGACGTCGTCGAGGGTGGGACAACGGAGCAGGAGGAGATGCCGTGACGGACGAGACGTTCGACCGGTCCGGCTGGGAGCGGCGGTGGACGCAGGTCCTGCGCGAGCACCCGGACAGGGTGGCGAGCCGACCGCCGAACGGTTACCTGCTCGCCGAGCTCGAGGGTGCTGTGCCCGGGCGTGCGCTCGACGCCGGGTGTGGGCACGGCGCCGAGGCGATCTGGCTAGCGGCGAACGGGTGGCAGGTCACCGCGGTCGACTTCTCTCCGGCAGCACTCCAGCACGGTCGGGCGACGGCCGAGGCGATCGGCGCCGACGTGGCCGGTCGCATCCAGTGGCTGGAGGGAGACCTCGGGGACTGGACGCCGGCCCCGGAGAGCTTCGACCTCGTCAGCTGTCTCTACGTCCACGTGAGCGGATCCGTCACCGAGCTCGTACGCCGACTCGGCAGCGGCGTCGCGCCGGGCGGGACCCTGTTCCTGGTCGGCCACCTTCCGGTGGATCCCGCGACCGGGGAGCCCACGCCCGCCGCCGGTCAGACTCAGGTGACGGTCGAGGAGGCCGTGGCGGCGCTCGATCCCGAAGGCTGGCAGATCGTCGTCGCCGAGGAGCGAGCTCGAGCCGTTGCCGGCACCGGCGTCGACGCGCTCGTACGAGCTGACCGGACGCGGGCCTAGGTCGGCGCGGAGGGTTGCCGCCTCATCAGCCGGCTGTACGGCGCGAAGCCGAGTCGCTCCCAGAACGCTCCGCCGGCCGGGTTGCTGTCGTAGACGTCGAGCCGCAGCGACCGTCCCTTCCAGAACTCCTGCACGGCCGCCTCGAAGAGACGCGTGCCCAGCCCTCGGCCGCGCACTGCCCGGATGACGAAGAACTGCCGCACGAAGACGTCGTCGTAGTCGGGGTCGTGTCGCCAGACGACGTACCCGATCGTCTCGTTGCCCCCCTCGGCGATCGCGGCCTCGTACCTGCCCTCCTCGAGCCAGGTACGCATCCGCTCCACGTAGGCGGCGCGGGGCCCGACCGGCTGCGCGCCCTCGTCGCGCGAGAGCTGTTCGTTCATCTCGGCGAGGTGCTCGGCATCGGCAGGGGTGCAGCGTCTCCAGGTCAGGTCGGGATCATTGCTCACGTGCTCATCCTGTCGCGGCCAGTACGGGGCCGAACGTGCGGTCAACCCCCTGTGGCGTCGGCACCCACGCTCGCGATGATGAGGACATGAGCGAGGTACGCGTGCTCGTCGTGGACGACCAGGACGCCTACCGACGCGCCATGGCGGCGGTCGTGAGCGAGACCGAGGGGTTCGTCGTCGTCGGGTCCGTGGCCTCCGGCGAGCAGTCACTGGTGGCCGTGGACGAGCTCGGGCCGGAGCTCGTGCTCATGGACGTCAACCTCCCGGGCATCGACGGCATCGAGGCGGCCGCGCAGCTCTCCGGAGGACCGGTCGTCGTGCTCCTGTCGACCTACGACGAGGACGAGTTCGACAGCACCGGCTGCGGCGCGGCGGCGTACGTGTCCAAGGCGGCGTTCAGCCCCGAGCGCCTGCAGCAGATCTGGCAGGACGTGCAGTCGCAGCGGGAGCGGCCGGCAACCGGATCGTGAGCACGTCGCCGTCCTCGACCAGCTCACCACCGGCAGCCTCGACCCGATCAGCCATGCCCCACCGGTCGAGCCCGTCCACCCGTGAGCCCTGGACGGTCACGACGAGGTGGTCCTCCGCGGTCGTGACCACGATCTGGCTCGGCGCCGGTTCGCGCACGAGCGCCTCCAGGCAGCAGAAGTACGCCGCGGCCTCGACCCGCTCCGCGTAGCGGGACGCACGGACATCAGGGTCGATCGAGAGTACGTCGGCGACCCCGCGACGCTCGGCGAACGACGTGAGGGCTGCGCTCAGTCCGGAGCGTGTGAGCAGCATCGGGTAGATGCCGCGGGTCAGCTCCCGGAGAGCTTCGAGGGCGAGCGTGGCGGAGTCGACGTACGGCGCCACCGTGAGCTCGTCGACACCCGCCGGGGCGTCGACCAGGTCGGCCCGGAGCGCCTTCATCGCCGGGAGGACCTCCCGCTCGAGGGCGGCCTCGAGTCGCCGGCGTTCGGTGTCGGCAGCCAGGATGATGCGTCGGCGCGAGGCGTCGAGGTCACGCGTGCGCTCGTCGAGGCGAGCGACCTGCGCGGCGAGCTCGACCTGCAGCCGGACGTTGCGGAACGCGACCGCGGCCTGGTCGGCGATGTCCTCGAGCATCCGTTGCTCGAACGCCCGGACGTCGCGACCCGACGGGACGTCGACGGCGATGGAGCCCAACGCTCCGTGCTCGTCCGCGATCGGGACCACCCGGCCGTCGGGATCGTTCGGGGCCGTGGCACCGGCCGGCCACGCCTCGACGAGGTCATCTCCGGCCTCCACCGCGAGCCTGACCACCGCGCGCTCGGCGGCGACCGCCTGTCCGGCTGCGGCCGCGATGGCCGGCAGCACGTCACCCGGCGCCGGGCTGCGACCGATCCTGCGACTGAAGGAGGCAAGCGCGTCGTACGGCGCCGCCCGGCGACCATAGGCGAGCCGGTCGGCCAGCCGCACGACGGCTCGGCGCAGCGGCTGGAACGCGAGGGCCACGGCCGTCATCGCGACCAACGACGCCCAGAACCCGCCGCTGCGCTCGCCGGCCAGCCGGCCGAGCCCCACCACCAGGCCGATGTACCCGCCCGCCGCGAACGCCGCTGCCACGGCGACGACGAAGCCTCTGCTGATGAACACCTCGACGTCGTAGAGCCGATACCGGAGGACGGCCAGCGTGATGCAGACCAGCAGGAACGCGTACGACACGTAGAGCACGAAGCTCGACCAGACCGACTGTCGCCCGCCGTTGGTGGCCTCGGTGGCGAGCAGGATGACCAGCGCCAGACCGACCGACGCGGCCCCGAGCGCCACGATCCGGATCTGCCGCCGTTCCTGCCCCTGTGAACGGTGCAGCCGGATGCCGAGGCACGTGACCGACGCGAGCAGGGCGGCGAGGATGGCGAGGATGCCGAGCGCGAAGAGCGTGGACGCCACGGTGTCGTTGGCTGCCGTGTCGTTCTCTCTCGTGCTGATGCGGTGCGGTCCGATCCGGGCGACACCGACGGCGAACGAGACGTACCCCAGGACCGCGCAGACGGCGACCCAGCGCCAGCGCCGCGACATCAGGTGGCCGTTGGGGACCAGCAGGAACGTGATCGCCAGGCCGGCGAGGGCGAAGGAGCCGCCGGAGAAGGCCGACAGCCAGCCCACGAGCTCCGCCAGGCGGGCCGGCCCGGGCCCACCCTCGAAGAGGGCCCAGCGGGTGTAGGACTCGCAGACCATGGACACACAGGTCACGACCCCGGTCACCGAGAGCAGCCAACCGATCGGCTGACGTCGGTCGGCACCGATGATGATGGCGCCGAGGACGGCACACCCGACGGCGGCGAGGTCCACCAGCGGCCACCCGTGGATGCCCAGCGAGCGAGCGGAGAGCAACCCGATCGAGCCCGCGACGATCGCAGTATCGGCGAGGACGAAGAGCGCACTCGCCGCCGCGAGCACCCAGGCGAGCCTGGGCCACGAGAGCGTCACGAGGCCACCTCCGCCCGGGACAGAGGGACGGTCGCGACGACGGTGGCGCCCTGACCGGGCTTGCTGGCCAGAGTGAGCCGACCCTGGAGGGCGTCGATGCGGTCGTGCATGTTGCGAAGCCCCCGCCCGGGATCCCCGTCGCCGGGCCGGAAGCCCCTGCCGTCGTCGCGCACCTCGAGGCGCACCTCATCTCCCTCGGAGGCGAGGGTGACCTCGATCGACGAGGCGTCGGCGTGCTTGACGGCGTTCTGCAGCGCCTCGACGGCGAAGAAGTAGAGAGCGGCCTCGACGTCCACGGCGAGTCGGCCGAGGCCGTCGTCGGTGAGGGTGATCGAGATCGAGGTCCTCCCCACGACCTCGCGGAGCGCCGGACCGATCCCGCTCTCGACGAGCGTCCGCGGATACAGCCCGTGGGCGAGGTCGGCCAGGGTCGCGATGGCAGCGTCGACCGCTGCCACCTGGTCGGTCAGGACGGCCCGGGACCTGTCCGGAGCCTTCGTCGCCAGGGTCTGGGCCAGTCGCAGGTTGACCACCAGGGCGACGAGATGCTGTTGAGCCCCGTCGTGGATGTCGCGCTCGAGGCGCCGCCGCTCCACGTCGTGGGTGTCGACGAGGCGGCGCCGCGACTCCTGGAGCTCCTCCGCCTGGACCGTGAGGTCCGTGGCACGGCGGGCCAGCTCCGCGCGCAGCCGTGCCCGGTGCAGGACCATGCCCGCCTGGGCGGCGAGATCCGCCAGGAGGCGTTGCTCGATCGGCCCGAAGGGTGCGTCGGCCCGCTCGCCCACGCGGAGGGTCCCGAGGTGCTCACCGTCGAGGACGACGTCACGCGTGCGGACACCCCCGCCCTCCTCCGCGGGCAGCTCGGGTGGCCACGTCGCGGCGCACTCGGCTGCGTCCCCGACCATCAGCCACACCTGGGCCCAGGACGCTCCCGTCCCCACGGCCAGGTGCCGCGCGAGCCTGGTCACCATGTCGAGCGAGGAGGGCTCGTCGGCCGCCGGGTCGGCCAGGGACTCCGTGAAGCCGCTCAGCACGTCGTACGGCGACCGACGGTCGCGCCCGAGCCGTCCGGCGAGCCACGTGCGCAGGGCGGACCTGAACGGCTCGAGGCCGAGGGCCACCAAGGCGGTGGCGAGCACGGACAGCCCGACGCTCGGGGAGTCGGTGCTGCCGACCAGCGCGCCCCCGCCGAGCACGATGACGACGTAGACGAGGGCGACGGCCAGCAGGGTGGCCAGGTCGATCAGCAGCGTCGTCCGCCGCTCCTGGGCCCACGGCCGCACCGTCATGCGACGAGTGTGGACGACATCGGTCCGGTCGGGGCAGGGGAGCAGCCGTCGAGGAGGAGTGCGGAAAACCGCACCCCCGGTCCCGTGCGTGACCTCAGCGGGTCGCCTCGACGTAGGTGAGGACGGCCGAGACCCGTCGGTTGGTCTCGCCCTCGTCGAGCAGCCCGAGCTTCAGGAACACCGAGCTGATGTGCTTCTCGACCGACCGCTCGCTCATGAACAGCGTGCGCGCGATGGTGGCGTTGGTGCGGCCGGTCGCCATCTGCTCGAGGACCTCGCGCTCCTTGTCGGTCAGACCACGCAGCGGAGACCCCGCCTCCGCCGACCGGCGGGCCATGAGCCCCTCCACCACCTTCGGGTCGAGGGCCGACCCACCGCGGGCGACGTCCTGGAGGGCCCGCACGAGCTCGTCGATGTCGGAGACGCGTTCCTTCAACAGGTAGCCGAGGCCGGCGACACCGTCGGCGAGCAGCTCGAAGGCGTACTCCTCCTCGACGTACTGCGACAGGACGACGACGCCGATGTCGGGGAACTCCGTCCGGATCCGCTTGGCGGCCTCGATCCCCTCGGTCGTGTGGGTCGGGGGCATCCGGATGTCGGTGAGCACGGCGTCGGGGCGATGCTCGGCGACGGCCGCCAGCAGCGCCTCGGAGTCCTCGACGCTGTCGACGAGCTCGAGGTCGTCGATCTCGGCCAGGAGCTTGGCGACGCCTTCGCGCACGAGGAAGTTGTCGTCGGCGAGCACGACGCGGAGAGCCCCCATGCACGGAGCGTAGGCGATCGGGCGGGCCTGGAGCGCAGACGCCGGTGCGGCCGTTCCCCGAGGAACGACCGCACCGGCGGTGGAGCTGAGCTCAGACCAGGACCGGTGTCCGGTCCGACTCCGACTCGGGCTGCGACTCAGGCTGCGACTCCGGCTCGAGCGGCTCCTCGCCGTCGTGGGAGCCACCCTCGATGTCGATCACCGGCAGCCGGCGCTCGAGCCAGGCCGGCAGCCACCAGGCGCGGTGACCGAGCAGGCTCATCGCCGCCGGAACCAGCACCATCCGGACCAGCGTGACGTCGAGGAACACCGCGACCGAGAGGCCGACGCCGAACATCTTCGTCGTCACGTCCACGTCGAGGATGAACGACGCGAACACGCTGATCATGATGATCGCGGCGCTGGTGATGATCTTGGCCGTCGAGCCGACGCCCTCGACCACCGCGCGACCGGGGTTGCGATGCTTCAGGTACTGCTCACGCACCCGGCTCATCAGGAACACCTCGTAGTCCATCGAGAGGCCGAACAGGATCGCGAACATCAGCATCGGCGCCAAGGGCATGATCGGCACGGTCTCGTGGACGCCGATCAGGCTTGCGCCCCAGCCCCACTGGAAGACCGCCACGATGACGCCGTACGCCGCGCCGACACCGAGCACGTTGAGGGCCGCGGCCTTCAACGGGACGAGCACCGAACGGAACACCACCATCAGCACCAGGAACGACAGCCCGATCACGGCCCCGAGGAACAGGGGCATGCGCTCCTGAAGCCGGGAGGAGACGTCGTCGGTGAGTGCGGTCGCACCGGTGACGGATGCCTCGACGTCGGTACCGGCCAACGCCTCGGGGAGAACGTCCTGGCGGACGTCCGCGAGCAGCTCCCCGGTCTTCGCGTCCTGCGGGGACGTGGTGGGGGTGACGGTGAAGATCGCGATGTCCGCGGCCTTGTTCGTCGTCGGCTGGCCGACCGAGGCGACCCCCGGCTCGTGAGCCAGTGCCGTCCCGACCTTGTCGATGGCGTCCTGCGGGAGGGGGGTGCCACGGTCGGACTCGAGCACGACCTCGAGCGGACCGTTCGTCCCGGGCCCGTAGCCGTCCGCCATCAGGTCGTACGCGTGGCGGGTGGTCGAGTCGGGAGCGTCGTTGCCGGCGTCCGCGAATCCGAGGTGCATCGAGAACACCGGGATGGCCAGGATCCCGAGCACCACGGCGGCGGCGCCGCCGTACCGGAAGGGCTTGTTCACCACGCGCTGGGCCCAACGGGCGGACCTGGCGTCGGGGTTGTAGGCCGGCTTCGACTTGACGAACGGGATGCGGGCGCTGTTCACCTTGTGCTTGACGACGCCGAGCATGGCGGGCAGCAGCGTGATCGAGGCCAGCATGGTGACGGCCACCATGATCGCCGAGCCGTACCCCATCATCGACATCATCGGGATGCCCGACACCTTGAGTCCGAGGATCGCCACGATCACCGTGACGCCGGCGAAGAGCACCGACAGGCCGGCTGTCGCGTTGGCGCGACCGATCGCGACGGGGACGGACTGACCGGACGCCAGGTTCTGACGGTGCCGGGCCAGGATGAACAGGGCGTAGTCGATGCCGACACCGAGACCGAGCATCATCGCGACGACACCGGTAATCGAGGGGACCGGCACGAGACCGGACATGATCCCGATCGCGCTGCTCCCGATCACGATCGCGAACAGGGCGGTCACGATCGGCAGGCTCATCGCGACCAGGGAACCGAAGGCGATCGCGAGGATCAGGACGGCCATCAGGATGCCGATCAGCTCGCTGTTGCCGCCGGCGGCGGCGTTCGCGTAACCGAGGCCGCCGTCGTACTCGACCTGGATGCCGGCGTCGCGAAGGTCCTGGACGGCCTTCTCAGCCGCGTCGAAGTCGGTCTTGTCGACCTTCTCCTTGTCGAAGCCGACCGTGGCGAAGGCGGTCTGACCGTCTTCACTGACAGTCGGGCCACGCGGGTCGTAGGGACTGCTGACGGCGATCACGTGCGGTCCGGCCTCGAGCTTCGTGACGGCCTGCTCGACCGCCTGCTTGGTCTCGGGTGCGGTCAGTCCTTCCTCGGAGTGGAAGACCACGTTGGACGAGTAGAGCGTCTCCTGCGGGAAGCGGTCCTGGATGGCGTCGGACGCGCGCTGTGACTCGGCGCCGGGGAGGCTGAAGCTCTCGTCCGAAGCGCCGCCGATCGAACCGTTCAGCATGAAGACGGCCCCGGCGATGACCAGCCAGGCGGAGATGACCCGCCAGGGGTGTCGGCCGGAGAAGTTCCCGATCTTGTAGAGGAGGTGAGACATGGCAAAGCCTTTCGTCTGAGGGGTGGAGCCGGGTGACTGGTGCGTGGAGCGGGACATGGTGATTCCTTTGCGACTGAGTGGAAGAAGCTGGTCTGCGGGCCTCCCGAGACCCACTCCTCGAAGGTAGGAATTCCGGCGCTCCGGCCCCATGGCGTAGGCCGCACCCCTCCCGTGGCAGACCGCGCTCACGACCGTCACCCGGGGGTGCGGGAAACCGCATGCGCGCACGTGGGTTGAGCGCCTAGCGTCGGGACATGGAGCTGCGCTTCTACGACGACCCGGGCGAGTTCCTCGACGTCGCGGGCGACTACCTCGCCGAGCAGCCCGTGCTCAGCACGGTGATGGCGAGCGTGGCCTCCCGGATCCGTGACCAGCGCAGCGCCGGCGTGCCGTGGCCCGATGACGTGCCGTGCTGGTTCGCCGCTTTCGTCGACCGCGGGAAGGTCGGGGCCACGGCGATGCGGACGGCGCCGTTCGGCGAGTACCCGGCGTACCTGATGCCGATGTCGGACGACGCCGCCGTCCTGCTCGCCCGGACGCTCCTGGACCGCGACGAGCCCGTGCTCGGCGCCAACGGGGCGTTGCCCGCGGTCCAGGTCTTCTGCGAGGAGATGGCGAGCGCGACCGACCTGCGGGCCACGGTCGGACAGCACACGCGGCTCTTCGAGCTCCGCGAGCTCAAGGAGCCGCCCGAGGTGCCCGGCCGTCTGCGACCCGCGAGGCTGGACGAGCAGGACGTCGTCGCCGGGTGGTACGACGCGTTCATGACCGACGCCGACGAGCAGGCCGGGCGTCCCTCGGGATCCTCGCCCCACGAGGCGGTCGAGCCGGAGGAACTGCGGCGACGGATCGAGACCGGTCGGGTCTTCGTCTGGGAGCTCGACGGCACGCCCGTGCACCTGACGGCGGCGACGATGCCGGCGTTCGGCGTCTCGCGGGTGGGGCCCGTCTACACGCCGACGGAGCACCGCGGGCACGGCTATGCGAGCCGCGCCGTCTACGAGGTCTCGAAGTGGCTGCTCGAGAACGGGACCCGCGCCTGCCTGTTCACCGACCAGGCCAACCCGACCTCGAACAAGATCTACGAGGCTCTGGGCTACGAAGGTCTCGTGGACATGGCGAATCTCCGCGTGGAGTGACTGCTCCCTAGACTCGGGCCCGATGACCGATCTGCCCCCGGCGCGCCTCGCCCAGTCCATCGCCGAGGTGGACGACGCCCTGCAGTCCCGCTGGCCGGAGTCCCGCCTCGAGCCGTCGCTCGACCGCATCCGCGCGTTCACCGAGCTGCTGGGCGACCCGCAGCGTGCCTACCCGGTCATCCACCTCACCGGCACCAACGGCAAGACCTCGACCAGCCGGATGATCGACACGATGCTGCGGGCCCTCGACCTGCGCACCGGCCGCTTCACCAGCCCGCATCTCGAGCGGATCAACGAACGCATCACGATCGACGGCGAGCCCCTGACCGACGAGGAGTTCGTCCGGGCGTTCAACGACGTCGCGCCGTACACCCACCTGGTGGACTCCACCCAGCCGTACCCGTTGAGCTTCTTCGAGACCATCGTCGGGATGGCGTACGCCGCCTTCGCCGACGCCCCGGTCGACGTCGCGGTCGTCGAGGTCGGGATGGGTGGCCTCTGGGACGCCACCAACGTCGCGGACGGGACGGTGGCCGTGGTGACGCCCATCGGTGTGGACCACGCGGCGTACCTCGGCACGTCCGTCGAGTCGATCGCCCTCGAGAAGGCCGGCATCGTCAAGCCGGGTGCGACGGCCGTCCTGGCCGAGCAGCTGCCCGGCCCTGCCGAGATCCTGCTGCGCCGGTGTGCGGAGGTGGAGGCGACGCCCGTGCGGGAGGGGCTGGAGTTCGGCGTGGTGTCGCGCGTCCCGGCGGTCGGCGGTCAGCTGCTCACCCTGAAGGGTCTGCGGGCCCAGTACGACGACGTCTTCCTCCCGCTCTACGGATCCCACCAGGCCCAGAACGCCGCCACGGCCCTGGCCGCGGTCGAGGCGTTCCTGGGTGACCAGCCGCTGGACGACGAGCTCGTGCGCGACGCCTTCGCTCGGGCGACCTCCCCGGGCCGGCTCGAGATCATCCGCCGCAGCCCGATGATCATCCTCGACGCGGCGCACAACCCGCACGGGGCGGCGGCCACGGCGGCGGCCCTGGACGACTCCTTCGCGTTCTCGCCGCTGATCGGGGTGATGGGAGTGATGTCGGACAAGGAGTACGAGGGGGTGCTGGCCGCGTTCGAGCCGCACTTCGCCCACCTCGTGGTCACCCAGAACTCCACACGGCGCGCCCTCCCGGCGGAGGAGCTCGCGGTGACGGCTCGCGAGGTGTTCGGCGAGGACAGGGTCACCGTCGTGCCGCGGCTGGCCGACGCGATCGACGAGGCGACGGCGCTGGCCGAGGCGGGGGAGTTCGGCGGCTCCTCGATCGGGTCGGGGGCGGTCCTGGTCACGGGGTCGGTCGTGACCGTCGGTGAGGCGCGCGCGATGCTGCGCCGACGAGAGCGGACCGCCGGTGGCTGAACAGCGATCGCCGAAGCGCGGCATGTGCGCGGCGATCCTCTCGCTCGAGGCGATCGCGCTCGGACTGACCACCCCGGTGATGATCAACCTGGTCGGGGTGCCGTGGCGCACGGCGTTCGCCGTCGGGCTCGGGCTCTGCGTCGCCTGCCTGGTGCTCGCCGGGCTGCTGCGCTCGGAGGCCGCGTACGCCTGCGGCTGGGCGATCCAGGTCGCCGCCATCGGACTCGGGTTCGTGATCCCGTTGATGTTCGTCCTCGGCGCGATCTTCGCCCTGCTGTGGGGGACGGCGTACTTCCTCGGTCGCAAGATCGAGCGCGAGCGCGCCGAGGCCTACGCGGCGTACGACGCGGAGCAGGCGGGCTCGTAGCTCAGCCGAGTCCGCGCACGATCGCGTCCAGGGCGCGATCCAGCTCCGAGTCGGTGCAGCCGCCGAAGCCGATGATGACGCCGCCGAGCCGGGAGGCGCGGCAGTAGTCGCGGAGCAGCGGCACCTCGAAGCCGGCCGCACGCGCCGACCGAGCGACGCCGAGCGCCCTCGCCGGGGGGAGCAGCACGGTGACGTACATCCCGGCCACCGGTTGGATCGCCCCCGCCCGACCGGCGAGCGCTGCGACGACCCGCTCGGCCCGCGCGGCATAGGTACGACGGGCCGAGCGCACCACCTGGTCGACGTAGCCGTCGCGCAAGAGGGACAGGAAGGCGCGCTGGACCGGCCATGAGGGCTGGTCGTGGGTGATCTCGCGACGTGCGAGGACCGCCCGGTGCACCTCCGGCGGCGCGACCAGCCAGCCGAGCCGCATGCTCGGCGCGACGGTCTTGCTGGTGGTGCCGAGGTAGGCCACCACCTGCCGGTCGAGTGCGGCCAGGGCGGGCACCGGGGCGACGTCGTAGCGGAACTCCGAGTCGTAGTCGTCTTCGATCACGACGGCTCCGGCATGCCGCGCGGCGCCCAGGAGGGTCACCCGGTCGGCACCCGACATCACCGGGCCGAGCGGGTGCTGGTGAGCAGGGGTCACGTACGCCGCCACGCACCCCGCCAGGTCGGTCACCGGCTCCGTCGCGGGCAGGTCGCGGATGTCCCGGCCGGCCGCACGGATCGCCTCGGCCGCCGCGCGGTACCCGGGGTCCTCGTGCGCTACGGGACCGGGCGCCAGCGCGGCGAGCACCTGCCCGAGCCCGCCGATGGTGCCCGTCGTCACCAGGATCTCGTCGGGCTCGCAGGTCAGGCCGCGGGTGCGGGCCAGGTGGCCGACGAGCTCGTCGCGGAGCTGGGGGAGGCCCGCCGGATCGTCGTACCCCCGCGGTGGCGTGGCCACGGAGACGTCACGCCACGCCCGACGCCAGGCCGCGCGGTGCCGCGGGTCGATCCACGGGGTTCCGGTGTCCAGGCGGAGCAGCCCGGAGCCGCCGGCGGGCGGGTGGGCCGAGCGACGACGAGGGCGCAGCGTCGCCCCCGCCGCGACGTACGTCCCCGAGCCGCGCCGACTCTCGAGCCACCCCTCGGCCGTGAGCTGGTCGTAGGCCTGCTCGGTGACGCTCCGCGACACCCCGAGGTCGCCCGCCAGGGCGCGGGTGCTGGGCAGCCGACCACCGAGGGGGAGGGCGCCGGCCACGACCTGCTCGCGCACACGGTCGGCGAGCTGGCGTGTGAGCGGCACGCCGGACGCACGGTCCAGGGTCAGCGGAACGGGCGTGCTGCGAGCCATGAGTGTCCTGTTCGAACGAGGAGCAAGTGGCCCGGGTGAGCAGGCCACTTCTGCCTCATCCTAGGACCATGAGCACGACCTTGTCTGCGACCGCCCGGACCCGACTCACCCGCCACCGCGAGCGGGGGAGTGACGACCGCTCCGCCCTGCTCGCCGTCCTCCGCGAGGCCCTGGTCTGCCACGTGGGCATCGTCCGTGACGGTGAGCCGGTCGTGCTGCCGTCGGTGTTCGCCGTCGACCCCGAGGGTCCGGACGAGGGCGGCACGCTCTACCTGCACGGCTCGGTCGCCGCGCCGTGGCTGCTGCAGGCGCCCCGGCAGACGGTGTGCGCGACGTTCACCCTGGTCGACGGGGCGGTGCTCGCCCGCGCGGCGTTCACCCACTCGATGAACTACCGGTCGGCGGTCGTGTTCGGCCCCGCCCGACGCGTCGACGACCCCGGCGAGCGCGACCGTGCGCTCGGCCTGGTCGTGGACCACGTCGTCCCCGGACGCATGGCCACCCTGCGGGCGAACACCCGCAAGGAGCTCGCGGCGACCACCGTCATCGCCGTCCCCTTGGCCGAGGCCTCCGTGAAGGCCCGGACCGGCGGGCCCAAGGACGAGCCGGAGGACGTCGCCGGCGGCTCCTGGGCCGGCGTGGTGCCGTTCCGCGTCCGTGCGGGTGCCGTCGAGTCCGACCAGGACGATCCGGTCCCGGACGACGTGAGGCGTCGGCTCGAGGACTGGTGAGGGCTGGATAGGGTGCCGCCCATGGAGCGCACCCTGGTCCTGGTCAAGCCCGACGGCGTACGCCGTGGCCTCACCGGTGAGGTGATCCGCCGGATCGAGGCGAAGGGCTACCGCCTGGTACGCCTCGAGCTCCGGGAGGCCACTCGCGAGCTGCTCGCCGAGCACTACGCCGAGCACGAGGGCAAGCCGTTCTACGAGCCGCTGGTCGAGTTCATGCTCTCCGGGCCGGTGGCCGCCATGGTGGTCGAAGGGGAGCGCGTGGTCGAGGGGTTCCGCGCCCTGGCCGGCGCCACGGACCCGACGGTCGCCCTACCGGGCACCATCCGAGGCGACCTCGGCCGCGACTGGGGTCTCGCGGTCCAGCAGAACCTGGTCCACGGCTCGGACGCCACCGAGTCGGCCGAGCGGGAGATCGGGATCTGGTTCGCCTGAGCAGCAGATCGCGAGGCACGAGCGGTCTGCGTGGGCGAAGCCGACGCCACCGACACCCAGCGGCTGATGTCCTCGGCCGGGCGAGCGGTCCGGCCCACTCATCTCTTTGCGGTTCCACCCGGCGTGTTAGCCGGGCTTGAGCCTGACCCGCTCTTAACCTGCTGGCGGGTCGTCGTGTCGTGTGGACAGGCAGGCCGGTCCACGGGGGCGCAGGCGTGCGTCCCCTTCCTTCCCCGGAACGACGCGAACCTGCGAGGCACTGCGCATGGCGAACAGCATCATCGGCCGCGACATGGCGGTCGACCTCGGGACCGCCAACACGCTGGTCTACGTCCGGGGCCGCGGGATCATGCTCGACGAGCCCAGCGTGGTCGCCCTCAACGACACCACCGGCGAGGTGCTCGCGGTCGGCCACGAGGCCAAGCGGATGATCGGGCGTACCCCCGACAACATCACGGCCCTGCGCCCCATGAAGGACGGCGTCATCGCCGACTTCGAGGCGACCGAGCAGATGCTGCGGTTCTTCATCCAGCAGGTCCACCGGCGTCGCTACCTCGCGAAGCCGCGCATGGTCGTCTGCGTGCCGAGTGGCATCACGGCCGTCGAGCAGCGAGCAGTCAAGGAAGCGGGCTACCAGGCCGGCGCTCGGAAGGTCTACATCATCGAGGAGCCGATGGCTGCCGCTATCGGTGCCGGTCTCCCCGTGCACCAGGCCGCCGGGAACATGGTCGTCGACGTCGGGGGCGGCACCACCGAGGTGGCGGTCATCTCGCTCGGCGGTGTGGTCACCAGCCTGTCCATCCGCACGGCGGGTGACGACCTCGACGCCGCGATCGTGGCGTGGATGAAGAAGGAGTACAGCCTCATGCTCGGCGAGCGCACGGCCGAGGAGGTGAAGATGACCCTGGGCTCGGCCTTCCCCACCCACGACGAGCCCGAGGCCGAGATCCGCGGCCGCGACATGATCAGCGGGCTCCCGCGTTCGGTGGTCGTCTCCAGCGCCGAGGCCCGCAAGGCGCTCGAGGAGCCGCTGCACGCGATCATCGACGCCGTCCGCGCCACGTTGGACCAGACCCCGCCGGAGCTGGCCGGCGACATCATGGACCGCGGGATCGTGCTCACCGGTGGCGGTGCCCTGCTGCGCGGTCTCGACGAGCGGCTCCGCCACGAGACCGGGATGCCGGTCCACGTCGCGGAGGACCCGTTGTCCAGCGTGGCCATGGGTGCCGGCAAGTGTGTCGAGGAGTTCGAAGGGCTCCAGCAGGTCCTGGTCTCCGAGCGCCGGCGGTACTGATGCGGCTCCCCCGACCAGCCGTGCGACCGGCCCTCCGGCCGACTCGTGTGACACGTCTGCTCCGGGGATACCGGCCGTTGCGACCGGGCCCGGACTCCTTCGACCAGCGGGCGGATCGCTCGCGGGTGCGCTCGCGGATGATCGCCCTGGTCCTGGCGTGCCTGACCCTGATGACCCTCGACCACCACCCGGGGGCCGGCTCGCCGCTGGAGCCCGCGCGGTCGGTGATGGGCTCGGTGTTCGGTCCCGTCGAGTCGGGCACCTCGAGCGTCGTCCGGCCCGTGACCGCGTTGGGTGACTGGTTCACCACGCGCAAGCGGATGCAGGACGACATCGCCGAGCTCCAGTCGCAGAACTCCAGGCTCAAGGCCCAGCAGGCGACCTCGCAGTACGAGCGCAACCAGCTCGCCGAGTTCCGCGGGCTGACGTCCGCCGCCGGGACCCTCGGCCAGGCACTCGTCCCCGCCCACGTCGTCGCCTACGGCCCGGCCCAGTCGTTCTCGCGCACCGTCACCA
>DATBDF010000088.1:0-6358 GCA_036270075.1 Nocardioides sp.
GACCCCGCCGGCGCCGCCTCGATGGTCTTGATGATGAACTCGGTGGACCCGACCAGGTCGGCGCGGGTCACGACGTCGTAGGTGCACTCGGGATGCACCAGCACCTGGATGCCGGGCTTGCGCTCCCTCAGCTCGTCGACCACGTCGGCCGAGAACCGGCCGTGCACCGAGCAGTGCCCCTTCCACAGAATCATCCGCGCGCCGGCCAGGTCCTCGGGAGACACGCCACCTCCCGGCTGACGGGGATCCCATACCACGCACTGGTCGAGGTCCATCCCGAGCTTGAGGACCGCGGTGTTGCGACCGAGGTGCTGGTCCGGCAGGAACAACACCCGCCCGTCCGGCTTCTGCGTGAAGGCCCACTCCAGGGCGACGTCGGCGTTGCTCGACGTGCAGACGGCACCGCCGTGGCGCCCGCAGAACGCCTTGATGTCGGCCGAGGAGTTCATGTAGGTGATGGGAACGACGGTCTCGGCGAGGCCGGCGTCGGCCAGGGCGTCCCAGCACTCCTCGACCTGCCCAAGCCTGGCCATGTCGGCCATCGAGCAGCCCGCGGCCAGGTCTGGCAGGACGACGATCTGGTCCGGAGCCGTCAGGATGTCGGCCGACTCGGCCATGAAGTGCACGCCGCAGAACACGATGTACTCCGCCTCGGGCCGTGCGGCCGCGTCGCGCGCGAGCTTGAACGAGTCGCCGGTGACGTCGGCGAACTGGATCACCTCGTCACGCTGGTAGTGGTGGCCCAGCACGAACACGCGATCGCCCAAGGCCTCCTTGGCCGCGCGGGCACGCGCCACCAGGTCGGGGTCGGACGGCGCGGGGAGATCGCCGGGGCACTCCACCCCTCGCTCCGCGTTCAGGTCGGTGCCCCGCCCGAGAGGGAGCAGTGGCAGGTCCACCGTCGTCATGACCCCATCGTAGGAAGGTCACATGAGAGCGCCGTGCGGCAGGTAGGGCTTGGGCGGTTGCATGTGGCGCAGGGCCTGGTACCCCTCCTGGTTCAGCTCGAGGCCGGCCGCGAGCCCGACGTCGACCGCCCAGTCGTTCTCGGGCGTGATGTGGCCGATCAGGACGTCGTCACTCGAGGCGATCGACTCCCACATCAGCCGCGACGCCGTACGCCGATCGGTGGCGGCGAGCAGGACGACGCCATCGTCGAGATAGGCGTAGCCCTGGGCCGACGACGTCTCGCTGACCACCAACCGGAACTGCCGGAGGAGGAGCTGGTGGTCCACGCCGTGCGCGGCTCCGCGCGTCTGCCGGTCGACCGAGTCCATCAGGTCGATGTCGTTCTCCGAGCCCTCGCGGATCTTGTCCACCACCGGGATCAGTGCCCGGTCCGGCGAGCCGCGGAAGAACATCTGCGGATGGAGCGTGAACCCCGCACCGTGGTAGCGCCGCAGCGCCTTGGGGTCGCTCGAGGCGTTGAGCATCCCCCTGAGGCAGCCCCGCCCGTGGTCGAGTGCGGGGGCCAGCAGCGCCTTGCCGAGCCCGAGACCTTGAGACCCGGGCACCACGGCGTAGGAGGCGAGCAGCCACATCTTCTCCCGCACGAAGGAGACCACGATCCCGAGGAGCTCGTCGTCGCGCTCCGCCACCCAGCTACCGCCGGGATCCGTCCCGACCAGGTGGCGCACCCGGTCGACCCAGATCGATCCGCGCTCCGGCGGGCGCAGCTGCGGGTCGGGCCAGGAGCGGCGGAACATCCGGGTGTCGAGCTCGTGGAACCCGACCGCCGTCACGCGCTCGGCCGCAGGTACGTCGTCCGGCGTCATCGGCCGGATCCGCACGTCGCTCACTCACCCCAACCTAGACGGCGACGCCCACAGGGTGTGGGTGCCCGTCGGGTGAGTGCCGTGCTGACGGTGGGTGTGTCGAGGAGGAGCTGACGTCAGCCGCGGCCGAGCCGGCGATGCTCGACCGGGCTGCGGCCGTACGACCGCTTGAACGCGTCGCTGAAGGTGAACGGACTGGTGTAGCCCACGGCCCGGCCGATGCTCCCCACGGTGTCGTCGGTGCCGACCAGCAGGTCGGCGGCGAGAGCGAGACGCCAGGAGCTCAAGTAGGCGATCGGCGACTCGCCCACGGCTCGGGAGAAACGCCGGGAGAACCCCGCGCGTGACAGGCCGACGTCGCCCGCGAGGCGACCGAGGGTCCAGGCGGTCGCAGGCTGCTCGTGGATGAGCGTGAGCGCGCGAGCCACCTCGTGGTCGTCGCCGGCCCGGAGCCACGGCGGCAGGTCGTCGACGGTCGTCGCCCAGTGCTGGACGGCGGCCACGACCAGGGCGTCGAGGAGCCGGTCGAGCAGGCTGACCTGGCCGGGTGCGTCGTGGTCGAGCTGGTCGAGGAGCACGCCGACCAGCGGTGACTGCCAGTCGCCCGAGCGGATCACCAGCCAGGGTGGCAGCGCGCCCAGCATCAGGGCGCCGACCTCGCCGACCGAGGCGTAGTTGCCCACGAGCATGCAGTCCTCGCCGTCCGGGTCGTTGCCCCACGTCCGCAACCCGTGCGTGAGAGGGAGGTCGAGGCTCTCGCCGGTCGGTGTCTCGCTGCGGTTGCCCGGAAGGATCATCGCGGTGGGCTCGCGGCCGGGCGCGTCGCCGACGTCGTACGCCGCGGTCCCCTGGACGAGCAGCACGTCACCGCGCTCGAGGAGCACGGGCGGGTCGGGCTCGCGGGTGAAGTACGACGACCCCGCGGACATCGCGACCACGGTCAGCGGTGCCTCGTCGGCCACCCTCAGCGCCCACGGCCGAGCCATGGGAACCCGCAGCAGGAAGGCACCTCGTGCGCGTGGCGCGTCGATGAGGCCGGCCAGCGGGTCCACGAGACGAGCGTAGACGAATTCCGATGCATGTGCGCCATGCGCCCATGGAAAGTCTCACTCATCGGCGGTGGGGTGAGAGGCATGAACCTCATCCAGATCACCACCCTCAGCGCCGCCCTCGGGGCTGCCACCTTCGGCGGCGTGCTCTTCGCGTTCTCCACCTTCGTCATGCCGGGGCTGGACGCCGCTCCACCGTCGGCCGCCGTCGCCTCGATGCAGCAGATCAACCGCGCAGCGCCCCGCTCCCTCCTGGCCCTCGACATGGTCGTGACCCTCGTCCTGTGCCTCGTGGTCGCCGTGCTGGCGCTGCTGCGCCTCCGCTCGGACGGGGGAGGGGCGAGCGTGCTCCTGCTGGTCGGGGCCGGGTTGTACGTCGTGTCGTTCGCGATCACCGCGATCTACCACATCCCCCACAACGACGCGTTCGAGAGCGTCGCCGCAACCGGCCCGCAGGCCGCTCAGGCCTGGCACGACTACGCCCAGCCCTGGGAGCTGTGGAACCACGTCCGCTCCGCCACAGCCCTGGCCGGCGCCGCCGCGATGATGACCGGTCTGCTGGTGCGCGCGTCCTGAGCCGGCGGACGTGGGGAGAATCGACCCATGCGCGTGCTGATCGCTCCGGACAAGTTCGCCGGGACACTGACCGCCGTCGAGGCGACGCATGCCATCGCGGACGGCTGGGCTCGGCACGCTCCGGACGACCGGCTCGACCCCGCCCCGATGGCCGACGGTGGACCCGGCTTCGTCGACGTGCTCCACGAGGCTCTCGGCGGCGAGCTGTCCGCCGTCACCGTCACCGGGCCGCACCACGAGCCGGTGCCGGGCGCCGTGCTCCGGATCGGCGAGCGCGCGTGGGTCGAGAGCGCCCAGGCCTGTGGGCTCGCCCTGACCGGGGGCGAGGGCGCCGAGTCCGCGACGACGCGAGGCGTCGGTGAGCTCGTGACGATCGCCATCGCGTCGGGCGCCACCGACATCGTGATCGGCCTCGGTGGTTCAGGGACCAACGACGGCGGCGCAGGGCTGCTCGCCGCGCTCGGTGCGACCGCCGACCGCCCGTTGGACGCCGGGGGCATCGCCCTCGACGGCCTCACCGACGTCGACCTGGAGCCCGCCCTGGCCGCCGTCCGCGGCGTCCGGCTGACGGCCGCCAGCGACGTCGACAGTCCGCTCACCGGCCTGTTCGGCGCGACCAAGACCTACGGGCCGCAGAAGGGCATCGCCGAGGAGCGGCTGCCGGCGCTCGACGCCGTTCTCGAGGCGTTCGCGGCTGCGACCGATCGACGTGTCGCACTCGAGAAGGGCGCGGGCGCAGCGGGCGGACTCGGGTTCGCCCTGCTGCTGCTGGGGGCGGGCAGGAGGCCCGGCTTCGACGTGGTCGCCGAGGCGGTCGACCTGGCCGGCCGGGCACGCGCGGCCGACCTGGTGCTCACCGGGGAGGGCGCGTTCGACTTCTCGAGCCGCTCGGGCAAGGTGCCGTACGGCGTGGCGAGCGTCGCGGGCGAGGCGCTGCGGCCGTGCCTAGCGCTGGCGGGTCGGGTCCTCGTGGGGTCACGGGAGATGCGGGCGCTCGGGATCGAGTCGGCGTACTCCCTGGTCGACCTGGTGGGGGAGGAGCAGGCGTTCGCGGACCCGGCCGGGAGCCTGAGCAGGCTTGCCGAGCGGGTCGCACGCACCTGGTCACGGTGAGGGACTGCGTGATCCCACCCCGCGGAGCGGATCCCTCGGAATAAACAGTCCTGTGCGAGAATTGGGCCAGTCAGACGCGCGTGAGACGCGCTTCTCCGACATCGACGAAGGAGCCCTCAGCATGACCGACCAGGTCACCGAGCGACGCACCGACCAGATCAACCTGAGCCCGGTCGCGGCCGACAAGGTGAAGAGCCTGCTCGAGCAGGAGGGTCGCGACGACCTCCAGCTGCGCATCTCGGTGCAGCCGGGCGGCTGCAGCGGTCTGCGCTACCAGCTGTTCTTCGACGAGCGCACCCTCGACGGTGACATCGTGAGCGACTTCGACGGCGTCGCCGTCGTCGTCGACCGGATGAGCGTGCCCTACCTGAACGGCGCGATGATCGACTTCGTCGACACCATCGAGAAGCAGGGATTCACCATCGACAACCCGAACGCCACGGGCTCCTGCGCCTGCGGCGACTCGTTCCACTAGAGCGTCCGGAGGGAGCGCCGCAGCGAACTTGCTCGCAAGGCGGCACTTGAGCCACCCCGACACCACGAAGCCCCCGCGTCTGTGTAGACGACTCCGCGGGGGCTTCGTGCCGCGTGGGGAGGTTCGGAGCCGCGGCCTGACAGCCGCCGCCCGCAGGTCAGTCCAGGTGCAGGTGCAGCGCGTTGGCGATCCGTGCGGCCGCCTCGTCGACGGAGATCTCGGGCTTCTCGACCTCGCGCGGGTAGTCGTCGTACTCCAGGCTCGGCGGCCCCGCCGCTGCTGCCGACGCGACGCGGTCGAGCTTGAGCGCGCGGCCGGCCGCCGCGGCATCCTCACGCATCGTCGCCGGCGTGTCGATCTCGTCGTACGACGGGCGGCCACGGCTCGGGACGGGGGTCATGTCAGTGACGGTAGCGGCTACCGATGGGTACTCCCAGCGCTGATCGCCTACCCTTACCGACCGTGTCCCTGCTGATCTGCGGCTCGATCGCCTCCGACCACCTGATGACGTTCAGGGGGCGGTTCAAGGACTCCCTGGTCGTGGAGCAGCTCGACAAGCTCGCGGTCTCGTTCCTCGTGGACGACCTCGAGATCCGGCGCGGCGGCGTCGCCCCGAACATGTGCTTCGGGCTCGGCCTGCTGGGGCTGCGTCCGGTGCTGGTGGGCGCGGCCGGAGAAGACTTCACCGACTACCGCAGCTGGCTCGAGCGGCACGGCGTGGATTGCTCGTTCGTCCACATCTCCGACACCAAGCACACGGCACGGTTCGTCTGCACCACGGACTCGTCGATGGCCCAGTTCGCCTCCTTCTACGCCGGCGCGATGAGCGAGGCGCGGCTGATCGAGCTCCAGCCGATCGTCGCGCGGGTGGGCGCACCGGACTACGTGCTCATCGCCGCTGACGACCCCGAGGGGATGCTGCGCCACACCCGCGAGTCGCGCCAGCGCGGCTACCCGTTCATCGCGGACCCCAGCCAGCAGCTGGCGTTCAGCGAGGGTGACCTGATCCGCGACCTGATCGACGGCGCGACCTACCTGTTCTCCAACGAGTACGAGTCGCACATGATCCAGTCCAAGACCGGCTGGTCGGCCGAGGAGGTGCTCGACCGGGTCGGCACCCAGGTGACCACGCTCGGCGCCGACGGCGTCCGCATCACGGCCCGCGACGCCGAGCCGATCGAGGTCAAGGCCACGCCGGGGGTCACGGCCGTCGAGCCGACCGGAGTGGGAGACGGCTTCCGTGCCGGGTTCCTGGCCGGGCTGGAGTGGCGGCTCGGCCACGAGCGCGCGGCCCAGCTCGGCTGCGTCCTGGCGGCCTACGTCGTCGAGACGGTCGGCACGCAGGAGTACCGCTTCACCCGGCCGCAGTT
>DATBDF010000089.1:0-1954 GCA_036270075.1 Nocardioides sp.
CGGCCGGCACGGCGTGCGCGTGATCGTCGTGCGCCACGCAACCACCGTACTGCCGGGTCGCTGACGTTCCGCTCAGCTCGGTCGGGCGGGAGAGATCTCTGAAAGCAGGAAGTCCAGCACGAGACGGTTGACCGCCTCGGGTTGGTCGAGGTGCAGGAAGTGGCCGCTCGCCGGGACGATCTCGATGTCGAGCCCGGCGGGGAAGAACGGCTGCATCTCGTCCTCGACCACGAGCTCCACGCCCATGCACCCGTCGTCGGCCCCGTGGAGGTACAGCGTCGGCACGGGCGTCGGGCCGTTGCCGGCGGCCTGGATCGCGTCGAGCGCGGGGTCGCCCGGCTTCGTGCCGAGCATCGACCGGTAGTAGCTGATCGCCGCGGCGGTGGAGCCCGGTGCGCCGAGCGTCGCCTTGAGGTCGCGCATGAAGCCCGGATCCGGGACCAGCCCCGGCGACCAGTCGCGCCAGAGCATGTCGATGACCGCGAAGTCGTCGCCCGGCACGATGAGCTCGGCGAGCGGGGTCTGGAAGAAGAAGATGTACCAGGACCGCTTGAGCTGGGCGGGCGTCGAGAGGAACCGGGCCATGAGCGCGGCCTGGTGCGGCACCGCCATCGTCACCAGCTTCGAGAACCGCTCCGGGCGGTGCCCGACGGCCGTGTACGCCGCGATCGCACCCCAGTCGTGGCCGATCAGGACCGCGTCGCGGTCGCCGCCGAGCTCGTCGGCCAGCGCGAGCGCGTCCAGCGCGACGGCGGCGACCTGATAGTTGTCGTCGGGCGCGAGGCCGGTGGGCGAGTAGCCCCGCAACCACGGTGCGACGACGTGGTAGCCGGCCGCCGCGAGCTCGGGCATCAGGTGCTGCCACGTCGGCGCGTGGTCGGGGAACCCGTGCAGGCACAGCGCCAGCGGCCCGTCGTCGGGCCCGGCCTCGAGGTAGGCGATGTCGATGCCGTTGGCCTGGACGCGCTTCGGGTCGGTCATGGCGGGGAGCGTAGGCACCCGGCGGCCCGGCCGGTCGTGACGCCCGCCGACCTTCGTTTGCCAACGAACCGTTAGTCAACTAATAGTATGTCCCCTATGGAGCCGCCCCTCGGACGCCGCCTCTGGCTCGGCCATCGCGCCGTGCACGACGCGCTCGACGCGCGCATGGGCGAGCGGGGGGCCAGCCTCTGGCACTGGATCCTGCTGAAGCACGCGGCCGAGGCCGACGGGTCCAGCCAGCGGGAGCTGGCCGAGAACATGCACATCGAACCACCGACGCTCGTACGCCACCTCGACAAGCTCGCGGACGAGGGCTTGGTCGAGCGGCGGCGCGACGACCGCGACCGGCGGGTCGCCCGTGTGTTCATCACCGCGGCCGGCCGCCAACGGCTCCGGGAGCTCGGCCGAGTGCAGGAGGAGGTCGACCGCGAGCTGCGGTCGATGCTGAGCGACGACGAAGTCGAGGTGCTCGGCGCCACCCTCATGCGGATCCACGAACACTTCGACCACCACGAGGAGGAACGTCGTGTCAGCAACCGGTCTTGACCCGCGTCCCGCGTCCGTCGCGCACGACCCGGACGAGGTCATCCACACCGACCAGCTGACCAAGGTCTATCCCGGCGACATCAAGGCGGTCGACGCGCTCGACCTCTCGGTCCACCGGGGTGAGATCTTCGGTCTGCTCGGCCCGAACGGTGCCGGAAAGACGACGACCGCGGGGATGCTCACCACCCGGGTGATCCCGACCAGCGGCGAAGCCTACGTGGCGGGGATCGACGTCGTCGCCCACCCGGCCCTCACCAAGCAGGTCATCGGCGTGGTGCCACAGGAGAACACGCTGGACCGGGCCCTCACCGTGTGGGAGAACCTCTTCTACCACGGGCGGTTCTTCGGCATGTCGAGCAAGGACGCCCGGTCTGCCGCCGACTTCATGCTCGACCTTTTCCAGCTGTCCAAGTGGGGGCAGGCGTCG
>DATBDF010000090.1:0-1671 GCA_036270075.1 Nocardioides sp.
TCGGAGTCGCGGCCGGCGATCCGGTACTTGTACAGCGGCGACGTGTCGAAGAACCCGGCGCTGTTGCGCACGGCGAAGTACTCGTGCTTCGGCGACATGACGTACTTGAGCGCCGACAGGTAGCCGGACCAGTGACTCCACCGGTGCGTGGTGTTGAGCTGCTCGAGCCTGTCATGGAAGGGCGTCTTGTTGATCATCGCCGACCTGTCTCTCGGGAGCGCCGCGTACCCTGCGGAATCTTACTGAATGGTCAGTCAGCCCGGTAGGCCCCGGTGGGAACCGTGCCTGCCCGGGCTGCGGCGGCAGGGTCAGCCGGGCTCGCGGCCTCCTCCGTAGGAGGCCACCAGGGCGTCGGCGACCAGCACGGCGTCGGCATCGGCGAGGTCCACGGGGTACTCCGGCAGCAGGTCGTCCCAGACGACCAGCCACGAACCGTAGAGCTGGGCCTGGCCCTCCGGGCGCGCGAAGAACCAGATGTGCAGGTGCGCGCCCCCGTCACCGATGCGGTAGACGTGGGCGCGGGAGACACCCGGCAACGCCTGGACGTGGCGCGCGATGTGCGTGGTCAGCACTCCGAGCTCCGCGGCCAGCTCATCGGTGAGGTCGGCCAGGTCGAAGTGGTCGCGCGTACGCAGCATCAGGACGAGAGGTACGCCGACCCCGCCGACCCGGGCCAGCCGCCATCGGGCGTCGAACCAGATGCCCTCGCCGCGCTGGGTGCACGCGCTGCACTCGGAGGGATCCTCACCGTGGCGGGCCGGTTCGGGCAGCACCGGCGGGCGCAACGACGCGACTCGAAGCCCGTCCTGCTCGAAGGGACTGATGTCCCACCCGGTCATGCGCGACAGCGGCAGCCGGCCCTCGTCGTCTGCAGCCGCGAGAGCGTGCTCGAAGAACTTGTCAGGGGTCAGGGCCACGGCTGAACCCTAGGTGGACCCGAGCGTGGCACCGTGACGGGTTCGTGGCGCGTCAGGCGCGGGTCTAGATCTGGATGGCGACGCCGTCACCGACAACCGTGGATGACGACAGCTGCAGCCGCTTCTTGTCGCTGCTCTCCCCGAACAGCCGCTTGCCGGTGCCGAGCACCATCGGGAAGACCATGAGTCGGAGCTCGTCGACGAGGTCGTTCTCGATCAGCGCCTGCACGAGCTGGGCGCTGCCGTGCACGACGATGTCGCCGTCCTGCTCCTTCTTCAGCTTGGTGACCTCGTCGACCACGTCGCCCGAGAGCATGGTCGATCCGGCCCACTGCGGGTCGCCCAGCGTCGACGACACGACGTACTTCGGCATGGCGTTGAACTTGTCGGCGAACTCCCCGTCACGCTCCGGCCAGGCCGCCGCGAAACCCTCGTAGGTCCGCCGACCCAGCAACAACGCGCCCGAGCTCATCGTCTCGTCCACCTTGAACTGGTTGCCCTCGTCACCCCGGTCGAACTCGAAGGTCCAGCCGGCGTACTTGTAGTCCTCCCCGCCACCCGGTGCCTCGATGACTCCGTCGAGCGAGATGAACTCGGTCACGACTATCCGGCCCATGGCGTCCTCCTCGGTACGGACCAATACTGCTACGACGGTTTCGTGCCTCGAAACTCATCGCAGGACCTCCCTCGATGCGGCTTCCGCGTGCTGGCGATCGAACTGGATCGATGATTGTGTGACCGGCATGTCCTCCGA
>DATBDF010000091.1:0-16646 GCA_036270075.1 Nocardioides sp.
GGCGAGGAGGGCACGACGCATGCTCCAGAGTACGCCGCAGCGGACGGGGGCCGATCCGCTCAGGGACGGAGCCGCGCTCGACCCACCAGGTGGTCGCCGACGTACACGCGGACCACGGCCGCGTGCCACAGTCGAGCCTTCACCTTCTGCACCTCGGTGGCGGGCACGCGATGCCGGATCGTGCGCTCGCCGATGACGAGCCGGAAGCGTGTGGCCGCGGAGTTGCGCGAGTTGTCCAGTCGTACGCGCAGCCGGTGGTCGGCGACCTTGCGGATCGCGACCCGGACACCCTCGTACGCCGGGCACGTCGTCACCTCCAGCGGGAACGCCGCGGACGTCCCGTCGGATCCCTGCACGCTTCCGCCCTGGGAACCGCCTGGCAGCCCGGTCACCGTGACCTGCCCGTCGCCGCCGTCGGCGACAGCATCGGTCGCGACCGAACGAGATCCGACCGCGACCGAGTACGTCGCCGCTCCCGCGCCGTCAGCGGGGTTCGTCACCGCGAGGGACACCGATCCGGTGGCTCTGGCGCCGTAGCTGCACGCGACCGCCGAGACCGACACCTCCGGCTGCTCGGGCAGTGGCGGTCCCGTCGTGGCCGAGGTGGGTGCCGGGGTGGTGGGTGCGGTCGTGGTGGGTGCGGTCGTGGTGGGCGACGGGGTCGGCGCCGCCGACGGGTCCACGAGGAACGACCAGGCGATGTCCGCCTGCCTCGACTGGCTGATCCTCGCGGTGTAGGCGCCCGCGACCAGCGGCGTGCGCGGCACCAGGAGCACGGCGTGGTCGGACTGGAGGATCTGCAGGCCGGTCGATCCGTAGACGCTGTCGCTGGAGAAGTAGGTGTTCTCGTCGACGACGCAGAGGTCGGCGGACTTGCTCGAGAGCACGGTCCCGCTCGGCGTCGTCAGGGTGGCCGTCAGGCTGCTCGCCGGAGCGGACGGCAGCATCGCGATCAGGGGCAGGCCCGGAGCGGCGTAGTCGGCACCGGGCGCGGCCTTGCGGCAGGTCTCGATCGGGTCCGGGCTCTCGTGGCCGGCGTACGACGTGAGATAGCTCGTCGAGCCCGGGCCGGGGAACAGGACGGGGGTGGAGCTCCTGACACCCGCGTTGTAGCCGGAGACGACGTCCATCCCTGCGTAGATGCTGTCCTGCGCGAACGCGGTGGACTGCAGACCGGCGCGGAGCATGCCGATGGCGTGGAAGGGCGCGCCGAACCAGTAGTCCACGGCACTGGTGTCGGTCTGGGACGCGTGCCGCACCAGGTTGCTGCGCGAACCCTCGAGCGCTCCGTCCGAGGTGTAGTACGGGCTGCTCGGGTTCTCGGTGTGATCGCTGGTGTACTGCCCCGTGCGGTAGCTCGCCGGCGTCTGCTCGAGGTAGGTCAGGTGGTGCTGGATGCCGAGCGTCCAGGACGGGTTCTCGCTGACGGGGGAGACCCCCGCTGCCGTGCGTACGTCGTTCACCCGCTGCAGCCACGCGGGGGTCGAGCCGCCCGGCTTGGCAGCGGCGGACCCGGTGAGCGCTGGAAGTGCGACCACCACCGCGACGCAGGTCGCCACGACCACGGCGACCGAGATCGCGGCGGCGTGCGCGGGTCGGCTGCGCATGACGAACCCTTCCGACGGGGGGCGCGTGCGGGGGGTTGTGGCGCCACCTGGCGTTCCATGGTCGCCGGAGCCGACGTGCCCTGTCAGGAGAACGCGGGACTTCCCGGTCGGGAGCGGGCGCGCTAGAAGGTGTGCTCGGGCCCGGGGAAGGTGCGGCCCTTGACGTCCTGGTCGAAGGCCCGGGCAGCGCGGAGCAGCTCGCCGTGGAGATCGGCGTACTGCTTGACGAAGGTCGGCATCCGGCCGGTCCGCCACCCGAAGGCGTCGGTCCAGACCAGGACCTGGCCGTCGCACTCGGCGCCGGCTCCGATGCCGATCGTGGGGATCATCAGCTCCTTGGTGATCTGGGCGGCGACGTCGCCCGGCACCATCTCCATCACGACCGCGAACGCGCCGGCGTCCTGAACGGCGTGGGCGTCGGCGATGACCCGTTCGGCGGCATCGCCCCGACCCTGCACGCGATAGCCGCCGAGGGCGTGCTCGCTCTGCGGGGTGAAGCCCACATGGGCCATCACCGGGATACCGCCCTGGCTGAGCCGGGTGATCTGCGGAGCCATCTCGTGGCCGCCCTCGAGCTTCACGCAGTGGGCCAGGCCCTCCTTCATGAAGCGCGCGGCGGTGAGGTAGGCCTGCTCGGGCGAGGCTTGGTACGAGCCGAAGGGCAGGTCGCCGACGACCAGCGCGCGGTGCACGGAACGGCTGACCGCGCGGGTCAGCGGGATCAGCTCGTCGACACTGATGGGCACGGTCGTGTCGTAGCCGTAGACGTTGTTGGCCGCGGAGTCGCCGACGAGCAGCACGTCCACCCCGGCCTCGTCGAAGGTGGCGGCCGTGTACTGGTCGTAGGCGGTCAACATGGAGAACCGCTCGCCGTTCTGCTTGAGCTCACGGAGATGGTGGGTGCGCACCCGCTTCACCGGCGCGCTGGGCTGGGCAGCACCGCTTCCGTACGGCGCGGCGACCTCGTCGTTCATACCGCTGCTCCTTGCTGGTGTCATCGCGGCTCCCCGACGGAGTCCACGCAACGACATCCAGGCTAGTGAGGTGGCGGCTCGAAGGGGTCTGTGGCGCTGGTCACCACTCGGGTTCCGGTCGGGTGAGCTCGTGGGCCAGATCCGCGAACGCGATCGTGTCGTCCCGCGTCCCGGTGTGAGGTGCGGCGAACCACGGCGCGTACTGGGCGATCTCGTCGAGCCGCCACTCGTGGTCGAACAGCTCCAGCATCTCCGGGTCGGCGCCGACGTCGGCGGCAGCCGAACCGGCGTCGACCAGGACGCGGAGGTCGACCTCGGCGGGAGCGAGGCGGAGCGTGTCCCAGTCGACGAGGAACCGCTCGTGCTCGGTCCGGATCTGGTTGGCATCGTGCGGCTCGCCGTGGGTCGCTACCCATGCACGACCCCGCGCCACGTCGGCGAGGTGGTGGTAGCGGCTGGTCCACCGAGCGATGTCCGCGAGGTGCGCCGTCACGTCGGCGCGCGCCCGGTCGGCGTAAGGCCCGGGGCCCCAGGCCGTGTCCGCCAGCTCGGTCATCGTGTCGGCGAAGTCCGGGTCGACGCGGGGTCGCCACCGCGGCAGGCCGGCCGGCGGCTCGGTCGCGTGGAGACGTGCGATCACCGTGCGCGTCCAGGCCAGGTCCAGAGGCTGCTCCGACGTTCCGTCCTGCCACGGCGTGCAGCTGAGTGCGCCTCGGGCGAACTCGACCAGCGTTCGACCCGCGCGGCTGGTCAGGGGAGCGAGCACGAACTCGAGCCCGCGGTCGCGCAGGGCAACCGCTCCGTCGTAGGCCGCCTCGAGGACGGCGGACGCATCCCTGTCGGACGTCAGGTCATAGGTCACGAACAGGCGAGGCTCGCCGCCGACGGACGCCTTCCAGTGGTGTGCTCCGAACCCGACGGCGGCGTAGGTCACCCCGTCGACGTCGGTGTCCCAGGACCGGCGTACCTCGGCGAGCAGGTCGGCGTCGACGACGTCCGGCGGTGGATCAAACACGGACGGAACGCGCGGCTCGGAGTCGGTCGAACGCGCGGCCGGCCGGAGGGTTGCGGATCAGGTCGAGCAGCGCGGCCGTCGGCTCGTCCGGGCCGTACGTCGTGTCGACGGTGAGGTCGCAGTCGCGGTGCGCGAAGACCAGCCGCAGCTGGGTGCGGGCTGTTCCCGGGTCCCGGTCCCGACGCGCCTTCTCCCGACGGGCGAGCTCGGCCGGATCGCAGGTCACGTGCACGAGGAGGACGTCGAGCCCGGCGCTGAGTCGCAGCAGGTCGTCCAGCCGCCAGGGCTCGCTGAGCACGTGGTCGCCGAGGACGTCGCAGCCGACGGCCGCGGCGCCGACCAGGGCGCGGTGGTACGCCGCGCGGGTGCGGTGGAAGACGTCGTGCCACTGCCGGTCGGTGAGGTCGGGGGAGGGACGGGTGCGGATCTGGTGGTACAGGTCGACGGGCAGCACCAGCCAGGGCGTCGTGAGCCGACGGGCCACCGCCTTCGCCAGCGTCGTCTTTCCGGCGCTCGACGGCCCGTTGAGGAGGACGATCCGACCCGAGGGCATGCGCCAGACGCTAGCGACTGACCACGCGGGAGCTCAGCCGATCTCGGCGAGTCGCGGGACGACGTGCTCGGTCATCTGCTCCATCCAGCCGACCGGGTCGCTCGGATCCGGGACGGCCCAGACCTGCTCGACGCCGAGCGCGGCCACCTTCTCGATCGACGCCAGCCAGCCGTCGACGTCGTCGAGCGGTCGGGTGCGGCTGGCAATGACCGTCTTGGCGATCTCGTCGTAGTCGCGTCCGACCTCGTCGCAGTGGCGGCGGAGCACGTCCAGCTTGTGCTGGACCTCCTCCGGGGCGACCCCGAACAGGTTGCACGCGTCGCCGTACCGCGCGACGAGCCGGAGCGTCTTGCGCTCGCCGGAGCCGCCGATCATCACCCGCGGTCCGCCCGGCCGGACCGGCTGTGGGACGAGCGTGAGCTCCTCGAGCCGGTAGTGCCGTCCCTCGAAGCTGCCGCCGCCGTTCCAGGCCTGCTTCACGATCTGGAGCGTCTCCTCGAGGCGCTCGAACCGCTCCCGCGTCGGGGGGTAGGGGACGCCGAGACCGCGGTGCTCGCGCTCGTACCACGCGGCCCCGATCCCGAACATCGCACGACCGCCCGAGAGGACGTCGAGGGTGGTCACGATCTTGGCCAGGAGACCGGGGTGCCGGTAGGTGACCCCGGTGACGAGGAGGCCCAGCTCGAGCCGGGAGGTCTGGCCCGCCACGAAGCCGAGACTCGTGTACCCCTCGAGCATGGGCTCCGGCGGTCCGCCGAGGATCTCCATCTGGAAGTAGTGGTCCATCAGCGTGAGCGTCGTGACGCCACCGGCGTCGGCCGTCCGGGCGACCGCGGCCAGCGTGGGTCCGAGTGCCTCGGCCCCGCCGGGCCAGCTGAGGTTGGAGCAGTGAACACCGAGCTTCATGCCTCCAACGTACGCCGATACCGGAGAGCTCCTCCGCTGGGCCCGGGTGTCTCGTCCCTAGACTGGACATGTGGAGTTCTACTCGGCCTACGCCCAGGGCTTCGCGCGCGTCGCCGCGTGCACCATGCCGGTCGCCCTGGCCGATCCCGAGGCGAACGCGCGCACCGTCGTCGAGCTGGCACGCGAGTGCCACGACGACGGGGTGGCGGTCGCGGTCTTCCCCGAGCTCTGCCTCAGCGGCTACTCCATCGACGACCTGTTCCTGCAGGACACCCTGCTGAAAGCCGTGCAGGCGGCCATCGCGACCGTCGTCGAGGCATCGGCCGACCTGCTGCCGGTGATCGTGATGGGCGCGCCCCTCCAACACGGCTCGCGGCTTCTCAACACCGCCGTCGTCGTCAAGGGTGGCCGGATCCTGGGCGTGGCGCCCAAGTCCTACCTGCCGAACTACCGCGAGTTCTACGAGCGCCGCCACTTCGCGACCGGCGACGACCTGCGGGGTGCGACGATCCGCGTGGCCGGCGCCGAGGTGCCGCTCGGCCCGGATCTGGTCTTCGCGGCCACCGACCTGCCGGACCTCCGGCTCCACGTGGAGATCTGCGAGGACATGTGGGTGCCCGTGCCCCCGAGTGCGGAGGCGGCGCTGGCCGGGGCCACGGTCCTGGCCAACCTGTCGGGCAGCCCGATCACGATCGCCCGTGCGGAGGACCGCCGGCTGCTGGTGCGCAGTGCCAGCTTCCGCGACAACGCGGCGTACGTCTTCGCCGCGGCCGGCCAGGGCGAGTCGACGACCGACCTGGCCTGGGACGGGCAGACCATGGTCTACGAGTGCGGGGACCTGCTGGGGGAGAGCGAGCGCTTCCCCTTGGGCCCGAGCCGCACCGTCGTCGACGTCGACCTCGACCGGATCCGGCAGGAGCGGCTGCGGATGGGGACCTTCGACGACAACCGCAGAGCACTCGGGATCCCTGGATTCGAGACGGTCGCAGAGCGACCTCCTCAACCATCGGGGTACGCCGCGGGCGTCCGAGACCTCAGGGCGGTCGGGTTCGAGCTCGCGCCGCCGGCGGGCGACATCGGGCTGCGGCGCAAGCTCGACCGGTACCCGTTCGTCCCCGACGACCCCGAGCGCCTGGCGCTCGACTGCTACGAGGCCTACCACATCCAGGTCGCCGGGCTGATCCAGCGGTTCGAGGCGATCGGGTCGCCCAAGGCGGTCGTCGGCATCAGCGGCGGGCTCGACTCGACCCACGCGCTGATCGTGGCCTGCCGCGCCATGGACGCGCTCGGACGGCCGCGAAGCGATGTGCTCGCGTTCACCCTGCCTGGCTTCGCGACCGGGGAGACCAGCCGGTCCCTGGCGACACGGCTGGCTGGCGCACTCGGCGTGACCTTCGAGGAGATCGACATCAAGCCGGCCGCGGAGCAGATGCTCAAGGACCTCGACCACCCGGCCGCCGACGGCGAGCCGACGTACGACGTGACGTTCGAGAACGTCCAGGCCGGCCTGCGCTACGACTATCTCTTCCGGCTGGCCAACCAGCGCGGCGGGATCGTCGTCGGCACCGGTGACCTCAGCGAGCTCGCGCTGGGCTGGTGCACCTACGGCGTCGGTGACCAGATGTCGCACTACAACGTGAACGCCGGCGTCCCGAAGACCCTGATCCAGCACCTCATCCGCTGGGTGATCGACAGCCGGCAGTTCGACGACGCGGCGGGCGCGGTCCTCGGCGAGATCCTCGGCCAGGAGATCACGCCCGAGCTGATCCCGACCCTCGAGGGACAGAAGGCGCAGGCCACCGAGGACACCGTTGGGCCGTACGCACTGCAGGACTTCACGCTCTACCACGTGCTCCGACGCGGCTACCGGCCGACCAAGATCGCCTTCCTGGCGTGGCACGCCTGGCACGACGCGGACCAGGGTGAGTGGCCGCCGGGCTACCCGCCCGAGCGGCGGGCGGCCTACGACCTCGGCGAGATCCGACAGTGGCTGGAGGTGTTCTGCCGACGGTTCTTCTCCAGCCAGTTCAAGCGCAGTGCGCTCCCCAACGGGCCGAAGGTGAGCGCCGGCGGCACGATGAGCCCGCGCGGTGACTGGCGGATGCCGAGTGACGCGGCGGCGACGGCGTGGCTCGCCGACCTCGCGCAGGTGCCCACGGCGTAGTCCGGGCGACGTACCCGGGTCGTCCGCGGGGATGACGTGTGGCTCCGGACGGACGTCGGGGCAACCTTTGGTCTCCTGGTGCAGTCGTAGGGCCGAAGCGACACCGCGGGGGAGTCGCCACACGCCTTCGGGAGACAGAGATGACGGCAACACGTCGGGTGCGCGGGATCGCAGCAGTCCTCGCCACCCTCACCGCGGCCACCCTGGCCACGACCGCGCAGGACCGCGCACAAGCTGCCACGGAGCCCGAAGGTGCGGCTCACCAGCAGGCGCGAACGACGTTGCACCTCCACGTGACCGGGTGCGACAGCTGCTCGGTGCAGCTGTACCAGGCGATCGATGGTCGCCCCTTCGTCTGGCACTCGGCGGAGCAGAAGATCGGCTCGGACCATCGGGTGACCTTCCGTGTGCCGACCCGCCGTACGCACGGCATGTCGTTCACCCTCGACGCACCGTGGGCCCAGGGCCTCGACGCGATCCCGAACGTCGTCACCCGGTACGCCGGCCACGACATCGACTCGTCCGTCACCCGGAAGGGAGCGCGCCACGCGGCTCGCGCCGAGGGCTGCTGGGCCGGCTCGAGCCTCGATGACCTGACGCTCGACTTCCACGTCGCGCGCATCGGAGCGCGGTCGGCCCCGGGTGACCCGATCACCGCGCCGCTGGTCTACGCGACCCACACCATGTCGAGCTGGGGACCGGTCGTGAAGACGTCCAAGGGCATGATCGCCAACCAGGAGGCGTTCTACTGCACCCGCCCGAAGGAGTCGAAGGTGACCTTCGAGGCGCCCGGCTGCCGCGGCTGCGAGGTCCAGGTGATGAACGGCGCGCTCCGTCCCGAGAACGTCTGGGGCAGCAGGAGCAAGCCGGTCAGGCACGGTGCCGTGACGTTCGGCGTTCCTCGACCCCAGACCCGCGGCCTGAGCGTGACCGTGCAGGCGCCGTGGGAGGGCAGCCCGGGCTACACGACGGTCGTGGCCTTCCGCTACCCCGGCCACCGGGTGGGTGACGGGGTCACCTTCCGCGACGCTCGATCACAGGACCGCGGCTCCGCCTGCTGGGGCGGCAGCAGCAGCACGGCTCTGACGATCCGGCTCACGGTCCGCAAGGTCACCGTGCACGGCACGTTCGGGCTGACGGCGGGCACGATCGCCTACGCCGACGTCACCCAGCCGTGGCTGAAGCCGATCCTGCCGGGTCGCCGGGGCGTGCTCGGCGCACAGGACCTGGTCGTCTGCCGGAAGTAGCGGTCGACCACGACACCCCGCCGGCCTCGGGCCGGCGGGGAGTCGCTCGCGACGGCTCATTCGTCGCGCGGAGTTCACCGAACGGATGCGTGCTCTCCGGTTCCGCCGGCGGCGCCCCAGGGCTAGCGTGTCGAACGTTGTCGGGGTTCTCTTCTCGAGGAGATCGAAGATGGGCATTCGTCCGGGTCACGTCCGTTCTGGCAAGGCGGGACTGTCCGCCTTCACTCTCCTGGTGGGCGCGGTCGGGGCGATCGCGGCTGTCGGGGGCGCAGCGCCTCCCGCCGCCGGCGCCGATCCATCGGGTTGCCAGATGGGCAACGGCGTCAAGCACGTGGTGGAGATCGTGTTCGACAACGTGCACTTCTTCCGCGACAACCCGAACGTTCCGTCCGACCTCGAGCAGATGCCGCACCTGCTCAACTTCCTGGAGTCGAACGGCACGGTGTTCTCCAACTCGCACACGCCGATGATCGCCCACACGGCTGACGACAGCCTGACGATCTACACCGGCCTGTACGGCGACCGGCACGGCCAGCCGGTGAGCAACACCTACAACGTCTACAACCCCAGTGGGAACACGGACACCGCGACGTCCTTCACGTACTGGACCTCGCCGATCATCGACACCAAGACCAACCCGGCCAAGCCGAGCACCGTCGACCCGGCACCGTCGATGACCTACTCGGACACGGTGCCGGCGAGTGGCACTCCCGACCGCTCCACCCCCGCGCCCTGGGTGCCGTTCACGCGCGCCGGCTGCACGGTCGGCAACTTCTCGACCGCCAACATGGTGCTCGAGAACGCCGCTGTGGACGTCCCGACGGTGTTCGGCCCGGACTCGCCCGAGGCGAAGGAGACAGCGGCCAACCCGGACAACTTCAAGGACGTCCAGGTCGCCGAGTACGTCGGTGAGGCGGTCCACTGCGCGCAGGCCGGCGCCGTGTGCGCGAGCTCGTCACACGCGGTGGCCGACAAGCTCGCCACCGAGCCCGGTGGCTACCACGGTTACCAGGCGCTGTTCGGGGCGAAGTACATCGCACCGGCGATCGGCGGTGGGGCGAACGTCTTCCACAACGGCTACCGGGTCACGGACTCGAACGGGAACCTGGTCGACCTGGACGGGAAGACGCTGCAGGAGCCGTTCACGCACACGCCCGGGTTCCCCGGGTTCAGCCCGACCGCCTCACAGAGCCTGGCCGTGCTGGCCGACATGCAGGAGGCCGGCATCCCGGTGACCTACGGCTACATCTCCGACACGCACGACAAGAAGTCGGGCGCCACCGGTTGCACCTCGCCGGGCAACGCGCTCGGCCCCGGGGACGCCTGCTCTGTCGCCGCTCTGCACGACTACGACAACGCGTTCAACACGTTCTTCCAGCGCCTCCAGGCCGACGGCATCACGCCGGCCAACACCGAGTTCATGATCGGCGCCGAGGAGAACGACCAGTTCGCCGGCGCGAACGTGGGCCGGGCGACCCAGCCCACGCCCGCAGGCTGTGACGGCGTCAGCGTGGCGTGCCACTACACGAGCTCGCAGGACGGTGAGCTGCAGGCGAACATCAAGGGCCTCCTCGCGGGCACACCCACGGGGACGTCCGGCACGGCTTACGACGTGCAGCCGCAGGGCGCGTCCATCTACGTGAACGGCCAGCCCGGCCCGAACGACCCGGCGGTGCGCCAGATGGAGCGGGACACGTCCGCGATGACCTCGAACCTCACCTACAGCGGGGTGCCGGACGAGAAGATCGCGAAGTACCAGGCGGGCGCCCTCGAACAACGGGTGCTCCACATGCAGACCAACGATCCGCTCCGAACACCGACGTACTCGATCTTCCCGATGCCGGACTACTTCTTCTCGACGTCGGGACCGAACGTCTCGTTCAACAACGGGTTCGCCTACGACCACGGGTACTACTCACCCAACATCGACATCACCTGGGCCGCGATCACCGGTCCTGGTGTGGCGGTCAACGGGGTGGACGGCCCCGGACCCAGTGGCGGCAACGAGTCACAGGATCCCAACTCGACGCACACGGTCCCCGAGGCGTCGACGCAGGGCACCTGGGTCGAGGAAGCCGACCTGCGTCCCACCCTGCTGCACCTGGTCGGCCTGACCGACGACTACCAGACGGACGGTCAGGTGATCAGCCAGGCGCTGACCAGCCGGAGCCCCTCTCTCGACGCGGTGGCCCAGCTGGGGTCGGTGTACCAGCAGATCAACTCGAGCGTCGGAGCGTTCGCGACCGACACCCTGATCGCCGACTCCAAGGCGCTGGCGAGCGGGTCGGCGTCCGACGACTCGGCGTACCGGACCGAGCAGCAGACGCTGCGCTCGATGGCCGACCACCGTGACAAGGTCGCTGCGCTGATGAAGGTGACCCTGGCCCGAGCGGCGATGGGCATCACGCCCGGTCACGGCGAGCTGCAGTCCGAGCTGTCGCAGGGCAAGGCCTTGCTCAAGCAGGCGGCCCAGCTGGCATCGCACACCTGACACCGGGGCACAGGCGACGGGGCGGGCGGCCACGCCGCCCGCAACATCGCCGTAACACGGCTGGGTCACACTGCGCGGCATGGGCAAGCAGGAAGACTTCGTGCTGCGTGCGCTCGAGGAGCGTGACGTCCGGTTCGTCCGGCTGTGGTTCACCGACGTCCTCGGGTTCCTGAAGTCGGTCGCGGTCGCGCCGGCCGAGCTCGAGGGTGCGTTCGACGAGGGCATCGGCTTCGACGGGTCCGCGATCGAGGGCTTCGCGCGGGTCTACGAGGCCGACATGCTCGCCAAGCCCGACCCGGCGACGTTCCAGATCCTGCCGTGGCGCAGCGGTGACGGGCCCAGCACGGCCCGGATGTTCTGCGACATCGTGATGCCCGACGGCTCGCCGTCGTACGCCGACCCGCGGCACGTGCTCAAGCGCACGCTCGGCAACGCCGCGGAGCAGGGGTTCACCTTCTACACCCACCCCGAGATCGAGTTCTACCTGTTCAAGGACAGCCCGAAGCCCGGTGGCGAGCCGGTGCCCGTCGACCGTTCGGGGTACTTCGACCACACCGCGCAGTCGCAGGGCGCCGACTTCCGGCGCGAGGCGATCACCATGCTCGAGGCCATGGGCATCTCGGTGGAGTTCAGCCACCACGAAGGTGGCCCGGGCCAGCAGGAGATCGACCTCCGGTACGCCGACGCGCTGTCGACCGCCGACAACATCATGACGTTCCGCACGGTCATCCGTGAGGTCGCTCTGGGGCAGGGAGTCTGGGCGACGTTCATGCCCAAGCCGTTCACGGCCCACCCGGGCTCGGCGATGCACACGCACGTGTCGCTCTTCGAGGGCGACCGCAACGCGTTCTTCGAGGCGGGCTCGGAGTACCAGCTCTCCAAGACCGGACGGCAGTTCATCGCCGGCGTGCTCCGACATGCCAGCGAGATCACCGTGGTCACCAACCAGTGGGTCAACAGCTACAAGCGGTTGCTCGGCGGGGGAGAGGCGCCGCCGTACATCTGCTGGGGGCACAACAACCGCTCGGCGATGGTCCGGGTGCCGATGTACAAGCCGCAGAAGGGCGTGTCGACCCGGGTCGAGGTGCGCACGATCGACTCCGCCTGTAACCCCTACCTGGCGTTCGCGGTCGTCCTCGCTGCCGGCATGAAGGGCATCGAGGAGGACTACGCGCTGCCCCGCGAGGCCGAGGACGACGTGTGGTCGCTGACCGAGCGCGAGCGCAAGAGCCTCGGCATCGAGCCACTGCCCACGAGCCTGTCCGAGGCCATCCGGGTCGCCGAGGACTCCGAGCTCCTGGCCGAGACCTTGGGCGAGCACGTCTTCGACTTCTTCCTACGCAACAAGCGCACGGAGTGGCAGGACTACCGCACGCAGGTCTCGGCCTTCGAGCTCGACCGGATGCTGCCGGTCCTGTGACCGGCTGACGTGTCCCGGCCCGAGACCGACTCCGGACCCCCGTTCCGGATGTGGCCGCCGGTGGCGGTCGGCGCTCCGTTGGTGCTCGGCCTGCTCCTGACCTGGCTGGTCGGCGACCCTGGGGGTCGCACGCGCGTCGCCTCCACGCTGGGCTGGGTCCTGCTCGCGGCGTTCGCGCTGTGGAACGGATGGGCACTGCTGACGATGGCCCGGCACCGGACCGGCCTGCTGCCGGGGGAGCCGAGCACGACCGTGATCGACACCGGACCGTTCGCCCGGTCACGCAACCCGCTCTACGTCGGACTGCTCGTCGCGTCGGCCGGGGTGGCCCTGCTCGCGGGCTCGGTCTGGGCGCTCCTGGCACTCCCGCTCGAGTGGGCGCTGCTCCGGTGGGGAGCGGTGCTGCCGGAGGAGCGGTACCTGTCGGCGAAGTTCGGTGCCGCCTACGCCGACTACTGCGGGCGCGTCCGACGCTGGTGCTGACGCGGGTGCCCGTGCGGCGTGGTGCTCAGCTGCGCCCGGATTTCTGGTCGAGGGTCTGAGCCAGCATCCATGAAGTGCCGTCGGGATCCCAGAACGTCGACAGCCGCACCATGCCGGGGATCTCGTGCCAGTCCTCGACCTTGACGTCATGCCCGCGCAGGTGGGCGATCGCGGCATCGATGTCGTGAACGCCGAACGTCGGCACCAAGGTGCCCGGGCTGACCTCTTCGGTCTGGCCGAGCCCGATGGTGAAGCCGAACGGCGTACGCAGCTCACACCAGCCGTAGTCGGCCAGCTCGTAGTCGACCTCGAACCCGAGAACGTCGCGGTACCAGGCGAGCGAGCGGTCGTAGTCGGACACGTTCACCGACACGACGCAGTTCTCCGGGTTGAAATCGATCGTCATGTCCCGTTTTTATACTAAGTTGTTTTCTGTGTCAACGGAGCAGCTGGTCGAGCTCTTCCACCACCGGTGGGCGGCGCCGGCCTTGGCGCTGCTCGACGAGCGCGGCGGGGCGAGGTTCGTCGAGCTCCAGCGCAAGCTCGGAGTTACGCGCGAGTCGCTGCACCGCGCGCTGGACGGCCTCGTCGAGCTGGGCTACGTACGCCGCAACGAGGGGTACGGCCACCCGCTCCGTCCCGAGTACCTGATCACGGATGAGGGCCGGGTCGCCTCGGCTCTCGCTGGGCGGGTGACCGCGTCGAGCGCGCGGGAGACCTTGCTACGCAAGTGGTCGGTGCCCGTGCTCGCGACCTTGGGCGAGCCGCGCCGGTTCTCCGAGATCCGTGCCACGCTGCCGGGCGTGACTCCGAGAGCCCTGGCCCTGTCGCTGCGCGATCTCGAGGAGGCGGGGCTCGTGCGACGCGACGTACGGCCCACGCGACCGCCGTCCACGGTCTACCGCGCCACCTCGCGGGCACGCGTCGTCCTGGGTGACCCGTCCCGGTAGATTTCGAAGCGTGAGCCTGCGCGTACTCGTCGTCCAGCACGAGGACGACGACCCGATCCATCTCATGGGCAGCTGGATGGAGGGCGTCGACCTCGCCACCTGCCGCCCGTACGCCGGCGACGCCGTGCCGACGTCCGTCGACGGGTGCGACGGGCTGGTCGTCATGGGCGGTGCGATGGGTGCCCACGACGACGAGAAGGCGCCGTGGCTTCCGGCCGTCCGCGAGCTGATCCGGCTCGCGTCCCACGCGGGGCTGCCGGTGCTCGGCATCTGCCTGGGGCACCAGCTGTGCGCCGTCGCCCTCGGCGGCGAGATCCAGGTGAACCCGAACGGCCGCCAGCTCGGGTTGCTCGACGTGGGGTGGACCGGCGAGGCGGTCGACGACGAGCTGATGGGCGCGGTGGTCGGTCCGCGCCGGGCGATGCACTGGAACGACGACGTGGTGATGCGGCTCCCCGAAGGGGCGACCCAGCTGGCCACGGCCAGCACCGGCGAGGTGCAGGCCGCACGGCACGCGCCGTCGGTGTGGGGCATCCAGTGGCATCCCGAGGTGGACGACGGGATCGTGGCCGACTGGGCGAACGACGGTGGCCTGGCCCCGTCGGAGAAGGAGCGCCTGATCGAGGACCTCGTGCGTTCACGGACGGACCTGGACGAGGCCTGGCGGCCGCTGGCCGTCCGCTTCGCCGACCTCGTCGGGTCACGCCGAGCGGCTCAGCGTGGCTGACGCCTAGGAGGTCTGCGCATCGCCGACCTCCGCGAAGGACTCGCGCAGCTGGTCACGCACGTCCCGCCCTGCCCCGAGGCGGTCGAGCCCCAGCAGGGCGGCGCCCATCACCGGAGGGGTCCGCACGACGCGAGGCTCGGCGAGGGGAGCCGCGTCTGCCAGGAGACGGTCGATCTCGTCCATCAGCTGGGGGTGTCCGGCCGTGAGCACACCGCCGCCGAGGACGACGGGGATCGACTCGCCCAGGACGCCGAGCCGGCGCATCGCGGCCACCGCGAGGGCCACGACCTCCTCGGCCTGACGGCGTACCAACGCCGAGGCCACCTCGTCGCCCTCGGCGGCGACCGCGAACAGGACCGGGGTGAGACCCATGCAGTCGGCTTCGGACAGGGTCCCCAGGTGCACGGCCGCGATCAGGTCGTCCATGGTTGCCAGACCTGCGTGCCGCGGCAGCGCGTCGCTGAGGGCCGTCCGAGGTCCGCGGCCGTCGACGGCGCGGGCAGCCCACCACATCGACTCCTGCCAGAGGCCGCCGCCGCCGCCCCAGTCGCCGGAGATGTGTCCCACGGCGGCGAACCGGACCATGGAGCCGTCCGGGAGAAGCCCGGCGCAGTTGATGCCGGCACCGCACACGACCGCGACCCCACGCCGTTCGTCGAGTCCGGCTCGCAGCAGGGCGAAGGTGTCGTTGAAGACCTCGGTGGAGGGTGCCCATCCCTGGGCGAGGATCGCCGCCTCGAGGGCTCCGTGCTCGACGGGCAGGTCGGCGTTGGCCAGGCAGGCCGAGACGTGTCGAGCCACGCGATCGCCACCGTCGATGCCCGCGCGGGCCCGCGCCTTCTCGACCAAGGGGGTCAGGCCGGTCACCGCGGCCGTCGCGCCGAGCCGGTCCGGCCGGAACGAGCCTCCGCGGGCTCTGCCGAGCACGGTGCCGTCCTCGGCGATGATCGCGACGTCGGTCTTGCTGTTCCCGGCGTCGATGGCCAGGACGGCCGCGTGCTTCTCGTGGTCGTCCATCTCAGGCCCAGGGGAGGTAGTGGCGGTTGTGGGCCACGAGGCGGTCGGCCAGCCCGTGGGCCAGGTCGACCTGACCCACCAGGGGATGCGCCAGCAGGGCCTCGAAGACCCGGTCGTAGCCCCCGCGCACGGCAGCATCCAGCGCCAGGTGTTCGTAGGCCGTGACGGCCGCGACGAGGCCGGCGTACACAGGTGGCAGCGGAGCCACGGACAGGGCGCGGACCCCGGATCCGTCGACCGACGCCGGGACCTCGATCACCGCGTCGTCCGGCAGGAACGGCAGGGTGCCGTCGTTGCGCAGGTTGACGACCTGGCTCGAGGCCTCGGCGGGGTGTCCGAGCAGGGACGCCGTCAGCTGGACGGCCGCCTCGGAGTAGTACGCTCCGCCACGCTCCATCAGGAGCGCGGGCTTCTCGTCGAGCGCCGGGTCGGCGTACATCGTCAGCAGCTGCTCTTCGATCTCCGCGACGCGTGCGGCGCGCGAGCCCGCGGTGCGCTGCTCGGCGACGACCTCGTCGTGGGCGTAGAAGTAGCGCAGGTAGTACGACGGCACGACGCCGAGCGTGTGCAGCAACGAGACCGGCAGCTCGAGCGACTCCGCGATCTCCGTCGCGTGCTCCGACAGCAGCTCGGGCAGCCGGTCCACGCCGTCGACGGTGACGCCACGCTCCCAGGTCAGGTGGTTCAGCCCGACGTGGTCGAGCTGAACGGCGTCCGGGGAGACACCGAGCCACTCGGCGAACCGACGCTGGAAGCCGATCGCGACGTTGCACAGCCCGACGGCTCGGTGGCCCTCCTGCAGCAGGGCCCGGGTCACGATGCCGACCGGGTTCGTGAAGTCGATGATCCAGGCGTCGGGGGATGCCGCGCGTACCTGCTCGGCGATGTCGAGCACGACGGGAACCGTGCGCAGCGCCTTCGCCAACCCCCCGGCGCCGGTCGTCTCCTGGCCCACGCACCCGCACTCCAGCGGCCAGGTCTCGTCCTGGTGTCGCGCCGCCTGCCCACCGACGCGCAGCTGCACGAGCACCGCGTCGACGCCGTCCAGGGCGGGTGCGAGCTCCGTGGTCACGGTCACCGTGGCGGGATGGT
>DATBDF010000092.1:0-16180 GCA_036270075.1 Nocardioides sp.
AGATCGGTGAGGTCCCCGGCCCGCAAACGGTGTGAAGCCCGTGCCCCGGCGGTCCCCGCCCGGCCAACAGAACGCGTGGCGCGCGCCGAACGGGTGGACCGGGCAGCACCGTCCGAGCGCCGTCACCCCCGACTGACGGGCACGACCTCGGGATTCGTCGTCGGAATCCTGGTCGGCATGGCCACCCTCGGCCTGGTCCCGGCTGGAAGAAAGGAGTCCAGCAGATCCGCGCCTACCACCGAGCCACGGTGGCCGCCGACAGCGGGCGTCTGCTGAGAGACGCGACCCGGCACGGCGGGTCAGCGCGCCGGCCAGGTGAGGCTGTGCACGGCCTCGTCCAGGCCTCCCAGGTGATCCACGTTGCCGGTGAAGATCCACGACCACACCACCGTCGTCCCCGCACCGGGAAGGTGGAACGCGGTGTACTCCGCGGCCATCTTTCCCCAGATGCCGGTCGGCTCTGCGCCGCGCTGGTAGGTGAGGGCGTAGCACTGGAACCGCAGGCTGCAGGTCGCGTTCGGGGCGTCCGCACCCGGGGAGAGCACCACCCGGACCCGCCAGGCGCGACGACCGTCGATCGTGGTCTGCGTGACCTTCGAAGCGTCCAGATACGGCCGACTGGCCACCCAGCTCACGAACGCTTGTGGGTCGTCGGCGACGCCGTGGGCGGGTCCGGACCCGCCCGGTGACGCGGCTCGGACCCGCTCGAGCACGGTGATTCCCGCGGTGTCCCCCACCTGGCGGTAGCTCTCGACCATGACGGCAGTCGCCCCGCCCCCCGAGTCCAGGCCGAAGCCCGGTGGGGGAGCGTAGGTCACGGGACGGTCGAGGGCGAACCGGTAGCGGCCCTCTCCCAAGCAGGTCACGCGCTCTGCGCCGCAGAGGTGATCCACCGCGCGGTGGCTCGGCACGGGACGGGTCGGGTGTTGGTTCGCATCCCCTCCGTCGTGTGCCGACAACCATCCGGCGGACCAGCCGATGCCGAGCGCGAGCAGGAGGGCCGTGGCAGCCGCGAGCCCCACGTGATGACGGTGCTGAGCCTGCCGCTCGTGGAGGTCGGCCAGGCCCGCGCCGACGTCGCTGCTCGTGCTGGTGCGGAGCCCCTCGGCGCTGCTGCGGGCGAGCTGGTCGATCATGACGGTTCCTCCGTGGTCCCGAGTCGGACGGCGAGCTCGGAGCGGGCACGGGACAGGTGGGCCTTGACCGTCCCCTCCGCACACCCGAGCGTGTTGGCGACTTCGCTGACCGGGAGGTCGAGCGCGTAGAACAGCGCGGTGGCCTGCGCCTGGCGCCGGGGGAGGCGGCGTACCTCGGCCCAGAAGCGGTCGGCCTCACCGGCCAGGGGTTCGACGCTCGCGACGGGCCGGCTCGCGAGCCTGCGGAGGGCGCGGCGTTCCGAGAGCCGACGGCGTACCAGCGAGACCGCCTTGTGCGAGCAGATCCCGCGTACGTACCCGGCCGGGCTGGCGAGCCGTCCGATGCGCGACCAGTGGCGATAGGCGACCAGCATCGACTCCTGGACGACGTCCTCGGCGGCGAGGTCGCCCGCCAGGGCCCGGGCCAGCACCAGGAGTCGGGGGAGCTCGCGGCGGTAGAAGTCCTCGAACGACTCCGTCGTGGGCAAGTCGGATCCGGCCGGGCTGGGTCCCGGACGTGACGGCTCGTCGATGAGCTCGATCACGTCGCGAGACTGCTCGCGCGGCGACTTGGTCATGTCTGTACGTCGTTCCGGTCGGTGTCGCCGGTTTACCACGGATGCGACTTCTTGCGGCGGCCTCGCGAGAACCGCCGCCGATACACTCGGGCATCGCAGCGCGCCTGCGCGCACGGCGACCCATCCCCGCTCGCGACCTCACGGACGAGGAGAAGTGGCCCGATGAACGTCGACGTCCACCAGCTCGACACCTTCTTGCTGGTCGGCGCGGGGGTCACGCTGCTGGCCATCCTGGCGGTCCGGGTGAGCTCGCGAGCAGGCCTGCCCAGCCTGCTGCTCTACCTGCTGATGGGCGTCGCCCTGGGCGAGAACGGCGTCGGCATCGGCTTCGAGAACGCCGAGCTCGCCCATGCGCTCGGCTTCGCCGCGCTGGCGCTGATCCTCGCCGAGGGCGGCCTCACGACGAGCTGGCCCGACGTGCGCCCGTCGATGCGGCTCGGTCTGTCGCTGGCGACGCTGGGCGTCGCGGTGTCGGTCACCGTCATGGCGCTGTTCGCGCACTACGGCCTCGGGCTGCCCTGGGAGCTCGCGGTGCTGCTCGGCGCTGTGACCTCGCCGACGGACGCCGCCGCGGTGTTCTCGGTGCTGCGCGGGCTGCCCCTTCCGCCCCGGCTGGCCGGCGCGCTCGAGTCGGAGTCCGGCCTCAACGACGCGCCGACCGTCGTCCTGGTGACTCTCGTCTCCACGGGGTCGGTCGCGGAGCACGGCGTCACGCTCACCGCCCTCGTGATCGTCTTCGAGCTGGTCGTCGGCGTGCTCACCGGCCTCGCGATCGGCTTCGGCGGCGCCTGGCTGATGCGCCGGGCCGCCCTTCCGTCGTCCGGGCTCTATCCACTCGCCGTGCTGTGCCTGGCGCTCCTCGCCTACAGCGCGGCGGCAGGCGAGCACGCGTCGGGGTTCGCGGCGATCTACGTCGCCGGCCTCGTCCTGGGGAACTCCGAGCTCCCCCACCGCACCGCGACCCGGTCCTTCGCGGAGGGGGTGGCCTGGCTGGCCCAGATCGGCCTGTTCGTGATGCTCGGGTTGCTGTTGACCCCGAGCCGGATCACCTGGTCGGTGGTGGGCATCGCGGTCGTCGGCAGCCTGGTGCTGACCTTCGTGGCGCGGCCCGTCTCCGTCTGGGTGAGTGCGCTGGTCGACCCGATGCCGCGCAACGAGCTGGCGTTCGTGTCCTGGGCCGGCCTGCGCGGCGCGGTGCCGATCGTCCTGGCCACGATCCCCTTCGCTGAGCAGGTCACCGACTCCGAACGGCTCTTCGACATCGTGTTCGTGATCGTGGTGATCTCGACGCTGCTGACCGGGCCCACCTTGCCGTGGGTCGCCCGCCGGCTCCGGGTGACCCGGCAGCTGGAGCCGCGCTCGCTCGACCTGGAGGTCGCGCCGCTCGAGCGGGTCGCGGCCGACCTGTTGCAGGTCACGATCAGCCCGGTCTCGCGGCTCCACGGAGTCGAGGTGGGAGAGCTCCGGCTGCCTGAGGGCTCGCTGGTGTCGATGGTGGTGCGCGACGGGCGGACCATCGTCCCGGAACGGCGTACCGTGCTGCGACGCGGAGACGACCTGCTCGTGGTCACTCCGCGGGGGCTCCGTGAGCCGACCGTCCGACGTCTCCGCACGGTCTCCGAGCACGGTCGCCTCGGCCGGTGGTTGGGCGACTAGGCCCGACCGGACCGGCGTCAGGTCGTGGGCGGTGAGCAGATGGTGGCGGTCTCCGTGACCTTGACCGACGGCTTGCCCTGGACCGGCTTGTGGAACTTCGGGCCGACCATCACAGTGACCCCGGGGCCCTTCCGCTTGTGGGCGATGATGTGCGAGCGCGGACCGAGCCGGCTCCGCACCAGCTGTACCGCCGGGTTCGTGCGGTCCTCGGTCCAGATCTGGGCGTACAGGACCGTCGTGCCCTTCGGCGCGTTGCCGACGTCTCCGGGACCGAAGCCTTGGTCCTCGAGGGCCGACATCGTGCTCTCCGCCAGCCCCACGCGCTCGCTCGCGTTGTACACGCTGACCGTCACCTCCGGCGGGGAGACCCGGTCGCCGGGCTGGACCTTGGTCGGGTAGCAGGCCTTCGGCGACGCCTTGTGCGGGAACGGCTGGGTCAGGGACGACCACCCCCACACCACGCCGAGAAGCACCAGCACCCCCAGGACGGCGAGCGTCAGCAGTGTCTTGACGTGGGTGTTCACGGGCTCGTCACCGACCGAGCCGGGCAGCGTTTCGTCGGTTCGTGGGCTGCCTCATGCGTCCGCCATCTCGAGCACCCGGGCGTGCAGCACGTGTCGCTGCTGCAGTGCAGCACGCAGGGCCCGGTGGAGGCCGTCCTCGAGGTAGAGCTCGCCGCGCCACCGGACGACGTGCGCGAACAGGTCGCCGTAGAACGTCGAGTCCTCGTCGAGGAGCGTGTCCAGGCGGAGGGTGTCCTTGGTCGTGACGAGCTCGTCGAGGCGGACCTGTCGGGGTGGCAGGGCGGCCCAGGCGCCGGAGCTGAGATCGTGCGGAGGGTACGGTCGGCCGTCGCCCACCCGCTTGAAGATCACGGGCGCGAGTCTACGCAGAGGGCTTCGGGCGGCCCGCTGACTAGATTGCACCCGTGAGCGAGAACCCCATCGTCGCGGCCGTTGCTCCCGGGTACCAGTTCACCGGACCGGCGCTGGAGCTCGGCGGGTTGATGCTCGACGAGACGCAGCTGTCCGACGTCCACATCAAGATCCCGCTGGGCATGCTCAACCGGCACGGGCTGGTCGCCGGCGCGACCGGGACCGGCAAGACCAAGACGCTGCAGCTCCTCGCCGAGCAGCTGTCCGCCAACGGCGTCCCGGTCTTCGCCGCGGACATCAAGGGCGATCTCTCGGGCATGTCCGTGCCGGGCACCGAGGACGAGAAGATCAAGACTCGCGTCTCGTCGGTGGGTCAGGCCTGGGAGGCGAAGGGCTTCCCGGTCACCTACTACGCCCTCGGCGGCCAGGGGACCGGGATCCCACTGCGGGTGACGATGACGTCGTTCGGGCCGGTGCTGCTGAGCAAGGTGCTCGGGCTCAACGAGACCCAGGAGTCGAGCCTCGGCCTGATCTTCCACTACGCCGACCAGGCCGGCCTGCCGCTGCTCGACCTCGAGGACCTCCGAGCGGTCGTCCACTACCTCGACAGCGACGAGGGCAAGCCCGACCTCAAGGAGCTCGGCGGACTCTCCAGCGCGACGGCCGGGGTGATCCTGCGCGAGCTGATCACCTTCGAGAACCAGGGCGCCGACGTGTTCTTCGGCGAGCCTGAGTTCGAGTCGTCCGACCTGCTGCAGGTCGCGGCGGACGGGCGCGGCATGGTCTCGATGGTCGAGCTGCCCAACCTCCAGGACCGCCCGGCGCTGTTCTCGACGTTCCTGATGTGGCTGCTGGCGGACCTGTTCCACGACCTGCCCGAGGTCGGTGACCAGGACAAGCCCAAGCTGGTCTTCTTCTTCGACGAGGCGCACCTGCTGTTCGACGACGCGTCCAAGGGGTTCCTCGACCAGATCGCCCAGACGGTCCGGCTGGTCCGGTCCAAGGGCGTCGGCGTCGTCTTCGTGACCCAGAGTCCCACCGACGTCCCCGACAACGTGCTCGCGCAGCTCGGCTCGCGGATCCAGCACCAGCTCCGGGCCGCGACCCCGAACGACGCCAAGGCACTCAAGGCCACCGTGAACACCTACCCGACCTCGTCGTACGACGACCTCGGCAAGGTGATCCTCTCGCTCGGCATCGGCGAGGCCGTGGTGACCGTGATGAACGAGCGCGGCGCCCCGACCCCGGTCGCCTGGACGCGGCTGCGGGCGCCGGAGTCGCTGATGGGCCCGGCCGACCCGGCGGCGATGGACGCCGCGGTGAAGGCGAGCCCGGGCTGGGCGACGTACTCCCAGACCGTCGACCGCGACTCGGCCAGCGAGCGGCTCGCGGCGCGGATCCAGGCGGGGGCGGACAAGGCGGCGGCCGAGGACGCCGAGAAGGAGGCGGCGAAGACAGGCAGCAAGCCGGCTCCCGAGCCCAAGGCCGCGAAGCCCCGGGACAGCACCTTCGAGAAGGTCGTGAAGTCCAGCACGTTCAAGTACGCCGTCCGCTACGCCACGCGCGAGGCCGTGCGGGGCGTGTTCAAGATCGGTCGGCGCTGAGGCGCGGGCAGGCCGCATCAGCGCGCCGCGAAACGCCCGGCCCCGTCCGGGTCGGCTGATGCGTACGCTCGCGAGGACCGTCACGAGGCGGGGTCGCGCCAGGCCAGCTGGACGACCTCGACTCCGCGGTCACGGGTGACCAGACGACCGCGTCCCGGAGGGGCGGGTGCCGGTCGGACGTGGCCGAGCAGCGCGCCCTCCTCGGGGCTGCCGGACAGCAGGAGCCCCGGCGTGGCCAGGTCACGCAGGGTCTGGATGACCGGCTCGTAGAGCGCGCGTGACGCACCGCCGGAGCGCCGCGCGACGACGACGTGGAGCCCGACGTCGCGGGCCTGGGCGAGGAGCGGGTACAGCGCTTGCACCGGGGAGCCGGTGGTCGTGGCGACGAGGTCGTAGTCGTCCACGACGACGAGGACCTCGGCTCCGGTCCACCACGAGCGCCGTCGCAGCTGCTCGAGCGTCACGTCCGGACCGGGGACCCGGTGGTGCAGGTACGCCGCGAGGTCGGCCAGCGCGGGCGTGGCCTGGGCGGCGGACGTGAGATAGCTCAGCAGGTACCGGTCGGGGACCTCGCCCAGCAACGAGCGCCGGTAGTCCACGACGACCAGCTGGGCCTGCTCGGGCGCACGTGTCCGCATCACCTCGTGGAGGTAGCCGCGGAGCGCCGCACTCTTCCCCGATCGACCGTCCCCGAAAACGAGCCAGTGCGGCTCGGTGTCCGGGTCGAGCCAGGTCGGGGCCAGCTCCTTCTCGTCGAGGCCCAGCAGCAGTCGTGGATCGACCGTGGTGCGGGCGTCTGCCCGGCCGAGCAGGGCGTCCGCGGACACCAGCTCCGGCAGGAGCCGCAGCTTGGGGCCCGTCGGACCGGTCCACGCCCGGCGTATCTGCTGGACCAGGGTCTCGACTCCGGGCCCGAGCGTCGTCACGTCGGAGTCGCCGTCCACGCGCGGCAGGGCGGCCAGGAAGTGCAGCCCTTCCGGCACCAGTCCGCGGCCGGGTCGCCCGGACGGGACCAGAGCCGCCAGCCTGCGGTCGACCTCGGAGTCCATCGGGTCCCCGAGGCGCAGCTCCAGCCGCGTGCCGAGAAGATCGCGGACGGCAGCGCGGAAGTCCGCCCACCGCGATGACGCGGTCAGCAGGTGCAGGCCGAACGTGAGGCCGCGAGAGGCGAGCTGCTGGAGCTCCAGCTCGAGGTCGTCGAAGTCGGGCCGCAGCATGCCCCAGCCGTCCACCACCAGGAAGACGTCGCCGTAGCCGTCGTCGGCCCCGTCCACCCGCCGTCGGCGATAGGTCTCGATCGAGTCGATGCCGTGCTCCCGGAAGTACGACTCCCGACGGTCGACGATCGCGGTGACCTCCGCGACGATCCGGCGTACGACGTCGGGCTCGGAGCGAGCACCGATGCCGGCCATGTGGGGGAGCGCCCGCATCGTCGAGAAGGTGCCGCCACCGAGGTCGAGCACGAAGAACTGCGACTCCAGAGGAGTCGTGGTCAGCGCCAGGCCGGCCACGAGGGTGCGGAGCAACGTGCTCTTGCCGGTGCGGGGTCCGCCGACGACGGCGACGTGGCCGCGGGCACCCGCGAGGTCGAGGATGAGGACCTCACGGCGCTGCTCCCGCGGGCGGTCGACGCTGCCGAGCGGTGCGGTCAGCCCGCCCTGTGCCCGCCACTGGTGTGACACCAGGCCGAGCCTCGGGTCGGGCGCGAGGTCGGGCATCAGCTGGTCGAGCGTGTCGGGTACGTCGAGCGGCGGGAGCCAGACCCGGTGCGCCGCGGGACCGAGACCGGCCATGCGACCGACCGCGATCTCGAGAAGGTTCGCCTCGTGCTGGGTGGCCGGTGGCGGCTCGTGATCGGCAACCGCTGCGGGTGGCTCCGGCGCCGTCACCTCCCCGACCGCGAACGGCAGGATCCGCCACGGGATGCGCAACCCATCGCGCACGCCGGCGGACGCCCTCGCTTCGGCGAGCGGTCCGGAGACGTACGCCGCCATGAAGCGCTGCGGCGTCGACCGGCCCGCCTTGAGAAACCCCAGACCCGGCACAGACGGCAGCTCGTAGGCGTCGGGTACGCCGAGGACGGCGCGCGACTCCTGGGCCGAGAACGTGCGCAGCCCGACCCGGTAGGACAGGTGGGACTCGAGGCTTCGCAGGCGGCCCTCCTCGAGCCGCTGCGAGGCCAGCAGGAGGTGAAGCCCCAGCGAGCGCCCCAGGCGGCCGATGGCGACGAACAGGTCGACCAGCTCCGGCTTCGCCGCCAGCAGCTCCGAGAACTCGTCGACCACGAGGAGCAGCGACGGCAACGGCGCGAGTGGTTCTCCAGCGGCCCGCGCCCGCTCGTAGTCGCGCACGGACGCGACGTTCCCGGCATCGCGCAGCAGCTCCTGACGCCGCACCATCTCACCGGTCAGCGCGTCCTGCATGCGGTCGACGAGGGCGAGGTCGTCGGCGAGGTTGGTGATCACCGCGGAGACGTGCGGCATCGTCGACATCCCGGCGAACGTCGCGCCACCCTTGAAGTCGACCAGCACCAGGTTGAGCTGCTCGGAGGAGTGGGTCAGGGCGAGGCCGAGCACCAGCGTGCGCAGGAGCTCCGACTTCCCGGACCCGGTAGCACCGATCAGTAGGCCGTGGGGGCCCATGCCCTGCTGCGCGGACTCCTTGAGGTCCAGGTGCACGATCGCGCCGCGGTCGTCGACTCCGATCGGCACCCGCAGCCGGTCACACGCGGGCCACTGGCACCAGCCGGCGGCCGCGTCGTACCGGCGTACGTCGCCGAGGTCGAGCAGCTCCATCAGGTCCGGCGATCCCCTGGGGTGGCCGGCAGCGGGCTCGTCACCCGTTGACACGACCGGCAGAGGTGCCAGTCGCCGCGCCAGGGCCTCGGCGGTCGCCAGGTCGCACTGGTCCGCCCACCCTCGCACCGCGGCCTCCCGCCGCCGCAGAGCGGTGACGGGGATCCGACCGTGTGCGCGTGCCGCGACGTCCTCGAGGAGCAGCCGCAGGCACCGGTCGTCGGTGAGCTCGTCCGACCGCGGCGACAGGTCGAGCACGGTGACGCCCCGCCGGCGGTGCACGGCCGGGTCGCCGGGAGCCAGAGGGGACCCGTCGACCACGAGCAGGACATGGGCGCCGGACGGCGGCTCGGTCGACCTCTGGGCCGACCGCTGGGCCGACCGCTGGGCTGGCAGCAGCGCCGCCAGCTCGCTCAGGCTCGTGGACACCAGACGACGCGGTCCGACGGCGTCCGAGTGGAGTCCGGACCGAGCGTGCGGGAGCCACTTGACCCAGTCCCACTCGGCCAGCGACTCCGCGGACGACAGGACCGCGATGACCAGGTGCCCGGGTGACTGGAAGGCCGCAGCCGAGCAGATCATCGCGCGGGCGAGCGAGCGCGCTTCCCCCTCGGGTCCGCAGATCTCGACCCGGTCGAACGCCCGAAGGTCCACCGACACCGGGAGGTCGGGTTGCACCCGATGGACGGCGAGCAGCCGGCGCAGGGCCTCGGACGCCGCCGGGTCGACCTGCTCGTCCGCGGTGGAGTCGGGCGGCGCCAGGTCGAGGGAGAGCGGCCGGCTGCCCACGGCGTACCTCACGTGGAGGAACTCGGCGTCGGTGCCCGTGCGCTCCCAGACCCGCGACCGCTCCTCGGCCACGGCGGGCAGGGCCGCCGGGTCGGGGTGCTGCCACAGCAGCGCGGCCCGCTGCCGGGTCGCGGCGTCACGCGCGACCGCGCGGATGCCGGCGAGGTAGCGCAGGTACGCCGCGCGGGAGGCGAGGACGACCCGTGCCCGCTGCCTCCGCTGCCGGTCCAGCTGGACGACGACGAAACCCAGCGTCGCGACGAGGAACATCCCGGCCGCGAGGAGGCTGCGGACCTGGCTCCCGGAGGCCGAACCGCTCGTGCTCGCGACCAGGACGACCGAGCCCAGGCTGCCGAGCATCGGGACGGCGTTGACCAGGAGGCCTCCCGCGCCCTCCGCAGCGGGCAGCACGGGTGGTTTCCGGAGCTCGATGCGGCCCTCGGGCACCCCCGGCGGGCTCCCTTCGGGACCGCGGAGAGCAGTGTCCACCGGGCCTCCCGAGACGACGCGCATCCACCGCGGAGGCTAGGCAGGCTCCGCGCCTCCCCGTTCGCGTGCGCATCACGGCTGTGGACAGGCACCACTCGCCGAGCGCGTGGAACGCCGCCTGTGGAGAGGCGGCCACGGTCCTGCCCGGCAGGAGTACACCTGGTCGCCGACCCCACCGGTGGTTCAACGCGAGAGGAGCCGTAGATGACACATGCGCCCGAGATGGGCCAAGGTCGTGGCGCCCTGTCGACCGCCGCCACGCTGGTCGGCGCGGCCAGGCGTGACTTCGACGTCCTCGACCGCCGCCTGGTCGAGCACCTCACCTCCGCCCAGCAGCTGTGGACGGGGCAGGGGAGCACGGCGTTCCAGTCGCTGGGCCTGGCCTGGACGGAGAAGCAACAGATCATCGTGCGCGCTCTCGACCTGTTCGCGGACTCGCTGCGCTCGACCGAGGGTGACAACACCGCGACCGACGAGTCCCAGTCGTCCGCCTTCGCTCGCACCCGTAGCCGACTCGGCTGACCCCTCCCCCCTCACGACAGGAGAACGACGTCATGGAGCTGGACGGACTCAAGGTCGTTCACGCGGGCCTCGACCGGGTCGCCGCCGACCTGACGGACCTCGTGAACGCGATCGACGCGCGACTTCAGCAGCTCGATCAGGACCTGCGTCCCCTGCGCGGAGCCTGGATCGGCGACGCGCGAGAGGCGTACGACCGGGCGAAGGGTCGGTGGGATGCCGCCATCACCGAGATGCGCGACCACCTCCACCAGACCTCGCTCCAGGTGGCGCAGGCGAACGCGGAGTACCGCGCGGCGGACGTCAGAGGCGCGCGTGCGTTCGACCTCTGAGGCGCTCGGCGGCTGGTGGTCCAACCTCCCGGGCGGTGTCGATGCGGAAGCCGCCCTCCTCGGACGTGCCTCCGGGCTGGTGCGGGTGACGGTCGTGGCCGAGGGGCGGCGGGTGGACCTCGCGGTCCCTTCGGCCGTTCCGGTCGCCGAGCTCCTTCCGGGGCTCGCGCGGAGTGTCGGGCTGCTCGACCGGGCCACGTCGTGCGCCGGCTACCGCGTGGTGACCTCGGACGGCCGCATCCTCCGGACCGACGCCGGGCTCGCCGGCCAGTCGGTCGCGCACGGTGACCTCCTCGCGATCTCGTCGGGCATCCGGGACGAGCCGCAGCCGCGTCATGACGACGTCGCCGAGGCCATCGCTCTCGCGGTGGGGGACGTCGCGCCCTGGACACGGGGCATGAGGCGGTGGGCGACCCGGGGAGCCGCAGCGGCGCTCCTTCTGGTCGGCGTTCCGGTCGCGCAGTCCGGGCACGCCGGGGACATCGCGGTCGGGTTCCCCGCCGCGGTCGCCGGCGCCCTGGTCCTGGCAGCGGCCTGGCTGTCGCGACTCCGGAACGACGCGGCGACCGCGGTGACCGTGGCCCAGGTGGCCTGCGTCTACGGCGGCGCGGCGGGTCTGGCCACGGCGTGGCCGGGATCGCCGAGCGGCACGGCCCTGGCGCTGGCCGGGGCCGGGCTGGCCGGGACGGGCGTGCTGGCAGCCGCGGCGATGACGAGCGCGCGCACGCTCGTGGTGCCGTCCGTGGCCCTGGGGCTGGCCCTGCTGGTGGCGGGGCTGGTCACGTCCGGGAGTGGCCTCTCCGCGGCACACCTCCTGAGCGGGTTGCTCGTGGTGACGGTCCTGACCAGTGGCGCCTTCCCCGGGATCGCCCTGGGTGCGAGCGGCGCCGGGCGTCATGCCTGGCGCGTGGATGACGTCGTGGTCGATGCCGCCCCGGGGATCGACCTGGAGCGCTTGTCGGACGACGCGACGCGTGCTCGCGAGATCCTGGTCTCGCTCTCGTTGACCGCAGGCGTCCTGCTCGTCGTTCTCGCGCCGGTTGCCGTGTCGCTCGGGCCGGCCGGGGCCGCGGTGCCGTTCCTCGGCTGTGCCGTGGGGATGCTGCGCTCTCGCCGCCACCGCGCGGCAGCCGACGTCCTCATCGGTCTCGCGTCGGGGGTCCTCGGGGTCGCCGCCACGGTCCTGTCGCTGATGTGGTGGCAGGCCGCCTGGCGGACCGCCGTCGAGATGGTCGTTGCCGTGGCGGGCATCGTGGCCCTGGTGGCCGGTCAACGCGAGCACCGCGATCTCGTCCGCCTCGGTCGGCTCGGTGACGTTGCCGAGCGCGCCGCGCTGGGAGCGCTGGTGCCTGCGCTGCTGGTCGCCGTCGGGCTCTCGCTCGACCGGTCATGACGGGGGCTGCGGCGCGTGACGACGTACCGGGTGCTCGCCGAGGCGGACGCCTGTCACCGGCGCCGCCAGGTGGCGTCGCTGGTGACGGGATCGCCCGAGGGTCCACGGATGGACCCGCCCCGGACCGTGCGCTGCGTCATCGGGGGCCTCCTGGTCGCGGCCGTCTGCGTCGCGGGCACCGTGGCCGGCGACGCTGCGTGCGGCCATCCCGAGATCAGCGGGGAGCCCCACGGCATCCGCGTCTCGCCCTGAGCGGCGGTCTCGGCAACGGCTGCGTCGCGGTTCAGGTGCCGGGTACGCCGACCGACCCCGTGGCCGTGCCGTGGCGCTTCGTGGCGAGCAACCGGACGACGTACGTCGTCCGCGCGGCGCGCGACCTGACGACGAACGTGACCGAGCCGCCGGCATCGAGGCGCCCGTGCCGGAGCCGCACCAGGCCGGCGGCGGTCCGGCGGAGGAGCACCACGCGGTCGCCGCCGCGCGCACCGACGGCGTTCGCCGTCACCGTGACCGACCCACCCGAGCGATCCGCCGAGAGGGACAGCGTCGGCACCTCCACGACGCGCCAGCCACCGCTGGCCACGTGGTGGCCGGTGCGGAGCCGGAAGCGCGACGTCGCGGTGATCGCCGGCGTCACGATGGACACCTGACCCGCCGCGTCCGTGACCGCACGGGCCACCGGTCGCCACCGGGCCGGACCACGCCGGCACAGGACCACGCGGTGCCCGGGTACCGCGTACCCGGACGCCGTGGTGACCGTCCCGCCGATCGTGACCGTGCCGCCCGGACCGACGCGTGACGCCGAACCCGAGATGGCGAGCTTCGCGGGGGCCGGGGGCACGACGGCGACTCGGGCTCGCGTGGCGGCGTGGTGCTTCGTCGGCAGCAGCCGGACGGCGTACGCCGCCGCGTGGTGGGGCGTGACCACGGAGATCCCCGCGGACCCGGTCGGGTCGAGCCGTCCCCGGCGGACCAACGTCGTGCGACCCGCGACGTGGCGGTAGAGCAGGAACGCGTCACCAGCCCGAGCTCCGTCGGTGGTGACCGAGATCGTCGTCGTGCTGCCGCCCACGTCGGCGGACACGGCGAGCCTCGGCACCATCTTCACGGCCCACACGGTGCTCGAGACCCCACGTTCCGCGTGCCAGCGGAAGTGCGCGCTCCGAGTGATCGCCGGCGTCACGGCCGAGGCGATCCCCGAGGCGTCGGTGGTCGTCTCGACGACGGCGCGCCAGTGCCGCCCGCCGCGGACCTGCAGCAGGACAGGATGGTCCGGGAGCGGCGCGCCCACCGCATCGGTGACGAGCCCGGTGAGGGTGAGCGTCTGGCCCAGGTCCACCCGGTGCGCCGGCGCGCTGACCGACATGGCGGAGGCGGGGGCGCCGCTCGAGGTCGACGGTGACGCGCTGGGCGACGGGGCGTCGCTCGGCGCGTCCTCTCCGCCGGGACCGGGCTGCGTGCCGGGCCCTTCGTGGTGACCGGACGGCCGGGCCGAGGGCGCCGAGGTCGCCCCGGAGGACGTGGGACTCGAGGAGGGCGTCGTCGACGAAGAGCCCGGGGTCGACGCGGTGGGACCGAGGGACACAGCTCCGCGGGACGGCCGTTGCGGACCCGAGGCGCCGGCGTGGTGGCGGCTGTGGCCGTCGGGGGCGGGCGCGCCGATCACGGTGTGGGCGATCTGCTGGACCGGGTCGGGCAGGTGACCGGTGTACGCCGCGGCCACGCCGCTGGTGACGGCGACGGTGACGACGACCGCCGTACCGCCGGCGCCGAGACGACCGGCCGCGCGCCGCGGGAGCGAACGGATCTTCGAGCCGCCCGCCCTGCGGAACGCCGCGACGTACCGCTCCTGGTCGGCGAGCTCCGTGGCGGTACCGGGGGCGCGCAGGGCCTGGACGAGATCGTCGTCGGCCCAGGGGGCCAGGTCGTCGGTCTCGACGGGAGGACGCTCGGTCATCTCACACCACCTCTCTGCCGTCCGTCGGGTCGCCGTCGCGGACCCTGTCGGTGTCCTTCTCGTGCTCCTCCGTGGTCGTCGGTCGTGCCCGTGGGTCACGCGACAGGGACTTCAGGGCGCGATGCACGGCCACGCGCACGGCGCCGGGCCGCTTGCCGACCAGCTCGGCGACCGCAGCGACGTCCAGCCCGGCGACGACCCGGAGCATCACCATCTCCGCCTGGTCCGGCGGCAGGGTCGCCACGAGCCGCAAGGCAGCAGTCGTCGCCTCGCGCTCGACCGCGTGCTGCTCGGCACTCGGGACCGCGTCACCCCGGGCATCGTCGGGCGTGGCCATCGGTACGACGGGTCGCGACGCGCGCGCCCGCCCCTGGTCGATCGCGCGGTGGCGAGCCACGGTGAACAACCACCCCCGGAACTCCGCGGCTCCACCGCGGAACCCCCTGAGGTCACGCACGACCTGCAGCCAGGTCTCCGCCGCGATGTCCTCGGGTGCGTCGTCGCCCCGGACCGTGAGGTAGCGCAGCAACGGGGGATGCAGCGTTCGCCACAGGACGGCGAAACCCGTCTCGTCGCCCTCCCGGGCGAGGTCCAGGGCCCGGTCGAGGTCGGCGTCCGGGAGAGAGGGGGCAGGCTGCCGCCCACCGGTCCGGTCCCCCGTGGGGTCGGACTGGTGGGCGGCGGGTCGGGGCGGGCGTTCCAGCGCCGGTCCCTCTCGAAGTCGGCGGACGGCCTCAGGAGACGACGGTCCCGCTGGTGCTCGGCGCGAACCGGGGGCCACCCGCATACGCGAGACGGTATCCGGTGCCGGGCGCCGGTGACTCGTGGAAGCGCACCAGGCCGTGACGGTCGGTCAACGCCGTTCCGGCGTCCGTCCACGCGTCCGAGTCGGGCGCCTGCGACTGGAGGGTGACCGGACGATGACGGAGGGGGTGTCCGCCGCCCAGGAGCGTTCCGCTGACCACGAACCCGGTCGCTGTCGCGCGGCCGCGGATCGACACCGAGGTCGGCGTCCGCACCGCCACCCGCGCGGCGTCGCTCAGCGTGGCTCGCACACCGTTGGCGTGGACGAGCCGGAGGCGGTAGGAGGTCGACCCACGCGGGGACTCGACGAACGAGACGGATCCGTCGGCGGCCGTCGTGCTCGAGCCCACCACGTGCGCGTGATGGTTGCCCGCCTTGCGAGCGAGGAGCTTCACGGTCGCGCCGGCGATCGCCGTCCCCTGGTCACTGGCGACGCCGGAGATCGTCGTGCTCTGGCCCCGGTCGATGACGGTCGGGTCCGCGGAGATCGTCAGGTCGGGGCGGGTGAGGATCCGGACGACGGCACTCCTCGCCGGCCGCAGGAGCGGCGTCCCGAGGAAGACCAGCCGGTAGGCCGTGTCGGCGTCCGGTCGCACGCGGAACGCGACCGCGCCGTGCCGGCCGGTGCGATGGGCGCCCTGGAACGTCCAGCCGTCGACGCCGGCCGGCTGCGACACGAGGATCACGAGACGGTGGCGGATGGGGATGCGGCGGGCCCGCAGCTGGCCGCGAATCGTGTCGGAGCCGTTCGGCAGGACGACGTGGTGCACCGCGCGGATCGACAACGACGTGGCGATCCGGTGCGCCGGATGCTGGGGGGTGCGCACCCGGATGGTGGCGATGCCGCTGGCGCTGGGCCGGGTGTCGCTGTCACCGGCGTAGTGCCAGCGGTAGCGGGTGGTCACATCGGGGGTGACGGACTCACTCAGGCCTCCGCGAGCGCCGGCCGTCGCGGTGGCGACCGGCGTGAACGAGTCGGTCCCCATCGGCCGCGCCTCGAGGTTCACGGTGCGCCCGGCCGGCGAGCCCGGGCCGGCGACCCGGAGGTCTCCGCTGATCTTGTCGGTGCCACCCGGAGCGACGGCATGGTGGGCGGCGCGGATCGACAACGACGTGGCCGCACGCGTCGACGCGTCTGCCTGGGGCGTCGTCGCGACGGCCAGGCCGGCAGCGGTGGCGGCGAGCACGGCCACGGGGGCCGCCGTACGTCGCAGGGCGGTGAGGCTCATGGGTTCCTCCTGGATGAGGCGCCG
>DATBDF010000093.1:0-4409 GCA_036270075.1 Nocardioides sp.
GGTTGGCTGTGACGGAGCGGTGAGAAAGCCACCGTTTCGACGCCCAGAACGGGGGCTGGCGCACCGTTACCGACCTGACTGCGCGGCGGTCGGTGAGTCAGGCACCGTTCCATGGCGCAGGACCGTGGCTCACCCACCGCCACCCACCCCACCCCGACCACACCGGTGAGACATCCACCGTTCCATCGCGCAGTTCGGTGGAGAGCTCACCGCTCAGGAGATGGCGATGCTCCCCCCGATCACCACGAGCACCCAGAGGGCGAAGGCGATGACCGCGAGCCAGGGCAGTCGCGACGGGTGGGGTGACCACCAGGCCAGGGCGACGAGGAAGATCGCCACCCAGGCGAGCACCAGGAGCAGCACCAGCCACCAGTCCACGACAGCCAGGCTGGCCAGGTCGAGGAACAGCACACAGGCGAGCCCGACCATCCCGGCGAACGGCAACGGCGAGATGCGTGGCGGCGCCGGCGGCGGCACCGGGCGCGACGGCTGCCGCGGGGGCGGGCGGGTCACTCCGGCTGGCGGGGCTTCGCGAGCCCGGCCCAGTCCGTCTCGTCGGTCCAGTCCGGGTCGTTGTCCCACTGCTCGTTGCGCTGCTTCGCCTTCTCGAGCGCCCGCTCCGCCTCGGCCTCGGTGTCAAACGGTCCGAGCCGGTCGATCGGCGGACAGATCCCCGGACCCGACTCCACCGCATGGTGCTTCACACAGAACCAGTACTTGGCCATGGCACGAGCCTACGGCGGCCGCGCCACCGGTCCGTAGAATCGACCCATGTCCACGACCACGATCGCCCCGGCTGCGATCTCGCCACGCCGACCCGTGCCGGAGTCGATCCCCCGACCGGAGTACGTCGACCGGCCGGCTCCTGCGCCGTTCACCGGCAGCGAGGTCAAGGACGCCGACACGATCGAACGGATCCGCGTGGCCTGCCGCCTGGCAGCCCAGGCTCGCGACCTGGTCGGCGAGCACGTGGCGCCGGGCGTCACCACCGACGAGCTCGACCGGATCGGGCACGACTTCCTGGTCGACCACGGCGCCTACCCCTCCACCCTCGGCTACAAGGGCTTCCCGAAGTCCCTGTGCACCAGCGTCAACGAGGTGGTCTGCCACGGCATCCCGGACGCGCGGGTCCTCGAGGACGGCGACATCGTCAACATCGACATCACGGCGTACGTAGACGGCGTCCACGGTGACACCAACGCGACGTTCCTCTCCGGTGACGTCGCCGACGAGACACGCCTCCTCGTCGAGCACACGCGCGAGGCGTTGAACCGCGCCATCAAGGCGGTCAAGCCGGGTCGTCGCGTGAACGTGATCGGCCGGGTCATCGAGGCCTACGCCAAGCGCTTCGGGTACGGCGTGGTCCGCGAGTTCACCGGCCACGGCATCGGGACCGCGTTCCACAGCGGGCTGATCATCCCCCACTACGACGACGCACGGTTCGACGACGAGATCCGCCCGGGGATGACGTTCACGATCGAGCCGATGCTCAACCTCGGCACCCACGCGTGGGTGATGTGGGACGACGGCTGGACGGTCGTGACCGCCGACGGGCGTCCGAGCGCCCAGTTCGAGCACACGCTCCTGGTGACCGCGGACGGCGCCGAGATCCTGACGCTTCCGTAGCAATTCCGCACCCGTCAAGCACAACGGGCGACTCCTTCCGTCGTGCGTTCCTCGGTGGACCGACCATCCCGCGATGAACGGGACCCGGCACGGGTTCACCGCCGCGTCCCCCATGTTCATGCAATGCACAAACCTGCAGATCCGGACGCGTTGACCCCCCTCATCGGCGTTGGGACATTTCGCGGGCGGCGCACCTCACGCGGGGGTCGACGCGGCCGAGCCGGCACCCCGGGTCGGTCAGGGACGACGGCACCCCGTCACCGTCGGGCCGTCTGAAATGGGCCTCGGCCCGGATCCAGGAGAAAGCATGAGCAGGAGTCATCTCGGCGGCCTCGCTGCCGCTGCGCTGGTGGGGGCGGCGCTCGCCGCGGTCCCGCCCAGTGCCGACGCTGCCGCCACCGGCGGCGGGCGCGATGCCCGCGCGCTGGCGGCCCAGTCCGCCCGCCACCTGGTCGACAGCTTGGCGCCGGCACTGAAGGTCAGTGCCCACGACGCCTTCCAGGCGAAGCCCGTCGTCTCCTCGCACGGCGTGCAGTACGCGCCGTACGAGCGGACCTACCGTGGTCTGCCGGTCGTCGGCGGCGACTTCGTCGTCGTCACCGACTCGCACGGCCAGATCCTGACCACCTCCGTGGCACAGACACACCGGGTCGACCTGACGTCGATCGCGCCGACGGTGGCCCGGTCCACCGCTGTGCGGACCGCGCGGCGCCAGGTGCCGCACGCCACCACCAGCACGAAGCCCCACCTGGTCGTCTGGCAGCACGGCGCCAGCTCACGCCTGGGCTGGGAGAGCCGGGTCACCGGTCATCAGGGCGTCATGCCCTCGATCAAGGACGTCATCGTCGACGCCCGTAACGGCCAGGTCCTGCAGGCCAAGGAACGGGTCGCGGACGGCACCGGGACCGCGGCGTACGACGGACCCAACCCGGTCACGATCCCGACCACGCACTCGGGAAGCACCTACTCCATGACCGACCCCAACCACCCGACGATCAAGTGCCAGAACGCCACCGGCAACGCCACCTTCACCGGACCGGACGACGTCTGGGGCAACGGTTCCAAGACCGACCGCGAGACCGGCTGCGTCGACGCGATGTTCGTGGAGAACGTCGAGAACAACATGCTGGCGGCCTGGGACGGTCGCAACGGGCTCGACGGCAGCGGTGGCGGATGGCCGATCCGGATCGGCCTGAACGACGAGAACGCCTACTACGACGGCACCCAGGTCCAGATCGGCCACAACACCCAGGGTCAGTGGATCCCGGTGCTCGACGTGCTCGGCCACGAGCAGGGTCACGGCGTCGACGACCACACCCCGGGTGGCATCTCCGGCGGCGGCACCCAGGAGTTCGTCGCGGACACCTTCGGCGCGGCCACCGAGTGGTACGCCAACGAGCCCTCCGCCTACGACCCGCCCGACTTCACGGTCGGCGAGGAGGTCGACCTGGTCGGCTCCGGGCCCATCCGGTACATGTACAACCCGTCGCTGGCCGGCGACTCCAACTGCTACTCGTCGAGCATCCCGAACCAGGAGGTGCACGCGGCGGCCGGCCCGGGCAACCACTGGTTCTACCTGCTGGCCGAGGGCACTAGCCCGACCAACGGGCAGCCCACGAGCCCGACCTGCAACAGCACGTCGGTGACGGGCGTCGGCATCCAGAAGGCCGAGCAGATCATGTACAACGCCATGCTCATGAAGACCAGCACGTCGTCGTACCTGAAGTACCGCACGTGGACGCTGACCGCGGCCAAGAACCTCGACGCCACCTGCGGTCTGTTCAACGCGACCAAGGCGGCCTGGAACGCCGTGTCCGTCCCCGCCCAGGCCGGCGACCCGACGTGCACCGGTGGTGGCGGCGCCAACACGGTGTCCGTGAACAACCCGGGGAGCCAGACCGGCACCGTCGGCACGGCGGCGTCCCTGCAGCTGACCGGCACCGACTCGCAGTCGGGCCAGACGCTGACCTGGTCGGCGACCGGTCTACCCGCGGGTCTGTCGATCAACGCCTCGACGGGTCTGGTCAGCGGTACGCCGACCACGGCCGCGACGTACAACCCGACGGTGACGGCGAGGGACACCACGGGCGCGTCCGGCTCGACGACGTTCTCCTGGACCATCAGCGGAGGCGGCGGTGGCGGGGGCTGCTCCGGCCAGAAGCTGGTCAACCCCGGCTTCGAGTCCGGCAACACCGCATGGTCCACGACGGCCGGCGTCATCGACAGCTCGACCGGCGAGCCCCCGCGGTCCGGCAGCTGGAAGGCCTGGCTCGACGGCTACGGGACCACCCACACCGACACGCTGTCGCAGTCGGTCGCGGTGCCGGCGGGGTGCCACGCCACGCTCACGTTCTACCTGCACGTCGACACGGCGGAGAGCGGGAGCACGGCCTACGACAAGCTGACGCTGACGACCAACGGGACCAGCAAGGCGACGTACAGCAACGCCAACGCCGCCAGCGGGTTCACGGCCAAGTCGTTCGACCTCTCGTCGTACGCCGGTACGACGGTGACGATCAAGTGGACCGGGACCGAGGATGTCTCGCTCGCCACGAACTTCGTCATCGACGACACCTCGCTGAACCTCAGCTGACGCTCGGGTAGTCAGCTGACGGTGCCCTTCGGGGCGCCCAGGCGGAGCGCCGGGTCGACCCCCTCACCGGGTCGGCCCGGCGCTCTGTCGCGCGCGTGGTTTCCCACGCTCGTCCCGACGCACCTAGAATCTCCGACGCGGAGGGGTTGGTCGGGCGACCGCGGCACCTGGCAGGTATGAGCTGGTATGA
>DATBDF010000094.1:0-17762 GCA_036270075.1 Nocardioides sp.
CTGCCGCTGACCGGAGGAGAGCGAGGTACCGCGCTCGGTGATCTCGTGCAGGTAGCCACCCGGCAGGGACGCCACCAGGTCGTGCGCCCCGACCGCCCGCGCCGCCGCCTCGACCTCCGCATCGGTCGCGTCGGGGCGGCCATAGGCGATGTTGTCGCGGATCGTGCCGGTGAACAGGAACGACTCCTGCGGCACGTAGCCCAGCCGGCTCCGGAAGTCGTGCAGGGCGAGCGTGCGCAGGTCGTGACCGTCGAGTCGCACCGCCCCGGAGTCCGGGTCGTAGAAGCGGGCGATCAGCTTGAGCACCGTGGACTTGCCGGCTCCGGTCTCGCCCACGAGCGCGACGGTCTCGTGGGCGGCGACGTGCAGGTCGAGCCCGCGAAGTGCCTCCGGCGGCTTCCGTCGCACAGGGGCAGTGCCGGTGAGCACGGCATCGGCCGGCCCGCGTTCGTCGTCGAGGACCTCGGCCTGCGGGTAGGTGAAGTGGACGTCGTGCAACTCCAGGTCGCCACGCACCTCGCCGAGCGGAACCGGGTCCACCGCGTCCGGCGTGATCGTCTGCAGGCGCATGAGCTCGGAGATGCGCCCGACCGAGACGCGAGTTTGCTGCCACGAGTCGAAGACCTGCGACAGCTGCTGGATGGGGGAGAAGAACATCGTCAGGTACAGCAGGAACGCGATCAGCACGCCGGTGCTGAGCCGACCCTGCTCGATCAGGTGGGAGCCGACCCCGAGCACGATCACGTCCGCGATCGCGGAGAGGAACAGGACGAACGGGAAGTACGTCGCGATCGCGCGCTGCGCCAGTGCCCGCCCGTCGTAGTAGCGGCGACCAAGACGGTGGAACCGCTCGCGGGTGAGGTGCTCGTGCACGAAGGCCTGGGCCTCGCGGATCCCCGAGAGCGACTCCTGGAAGTCGGCGTTCACGACGGCGAGCCGCTCGCGGACGACGTCGTAGAGCCGGTTGGTCACGCGCCGGAAGATCACGGTCGCGATCGCCAGCGGCACGATGACGATGCCGGTCAGAGCGCGAGCTCGAGGTCCATCAGGAGCAGGACGACCCCGACACCGACGAACGTGACCAGCGAGACCAGGGCCTGCAGGAGACCGGTCTCGATCAGCGTCTCGAACTGGTCGACGTCCGTGGTCATCCGGGTCATGATCCGGCCGGCCATCTCGCGCTCGTAGTAGTCGAGCGACAGGCGCTGGAGCTGCGCCCAGATCCGGATGCGCAGCGAGGCCATGACCCGTTCGCTGGTCCGGCCGGTGACGAACGTCGCGGCGATCTGGTCGAGCAGGTCGGCGAGCGCGACGACGAGGAACGCCGCCGATGCCGCCCAGAGCACGTCCTGGGCACCGGCCTCCACGCCGTTGTCGATCCCGATGCTGACCAGGTTGGGGCCGGCGAGTCCGGCGACGGCGTCGAGCACCACCAGCAGAAGACCGAGCCCGAAGGACCACCGGAACTCCTTGACCAGCCGCCACATCGAGAAGTCCGGGTCGGCCCTCGTGTCCTGGACGAGGTCGGGCTCGAAGTGGTCGCGCACCGGAGGGAGCGCCTCGACCCGGGCCAGCAGCTCCGGGGTGGGGGCGAGGTTGAGCCGCCAGGTGCCGCCACCGATGCCGGGTCCGAGCGAGGGGCGCCCGGCCAGCCGGGTGGCCGCGCGCTCCCGGGCCTCGCGGACCGCCTCGGCCCGGTCGCCGGTGCCGCGCTGCCAGGCGGCGGGGGTCACGTCGACCTGGCTGAGCGTCTCGATGGAGTCGCCCACGGCGACTGCCGCCTGCTCGTCGAGACCGGTGAGCAGCTCGCGGTAGGTGCGGTTGCGCGCCAGCAGCTCCTCGTGGGTGCCCTGGTCGGCGACCCGTCCGGCCTCGAGCAGCACCACACGGTCGGCCAGACCGAGCGTGGAAACCCGGTGGGCGACGATCAACGACGTACGGCCCTCCAGCACCTGGCGGAGCCGGGCGAAGATCTGCTCCTCGGTCGACGCGTCCACGGCACTCGTGGCGTCGTCCAGCACCAGGATCCGTGGGTCGGAGAGGACTGCCCGCGCCAGGGCCACCCGCTGGCGCTGACCCCCGCTGAGGCTGAGCCCGCGCTCGCCGACGCGGGACTCGTACCCGTCGACGAGGTCGAGGATGAAGCCGTGCGCGCCGGCGACCCGGGCGGCGTCCTCGATCTCCTCGCGGGAGGCGTCGGGCCGCCCGTAGGCGATGTTGGCCGCGATGGTGTCGGAGAACAGGAAGCTCTCCTCGAACGCCGCGCCCACCTGACGGCGCAGGGAGTGCAGGGTGGCCTGACGGACGTCGTGACCGTCGATGAGCACCTGACCCTCGTCCGGGTCGAGCAACCGGTGGACGAGCCGGGTGACCGTCGACTTGCCGGAGCCGCTGGCGCCCACCAGGGCGACGCGCTCGCCGGCCGCCACGCGGAGGTCGAGCCCGTCGAGCACCGGGTGCTCGTCGTAGGCGAACCGCACCCCGCGTAGCTCGAGCTCGCCACGGACCTCGGGCAGGTCGGCCGCGTCGGCCGCGTCCGCGATCTGCGGGCGGAGGTCGAGGAGCTGGAAGATCCGCTCGACGCCCGCTCGCGCCTGCTGTCCGACGGTGAGGACGCCCGCCAGCTGGCGCGCCGGCGCGACGAACTGGCCGACGTACGTCGAGAACGCCAGGAACGTGCCGAGTGAGATCTGGTCGTGCAACGCCATCCACCCGCCCAGGGCCAGGACGGCCACCTGGGCGAGCACCGGGATCGCCTCGAGGAGCGGTTGGTACCACGCCTGCAGCCGGGTGGCGCGCATCCGGACGCCGTACAGGGTCTGGACGATGCCGACCATCCGGGCAAGCTCGCGCTCCTCCTGGCCGAACGCCTTGACGACCCGGACGCCGTTGACGTCCTCGTCGACGACCTCGGCCACCTCGCCCTCCCGCTGCTGGCCGTCCCAGGTGGCCGGGAAGACCTTGAGCCGCATCCGGTACGAGACGACGAAGAGGGCGGGCGCGATCACGAGCCCGATCAGGGCGAGCGTCGGGGAGAGCACGAACATGATGGCCAGCGAGACCAGCATCATCAGCAGGTTGCCGGCCATCAGCGGCAAGAAGTTGAGCAGCCCTTGGACCAGTGCGGTGTCGCTGTTGGCGCGAGCGACGATCTGGCCGGTGCTCAGATGGGCCAGGCTCAGCTCGTCGAGGGTGAGGAGGTGGTCGTGCATCTGGTTGCGGAGGTCGTACTGCACGGAGATGCCGACCAGGCCACCGCGATACCGGCGTAGGTAGGCGAACGCGAACACCAGCACCGCGATCACGACGAGGAGCAGGAGCCACGGCCACAGGGGTGCGCCATCGTTGCCGATCACGTCGTCGACGATGGTCCGCGCGATCAGCGGGACCGCCGCTTGGCCCAGGCTGCCGAACACGGCGGCGGCGAAGGAGATCAGGACGTTGGTCCGGTGGCGCCAGACCTGCGCCGTCAGCCTGCGGATCCACCCGGCTCCCTGCTCGGGTGTGTCCTGGCTGGCTGACATGTGGTGACGCGGATCCTCTCGACGTGGGCCAGCGAGAGTGTAGTCAGCCTCCGGTCAGGGCCCTCGCCCGCGCCGGGGGGGCCACAGTGTCCGGATCTCGACCTGCGCGTACGGCTGGCGAGAAATACCCAGAAAAAGTTCTGATCCGGATGTTTGAGGCGTTCGCGAGGGGGAACAACTCATTCATCTCGGGCTACTACGCCCCGTCTCGCTCCCCCCGTGGTGAGACGGGGCGTCGCCGTTTCCGGACCATGCCGCGCAACCACTCCCGGGCTGCCGACCACCACCACCGGAGTGGCGAGTAACCACCCCAGATGGTTCGAATCCCGCTGATTTCGGCCCCCGACGGAGCAATCTGGGGTGGTGACACGGCCACGAGACCGGGCCGGTCAGCCGGCCAGGGCCCGGTCGAGGGCGGCGTTCACGTGCAGGGTCGTGCACGGATAGACCGGCAGGTCGGTGTCCGCCTGCTTGACCAACAGCTCCAGCTCGGTGCAGCCGAGCAGAGCCCCGCCGACCCCGGCATCCCACAGCTCCTCGAGTACGCCGAGCACCCGGCGCCGGGTCGCGTCGACGACCCGACCGTGGACCAGCTCGTCGTAGATGGCGCTGTTCAGCAGGTCGTAGTGCCGGGGGTCGGGCATCACGGTCTCCAGACCGTGGCCGGCGAGGCGGTCGGCGAAGAAGCCGTCCGACATCGCCACGGTCGTGCCGATGAAGCCGACCTTCGTCACACCCTGCGAGCGCACCTCCTGGGCGACCACGTCCCCGAGGTGGAGGAGCGGGATGTCCACGGCTGCCTCGACCTGGTCGGCGACCTTGTGGAACGTCGTCGTGCAGAGCAGCAGGAAGTCGGCACCGCCGCGTTCGACACCTCGGGCCGCGTCCGCGAGCAGCTCGCCGATCTGCGGCCAGCGCTCGGCGTCCTCCAGCGCCGTCAGCTCGGCGAAGTCGACGCAGCTGAGCACGAGCCTCGGTGAGGACAGGCCGCCGAGCCGCTCCTGTACGCCGAGGTTGAGGTCGCGGTAGTAGACCGCGGTGCTCTCCCAGCTCATCCCGCCGACCAGGCCGATCGTCTGCATGGAGGCAGTCTTGCTGGCCGGAGCCCCGGAGGACACCGTGGTCTTGCGGGTCAGACCGCCGACGTCTCCCGGTGGACCTTGTGCTGCGCCGCCTGCGCTCGCGGCTTGATCACCATCTCGTCGATGTTGACGTGGGAGGGGCGGGTGGCGATCCACGCGATCGCGTCCGCCACGTCCTCGGCGACCAACGGCGCGGCGACGCCGGCGTACACGGCGTCCGCTCGCGCCTGGTCGCCGTCGAATCGCGTCAGTGCGAACTCGTCGGTGCGGACCATCCCGGGCGCGATCTCGCTGATCCGGATCGGCTCGCCGACCAGCTCCAGCCGGAGCGTCTCGGTGACGACCTGGGTGCCGTGCTTGGCGGCGGTGTAGCCGGCGCCACCCTCGTAGGCGATACGCCCCGCGGTGGAGCCGACGTTCACGATCAGCCCGTCGCCGCTCGCGCGCAACGCCGGCAGCAGCGCCTGGGTGACGTGCAGGAGCCCGAGCACGTTCACGTCGTACATCCGGCGCCAGTCCTCCGGGTCGGCCTCGGCGACCGGCTCGAGCCCGAAGGCTCCGCCGGCGTTGTTGACCAGCACGTTCAGGGTCTGGCCCACCGCCGCGGCGAGGTCCGCGACCGACTCCTGCGACGTCACGTCACAGGTGACCGCGGTGCCCCCGATCTCGTCGGCCAGGGCCGCGACCCGGTCACCGCGTCGGGCCGCGCACCACACGGCGTACCCCTCCTGGGCGAGCGCCCGGGCGGTCGCCGCCCCGATCCCGCTGCTGGCTCCGGTCACGACGGCGGTACGGCGAGTCACGTGCCGATTCTGCCTCCCGAGGGTGACCCTCGGCACCGATGGGTGGCACACTGACCCGGATCATGGGACGCCATGCCGAGACCTCCGGGACCCTGCTCGACCTCAGAAGAACCGCCCAGCTCGCCGGTCTGACCGGCGGTGTCGCGTGGGTGGTGGCGTTCTTCCTCCCCGATGCCAGCGGACTCGAGACCATGCTGCTGTGGATCGGTGCCGTGCTCCTCACGGTGGCGCTGTTCGGCCTCGGGCTGATGCTCGTGCACAGCGACGTCCTCGCGCTGCGGGTCTTCGTCGCCCTCGCGCTGCCGACGCTCGTGTGGGGCGTGTTCGGCATCATCCACCAGGCGGTGGCCGATCCAGGGCTGATCGACGCGCTCTTCGGGGCCGTCGTCGGCCTCGTCTCGGGTCTCCGCCTCGGCCGCACCGGCGCCGGCGTACCGCGCGCGACCCTCTGAGCGACGCCGCGACGGCGCTCTTCGTCCTCGTGCTCCGGCGACAACGCACATGGCGCCACCCCTCTCGATCGGCATCCGAGCACCGGTCGGATCCCGATCTCGGGAATGGGTGACCGATTTTCGCGGTTGGAGGGGTTCGGGCCTGGGTTGCGGGCCGGGAAGGGGTACGCCGTGGAGATCACGGAGGCCGACGCCGTCCGCCGCGTGGCGATGATCAGCGTGCACACGTCGCCACTCGACCAGCCGGGCACCGGCGACGCGGGCGGCATGAACGTCTACGTCATCGAGCTGTCCCGTCGGCTGGCCGCAGCCGGCATCGAGGTCGACATCTTCACCCGCGCGACGTCGTCGCGGCTCGACCCCGTCGTGGAGTTCGGGAGCGGCATCACCGTCCGCAACATCCATGCCGGTCCGTTCGAGGGGCTCACCAAAGGTGAGCTCCCGGGACAGCTCTGCATCTTCGCCCGTGAGGTGCTCCGGGCGGAGGCCGGGCTGCCCCTCGGCCACTACGACATCGTCCACTCCCACTACTGGCTCTCCGGCCAGGTCGGCGCGCTCGCCCGTGACCGCTGGGGCGTGCCGCTCGTGCACACGATGCACACGATGGCCAAGGTCAAGAACGACGCGATGGCCCTCGGCGACAGCCCGGAGCCGCCGGCCCGGATCATCGGCGAGGAGCAGGTGGTCGAGGCCGCCGACATGCTGATCGCGAGCACCGACCTCGAGGCCAAGCAGCTGGTGAACCTCTACGACGCCGATCCGGGCCGGGTGGAGGTCGTCTACCCCGGCGTGAATCTCTCGGTGTTCCGCCCGCGCGACACCCACGCGGCGAGGGAGCGGCTCGGCCTTCCACTGGACGCTCACGTCGTCCTGTTCGCCGGCCGGATCCAGCCGCTGAAGGCGCCCGACGTCCTGCTGCGCGCCGTGGCGTTGCTCGTCGACCAGGTGCCCGAGCTGCGGGCCCGCCTCGTGGTCCCGGTGGTGGGTGGTCCGTCCGGCACCGGGCTCGAGCACCCCGAGGCCCTCGCCGACCTGGCCGCGGAGCTCCGGATCGATGACCTCGTGCGCTTCGTCAAGCCGGTGCCCGCGACCGAGCTCGCCGAGTGGTACGCCGCTGCGACGGTCGTGGCGGTGCCGTCGTACAACGAGTCGTTCGGACTGGTGGCCGCGGAGGCGCAGGCCACCGGGACGCCCGTGGTCGCCGCGGGGGTCGGCGGCCTGACGACCGTCGTCGCTGACGAGGTCAGCGGGCTCCTGCTCGACACGCACGAGCCGGCGGACTGGGCCCACGCGCTGGGACGGATTTTGCTCGACGACGGACTGCGCGCCCGCCTCGCCGCGGGGGCCCGGGTCAGGTCCGGCGAGTTCTCCTGGGAGGACACCGCCGAGCGCACCCTCGACGTGTACGAGCGGGCGCGCGCGGGATTGCGCGAGCCGGTCTAGACAGTCCTGCGTCCCCGCATGGCAGGGTCGTTCTCATGGACGACCCGGCCCAGGTGCTGCGCGACTACCTGACCGACAGCGAGCTGGAGTTCGAGGAGCGCGACGGCTCCTTCAGCTTCGCGCTGCCGGGGGAGCGCAAGCTCCAGACGCCGGTCCGGGTCGACATCGGCACGCACGCACTCGCCGTCCACGCCTTCGTCTGCCGCAACCCGGACGAGAACCACGAACGCGTCTATCGCTGGCTCCTCGAGCGCAACCTCAAGACCTACGGCGTCTCGTACGCCGTCGACACCCTGGGCGACATCTACCTCGACGCGCGACTGCCGCTGTCGACGGTCACGCCCGACGAGCTCGACCGCCTGATGGGGTCGGTGCTCGCCCACGCGGACGGACCCTTCAACACGATCCTGGAGCTCGGCTTCGCCTCGTCGATCCGCAAGGAGTGGGAGTGGCGCCACCTCCGCGGCGAGTCGACGCGCAACCTGGAGGCCTTCCGCGGCTGGCTGGAGACCGAGGGGACCCCGGACCCCGAGTCGCCCTAGCCTGGCCCGGTGACCTGGCCGTTGTTCGACCTGCGCATCACCTCTGGAGAGGTCCTGATGCGTGGCGCGACCGACGCCGACCTCGACGTGCTGGTGTCCGCGATCCCGGACGACCTGGAGATGGATCCCGCGAACGAGCGCTTCGCGTCCCTGCCGCCCGAGGCCGACCGCCGACGACAGCTGGTGATGGAGACGTGGAAGCACCGGGGCACGTGGTCGCCCGACTCCTGGTGCCTCGACCTCGCCGTCGAGGTGGAGGGGCGCGTGGTCGGCGTCCAGGCGCTGGAGGGCGAGCAGTTCCCGCTGCTGAGGACCGTGGACTCGTTCTCCTGGCTGTCGGCGGGAGTGCGCGGCCGCGGTCTCGCCAACCTGATGCGCGCCGGTGTGCTCGCCCTCGCCTTCGAGCATCTGGGGGCCGAGGTCGCCGTCTCCTCGGCCCGCACCGACAACGCCCCGTCGCTCGCCGTCTCCTACCGGATGGGGTACGTCGACAACGGGATCAGCCGCACCAACACCCCGTCGGGGCCCTTCGACCTACAGCACGTGCGGCTGACCAGCGAGGCCTGGGAGAGGGGCGGACGGACGGCCGAGGTGACCGGCTTCGACGCCTGTCGGCCGTGGTTCGGCCTCGCCCCGACGTGAGACCGGTCAGCTGAGCGCCACGGCGACCAGCGCGAGCGCGGCCGGGACGGCCTGGACGACGAGGATGCGGCGGTTCACGGTGGCGGCACCGAACACGCCGGCGACCACCACGCACACCAGGAAGAACACCTGGACGTCGGTGCGCGCAGCGACCAGTCCCCACACCAAACCCGCGACCAGGAACCCGTTGTAGAGACCCTGGTTGGCGGCGAGAGCCTTGGTCCTCTCCGCGAACTCGGCGTCCAGGCCGAACACCCGGCGACCCGTGGGAGTGGTCCACAGGAACATCTCCAGGACCAGGAAGTAGAGGTGCAGCGCGGCGACCAGACCGATCAGCACGTCGGCGACGACGTTCACGGACGCAGCATGCCAGGGTCGGGCGGAGGCGCGGGCTTCGAGACCCGTCCCTCAGCCTTCGTTGCTCACCCTCCCGCCTGGACCGCGGTCCTCGCACGCTCGTCCCTCGGGGCGTGAGGCTTGCGGCGCGCGACCGCGACCCCGACCAGCGCGAGTGCCCCACCGACGTAGGCCATGCCCGGCGGCACCTCGCCCAGGAAGAGCCAGCCCATCAGGATCGTCAGCGGCGGCACGAGGTACGTCGTGATACCGAGGCTGCTCGCCGTCATGTGCCGCAGCGCGAAGGCGTACGTCGTGAAGGCGATGGCCGTCGGGAACAGCCCCAGGTAGACCACCCACCAGACGTCGGACGCCGATGCGTCACGCGTGCCGTCGACGAGCTGACCCGCGAACGGCAGGCACACCACGGCACCGACCGTGCAGGCCAGCCAGGTGACGTGGAGGGCGGAGAGACGCGACACGAGCGGCTTCTGCACCACCAGGGCGATCGAGTACACCAGCGCGGCCAGCAGACACAGCAGCACGCCGACGATGTCGTTGTGTCCGCCGGGCTGCGACGCGCCGATCAGCACGACGCCGGCGAACGCCAGCACGAGGCCCATCGCCAGCCACAGGGTGAACCGCTCCCCGAGGAACAGGGTGGCCAGCACGGCGATCAGGACCGGAGAGATCTGGATCAGCATCGCGGACGTGCCGGCGTCGACGTGGTGCTCACCCTGGTTCAGGGCGATGTTGTAGACGCCGAACCAGAGCACCCCGATCGCGACCAGACCGACCCAGTCGCGTCCGCTCGGCCTCGGCAGCCCTCGCGAGACGGCCACCGCACCGAGCGCGATCGAGCCGACGACGAGGCGTCCCAGCGACAGCGCACCCGCGGAGTAGGTGCCTCCGAGATGACGGATCGCGACGAAAGCGGAGGCCCAGAACAGGAGGGTGGTCGCGACTGCTGCGAGCGGCAGCCAGGGGCGTTCGGTCAGCGGCACCCCGCCAGCCTAGGGACGACCACCGACAGTCTTCGCGCGGAATTCGGACGCGCCATTGCCGGACAGCACGTAGTGGTCGGGCGCCGACTCCCCGGCGTTTCGCGGCCGCCCGATACTTACTGTCCGAAGGCGCCTCGGCAGGCGCCGGGCGGCATGATGGGCCCATGCGCGTCGCCCTGATGGTCACGTGCGTCAACGACGCGCTGTTCCCGGGCACGGGTCGCGCGGTCGTCGACGTCCTCACTCGGCTGGGCGTGCAGGTCGACTTCCCGGAGGGGCAGACCTGCTGCGGACAGCCGATGGTGAACACCGGGTACGTCGACGAGGCGGTGCCCGCCGTCCGCGCCTTCGTCTCGGCGTTCGAGGGGTACGACGCGATCGTGACGCCCTCCGGGTCCTGCGCCGGCTCGGCGCGGCACCAGCACCGGATCGTGGCCGAGCGTGCCGGGGACCCGGCTCTGGTCGAGGCCGTCACCGAGATCGGGCCGAAGGTCCACGAGCTGAGCGAGTTCCTCGTCGACGTGGTCGGTGTGACCGACGTGGGGGCGTACTTCCCGCACCGGGTCACCTACCACCCGACCTGCCACTCGCTCCGGCTGCTCGGCGTCGGCGACCGACCACAGCGGCTGCTCGAGTCGGTGCGCGGCCTGACCCTCGTCGACCTGCCGGCCGCGGACGAGTGCTGCGGCTTCGGCGGCACCTTCGCGGTGAAGAACGCCGACGTGTCCGTGGCGATGGGAGCCGACAAGGCGCGGCACGTGCGTGAGACCGGCGCCGAGGTCCTCGTGGCCGGCGACAACTCCTGCCTGATGCACATCGGCGGCGTGCTCTCGCGGCAGCGGTCCGGCGTACGCGTGCTGCACCTGGCCGAGATCCTCGCCTCGACGGAGGGTGCCGCATGACGGCCACCTTCGTCGGGATGCCCGCGTTCCCGGAAGCCGCCCGGGAGGCGCTCGCCGACTCGCAGCTGCGTCACAACCTCGCGCACGCCACGCACACCATCCGCGACAAGCGTGCTCGGGTGGTCGCCGAGGTGCCGGACTGGGAGGAGCTGCGGCAGGCCGGAGCGGACGTCAAGGACGCCGCCCTGGCCACCCTCGACCAGCACCTCGAGCGGCTCGAGCATGCGCTGCTGGAGCGCGGAGCCGTCGTCCACTGGGCACGCGACGCGGCCGAGGCGTGTCGCATGGTCGCCGACGTCGCCCGGGCGCACGGCGCCGACGAGGTCGTCAAGGTGAAGTCGATGGTCACCCAGGAGATCGAGCTCAACGAAGCGCTCGCCGCCGAGGGGATCGCCGCGTGGGAGACGGATCTGGCCGAGCTGATCGTCCAGCTCGGCGACGACCTCCCCACATCCTGGTGCCGGCGATCCATCGCAACCGCGCGGAGATCCGGGAGATCTTCCGCCGACGGATGGGCGCGGCGGGCCGCCCGGCACCCGACGACCTCACCGACGACCCCGGCGAGCTCGCGAACGCCGCGCGCCTGCACCTGCGCGAGAAGTTCCTCCGCGCGAAGGTCGGCGTCTCCGGTGCGAACTTCGCCGTCGCCGAGACCGGCACCCTCGTCGTGGTGGAGTCGGAAGGCAACGGACGCATGTGCCTCACGCTGCCCGAGGTGCTGGTCTCCGTCGTCGGCATCGAGAAGGTGGTCCCGACGTGGGCCGACCTGGACGTCTTCCTCAGGCTCCTGCCCCGCTCCTCGACGGGCGAGCGGATGAACCCGTACACGTCGATGTGGCACGGCGTGACCCCGGGCGACGGGCCGCAGGAGGTGCACGTCGTCCTCCTCGACAACGGGCGCACCCGAGCCCTGGCCGACCGCGTCGGTCGCCAGGCGCTGCGCTGCATCCGCTGCTCGGCCTGCCTCAACGTCTGCCCGGTCTACGAGCGGGTGGGAGGGCACGCGTACGGCTCGGTCTATCCCGGTCCGATCGGGGCGATCCTCAACCCGCTGCTGCGCGGGGTCGGCGACGACCCCCAGGTCGACTCGCTGCCGTACGCCTCCACCCTGTGCGGCGCCTGCTACGAGGTGTGCCCGGTCAAGATCGACATCCCCTCGGTGCTCGTGGACCTGCGGGCCCAGGTCGTCGATGCCCACCGAGGGGGTCGGCTCCCCACCACCGAGGCGGTGGCGATGCGGTCGGCCGCCTGGACGTTCGCCGACTCCCGCCGGCTCGCGCGTGCCGAACGTGTGTCCGGCCGAGTCACCGGTCGGACCGGTCGCTGGTGGACCCGGCTCGCGAGCGTGCCCGGACCGGGTCGCCGCTGGATGGCTGCGCGCGACCTGCCGACACCGCCTCGCGAGTCCTTCCGCGCCTGGTGGAGACGGACCCGCCCATGAGCGCCCGCGACGACATTCTCGGCCGCGTGCGAGCTGCCCTGGCAGACGCGCCGGCGGCGCCGGTCGCCTCCGTGCCGCGGCGTACGCCGGACCCGTCGGTCGACCTGGTGGACCGCTTCTGCGAACGGGTCGCCGACTACCGCGCCGAGGTCGAGCGCTGCTCGCCGCCGGCGCTCGCCTCCGCTCTCCGGCGGGCGCTCCCTGCGGGCGCACGAGTCGTCGTCCCGCCCGACCTCGACCTCGACGTGCCGGGCGCGGTGACGGACACCGGGCTGTCGGCCGCCGACCTCGACACGCTCGAAGCCGTGGTCACCCGCGCCCGACTGGGCATCGCCGAGACCGGGACCATCGTCCTCGACCACGGCCGCGGCCAGGGCAGACGCGCGATCACGCTCGTGCCCGACCACCACGTCTGCCTGGTCGAGGCCGACCAGGTCGTCGCCGACGTGCCCGACGCCATGGCCCTCCTGGATGCCTCACGTCCGCTGACGTGGATCAGCGGTCCGTCGGCGACCAGCGACATCGAGCTGGACCGCGTCGAAGGCGTCCACGGCCCCCGTCGCCTTCACGTGATCGTCGTGGGCTGAGCGTGCTGGGTTGAGCGGTCAGTCGCCGACGCCGGCGGGTTGGTGGTCGCGTTCCGGCTCCGCGTGCGGGTGGGACGGCGCCACGCGGAGCAGGCGCGCCACCGAGTCGGGCAGCTTCCAGTTCCAGGAGCCGAAGAGTGACACCAGGGACGGCACCAGCACCGACCGGACCAGGGTGGCGTCGAGCAGGATGCCGAAGCCCAGGCCGGTGGCCAGCACCTTGATGTCGGTGCCCGGGCCCGACGCGAGCGCGGCGAAGGCGAGGAACAGGATCAGCGCGGCACTCGTGACGAGCCGGCCGGTCCGCCCGATCCCTTGGATCACGGCGTCGTCCGTGGACGCGCCCGCGTCGTACTCCTCACGGATCCGGGACAGGATGAACACCTCGTAGTCCATCGACAGCCCGAACAGGAACGCGAACACCATCAGCGGTATCCAGAAGGTCACAGCGCCGGTCGGCTCGATCCCGAACACCGCGTGGGAGCCGTAGCCGTGCTGCCAGAACAGGACCATCAAGCCGTAGACCGCCGTCAGCGAGACGAGGTTCAGAATCACCGCCTTGAGCGGGAGCAGGAGAGACCGGAACGCGCGGACCAGCAGGACGTAGGTGAGCAACGAGATGATCAGGAGCATCTGCGGGAAGTTGCCGTACACGGCGTGCAGGAAGTCCACCTGGGCGTTGCCGAGCCCGGTCACGCCGATCACACCGTCCGTCCGGTCGGCGAGCGCGGTGACGTCGCGCACGACCTGCACACTCGTCGAGTTGACCGTCTCCTCGTCGGGGATCAGGACCACGACCGTCTGCCCGTCGACCGACGACCCAGGGCCCGTCGGCACGACCGCGGCGGTGACGCCGTCGACTCCGCCCAGCGTCGACGCGACGGAGTCCGCCTTGTCGGTCTCCGTGAGGACCTCGATCGGGGTCAGCGCACCCGTCGTGACGCCGCCGTCCTTGAGCACCTGCAATGTGTCGTACGCCGAGCCGTTGTTCGCGAGCGACGACGAGTCCGCCTGACCGATCTTGATGCCCAGGAAGGCCGCGCACAGGACACCGATCACGGCGAGCGCGGAGATCGCGGCGATCCAGCGGTGGCGCACGATCATCCGGGCCCAGGCGGTCCAGCCGCGACTCGGCTTGTTCTCGTGCCGGATCTTCGGCCAGTCCACCCGCGGGCCGATGCCGCCGAGGATCGCCGGAGTCAGGGTCAGGGTCACCAGCACGCTGGCCAGCGGGATCAGCGCGCCACCCATGCCGACGCTGCGCATGAACGGCACCGGCAGCACCACCAGCGAGAGCAGACCGATGGCGACGGTCATGCCGCTGAAGAGGACGGCGTGACCGGCGGTCGCCATGGCCTCGACCACGGCGTCGTGGTTGTCGCGCCCGTGGTCTCGTTCCTCACGCCATCGCGTCACGAACAGCAGGGAGTAGTCGATGGCGACGCCCAGCCCGACCAGCGCCACCAGGAACTCCACGATGAACGAGACGTCGGTGAAGTAGGTGAGTGGCAGCAGCAGGAGGAACGTCGTCAGGATCGAGACCCCCGCGACCACCAGGGGCAGGAACGCCAGCAGGGACGCGAACACGAACAGCAGCACCGCCAGGGCTCCGATGGCGCCGAGCATCGTCTCGGTGAGCACGCTGTTGCCGCCGGAGTCGTCGCCCTGCGCGAGCGCGTCCATCCCGGTGACCCCGACGACGGCACCCTCCGGCGCCGCCGCCCGGACCGATGACTCGACGACCTTGGTCGGGAGCACGTCGGCGAAGCTCTGCGGGAACGGGTAGAAGACCATCGCGTACGCCGTACGGTCGTCGGACGTGCGGAAGGCCTTGTCACCCGTGTTGGCCTCGTCCACGACCCGCAGGGGGACGTCCACCGAGGTCACCGACGCGAACGCCTTCGCCACCTCGGCTTCGTTGCCGCTGACGGTCTCGCCCTCCGGCATCGTCACGGTGACGAGCAGCGGTGAGGTGTTGCCGCCGTTGTGGAACGCCTCGATGATCTTGTTGGCTGCCTCGTCGCCCGGCTGCCCGGGCAGCGAGAAGTCCACGGTGAGGCGGTTGTTGACGGTGCTGGTGACCGAGATGCCCGCGACCGCGATCACCAGCCACAGGAGCATGACGAGCTTGCGGTGGTGCAACACCACCTCGCCCAGACGCCGCATCGCCGACCTCCCCGTCCGTGGTGCCCGAGGCTAGCGTGTTCGCGGCGTCCGCCGCTTCGGGGAAAACCCTGACGTCGACGGCCGGAGGTCAGAGGTCGAGCTTGTACCCCAGACCTCGTACGGTGACCAGCATCGCCGGGTGCGACGGGTCGGGCTCGAGCTTGGCGCGCAGCCGCTTCACGTGGACGTCGAGCGTCTTCGTGTCGCCGACGTAGTCCGAGCCCCACACGCGGTCGATCAGCTGGCCGCGGGTCAGCACCCGGCCGGGATTGCGCAGGAACAGCTCGAGCAGCTCGAACTCCTTCAGCGGCAGCCGCTGCGGCTCGCCGTCGACGGTGACGACGTGCCGCTCGACGTCCATCCGCACGGGCCCCGCCTCGAGGGTCATCGGGGCCAGGTCGGGCTCGCTGCCGCGACGGAGGACGGCGCGGATGCGCGCGACCAGCTCGCGGGGCGAGTACGGCTTGGTGACGTAGTCGTCCGCGCCGAGCTCGAGGCCGACGATCTTGTCGACCTCGTCGTCCTTGGCGCTGACCATGATCACGGGGACGTTGGAGACGGCCCGGATCTGCCGGCACACCTCGGTGCCGGGCAGTCCGGGGAGCATCAGGTCGAGCAGCACGATGTCCGCGCCGTTGCGGTCGAACTCCGAGAGTGCGTCGTTGCCGTTGGCGGCCAGCGATACGTCGTACCCCTCCTTGCGGAGCATGTACGACAACGCGTCGGCATAGCTCTCCTCGTCCTCGACGACAAGAACCCGGGTCATGGGGCGAACTCCTCTTGCTTGGATCGGGGGAGGGTGAGCGTGAACGTCGAGCCCTGTCCCTCCAGGGACCACACACGTACGTCGCCGCCGTGCGTGGCGGCGACGTGCTTGACGATGGAGAGCCCGAGACCCGTCCCGCCGGTGGATCGGTGCCGGGCCGGGTCGACGCGGTAGAACCGCTCGAAGATCCGGTCCAGCTCGTCGTGGGGGATCCCGATGCCCTGGTCCACGACGGAGATCTCGACCATGTCCTGGTTGGGCTTGGTCGAGACCAGCACGGTCGAGTCGTCGCCCGAGTACGCGACCGCGTTGGCCACGAGGTTGGTCACGGCGGCCGAGACCTGCTCCTCGTTGCCGAACACGGACAGCCCGGGCGTGCCGCCCGTGACGACGGAGATGTTCCGGTTCGAGGCGTCCATGACAGTGATGTCGACCGAGCGCTTGATCACGTCGTCGACGTCGACCACGGCCGGCGCCTCGAGGGGCTCGTCGCCCTGCAGCCGCGAGAGCTCGATGATCTGCTGGACGAGCCGGGAGAGCCGGTCGCTCTCGGTCAGCATGCGCCTGGCGAAGCGCTCCACCGCCTCCGGGTCGCCCGAGGCGTCCGAGACGGCCTCGGCCAGCAGCTTGATGGCCCCGACGGGAGTCTTCAGCTCGTGCGAGACGTTGGCGACGAAGTCGCGTCGGACGGCCTCGACCCGACGTTCGCGGGTGCGGTCCTCGACCAGGGCCAGGACGTAACGGGAGCTCAACGGCGCCACGCGCGCGGTCACCATGCGTGGGGGACCGCCGGGCCGCGGCATCGTGAGCTCGGTCTCACGGATCTGCCCGTCACGGCGTACCTGCCGGACCAGGTCGGAGAGCTCCGCGGAGACCAGGCGCTGCCCGCGCACGAGTCCGAAGGCGAGGGCCGGAGCGGAGGCCTTGACGACCTCGTCGCCGTCGTCGACGACCAGGGCACTGCTGCGCAGCACCGACAGCACCGTAGCGACTCCCGTAGGGAGAGCGGGCTCCTCCGGCCGCGGCACTGCTTGCTGCTGCCGCTGGCTCACGTGCCACGCCAGAACGCCGCCTCCGGCGACGACTGCCCCGATGAGCGCGGCGAGAAACGCCTGCGTCGTGGGGCTCACACACAGATGGTACGCATCCGGACACCTGGTGTTCGTTCGAGGCGGGCGCGCTCACGGACTGTTCACGACTAGTTCACCACCCGGCCCCGTCCGGACATGTTTCGCACTTACGGTGGAGGCATGCGTGAAGCGTTCCACGAGCAGCTGGACTCGATTTTCTCGGACCTGGCCGAGATCTGCCAGGAGGTCGAGACCTCCGTCCGTCATGCCACCCAGGCCCTTCTGAACGGCGACGCCGAGATGGCTGAACGCGTGATCGAGGCGGACGCGAAGATCGACACCGCCCGGGAGCGGGTCGAGGACACGGCGTTCTCGCTGCTCTCGCTGCAGCAGCCGGTGGCCGGCGACCTCCGCGTCGTCGTGTCCGCGCTGCGGATGGTCACCGAGCTCGAGCGGATGGGCGACCTCTCCGTGCACGTCGCGAAGATCGCCCGGCTGCGGGTCCCGGAGATCGCCGTGCCGGAGGCCGCGCGCCCGACCATCAGTCGGATGGCCGACGTCGCCGAGGACATGGTCCGTCGGGTCGCGTCCGTCATCACCGACAAGGACGTCGAGGCCGCCATCGAGCTCGGGCGCGACGACGAGGAGATGGACCAGCTGCGGCGCAGCAGCTTCACGCAGCTGCTGTCCGACGACTGGGGGCACGGAGTCGAGTCCGCCGTCGACATCGCCCTGCTGGGGCGCTACTACGAGCGGATCGCCGACCACGCGGTCTCGGTCGCCAACCGGGTCGTCTTCGTGGTGACCGGGCAGTTCCCGACGGCGCGCGAGGTCTCCACGGGGTAGGCAGGGTCGAGCTGCCGGCGTCCGGTCGACGGGTCTCGACACGGCCTCGCCCAGGGGCTCGGCCGGCTCGACCACCGAGGTCGTGCGGTCGATGGGTCTCCACACGGCCTCGCCCAGGGGCTCGGCCGGCTCGACCACCGAGGTCGTGCGGCGGAT
>DATBDF010000095.1:0-12120 GCA_036270075.1 Nocardioides sp.
CAGGGTGGCGCGTACCTCGCCCAGCACCGCAACGCCGCGGCGTACGTCGCCGAGCGCGTGGCGACCGTGACCGGCCGGCACCACGCGCTCGACCTCGTCTTCTGCTCACGGTCCGGACCGCCGCAGGTGCCGTGGTTGGAACCCGACGTGAACGACCACCTCGAGAAGCTCGCGGGCGACGGCGTCCGCTCGGTCGTCCTGGTCCCGATCGGCTTCGTCTCGGACCACATGGAGGTCGTCTTCGACCTCGACACCGAGGCGCTCGCCACTGCCGCACGACTGGGGCTGGACGCGGTTCGCGTGCCGACGTCGGGCACCGACCCTCGCTTCGTCGGCATGCTCCGCGAGCTGCTCGTGGAGCGTGCGGCGGTGGAGCGCGGCGACCCGGTCGAGCGGGTGTCGGTCGGCGGCGACCCACCCTGCTGGGACCTGTGTGCCGCCGGCTGCTGCCCCAACCCGCGCGGCGAGAAGCCGGCCCTGGGCGGCGCTGCGTGACCGAGCCGGCAGAGCTGTGCGACCTCGCCCTCGCGACGGCGCGCGAGGCTGCCGCGTTGATCCTCCGGCTCCGGGCAGAGGGCGTCGAGGTCGCGGGGACCAAGTCCAGCGACATCGACATCGTGACGCGCGCGGACCAGGCCGCCGAGGCGCTGGTCAGGGAACGCCTGCTGGGAGCCCGGCCCGAGGACGGGCTGGTCGGCGAGGAGGGCGACGACCTCCCCGGCACCTCCGGGGTGGTCTGGATCGTCGACCCCATCGACGGCACGGTCAACTATCTCTACGGTCATCCGCACTTCGCCGTGAGCATCGCAGCCGAGCTCGATGGGGAAGTCGTCGCCGGCGTGGTCGTGGCCCCCGTGCTGGCCCTGGAGTACGTCGCCGTGCTCGGCGAGGGTGCGACCCTCAACGGCCGGCAGATCCGGCCCCGGCCGGTGGTGCCCATGGCCCAGCGCCTGGTGGCGACGGGGTTCAGCTACGAGCAGCCGGCGCGGGCCCGTGAGGCGACGTACGTCGCCCGGCTGCTGCCCCGGGTCCGTGACCTGCGTCGTCTCGGTTCCTGTGCCCTGGACCTGTGCGGAGTGGCGTCCGGCACGCTCGACGCCTACGTGGAGGAGGGGGCGCACATCTGGGACCACGCGGCCGCCGGGCTCGTGGTCCTTGAGGCCGGTGGCATGCTCGAGGTCGCCCGCTCACCCGGCGGCAAACGGCTGCTGATCTGCGCTCCCCGGGACGGTTTCGAGGAGTTCCGAGCAGCGGTCGTCGAGGCCGGGTTCGTGGGTGGCGAAGGGCCTGATTCTGACCACGAGAACGGGGAATAGCGCTCGGTCACCTTCTGTTCATGTCACACGGCGTGGACCGAAGGTGCAGTCCGGACAGTCTTCGGGCACAATCGGCGCGCGCCGCGCAGCGGCGCCGAACCGGCGCAGGGATGGGGAGAGAGAACACACACGCAATGGCCACCGACTACGACGCACCTCGCAAGAACGAGGAAGACCAATCAGAAGAGAGCATCGAGGAGCTCAAGGCGCGTCGGCACGACAAGAACTCCGGCAAGGTCGACGAGGACGAGGCTGAGGCCGCCGAGTCGTTCGAGCTGCCCGGCGCCGACCTCTCGCACGAGGAGCTGGCGGTCGAGGTGATGCCTCGGCAGGAGGACGAGTTCACGTGCATGAGCTGCTTCCTGGTGCACCACCGCAGCCAGCTCGCCGACGAGAAGCGGCTGATCTGCCGCGACTGTGCTGCCTGAGACGAAGAAGACCGGTGAGGGCCGGTCACCGCGAACAAGCCCGCCCGGGTCACCCGGGCGGGCTTTGACTTTGCAGACTCAGTCCTTGCCCAGCTGGGGCGGCAGGTGTCCGGCCGAGCGCTGGTAGTAGCGCGCGGCGCGGCGCTGGGCCAGCATCCGGGCGAGCGCCACGAAGGTGCCGCTCACCACGGCCCAGGCCACGGCCTCGCCCATCTGCACGTCGGGGTCGGCGGGGTTCTCGGGCGGGTGCTTCCCGGTGGCGGCGTGCCAGCCGGCGTCGAGGGCCTTCTTGGCCACCGCCGCCGCGATCAGCGCGGAGGCGACGGAGAAGACGGTCCAGATCTTGCTGCCGTCTGATTCAGCCATGCGGTCAGGCTATCGCGGGGCCCCGGAGCCTGAGATCACCCGGATGGCCGCGGCCAGGTGCTCGGGGTCGCGGCTGCTGACGAGCCAGTACGGCGTCGGGTCGCGGTCGTCACGCACGCTCACCCGCACCGCGCGCTTGAGGTACGGCCGCAGCAGCAGGTACGCGCGGACGTCCGCCCCCGGTCCCGCGACGCGGCGGGTCTCGGCGGCGTCGAGCGGCTCGGCATCCCCGAGGAACTCACCCGCGATGCGGGCCCGTCCGGCCCGCAGCCAGCCGCCCTCCACGTCGACGCGCGGGGCGCCGTAGGCGAGGAAGAGCCCGATCATCACCAGCAGCAGCACCGCGGTCGCCGACCAGGCGACGACCGCCGGGGTCGAGACCACGAACGCCAGCCAGAACGTCGCGACCAGCATCGTGCCCTGCACCCACCAGCGGAACGGCACGCTGAGCCGCTCGCGATGGGTCGCCGACGGCGACGGGCTCTCGGTCACGGGCACAGCCAACCATCCGGACGGCGCCCGGGACTCGATAGGGTCCGGCTGTGTCCGACACGGGTCTTCCCGTCGCCGTCCTCCGGCTCGACCGCGGCCTTCCGCTCCCGTCGTACGCCCATCCGGGCGACGCCGGCGCCGACCTGATGACGACCGTCGACGTGTCGCTGTCGCCGGGCGAGCGGGCACTGGTCCCGACCGGGATCTCGATCGCGCTGCCCGAGGGATACGTCGCGCTGGTGCACCCACGCTCGGGCCTGGCCGCCCGCCACGGACTGTCCATCGTGAACACGCCCGGCACCATCGACGCGGGCTACCGGGGTGAGATCAAGGTCCTGCTGGTCAACCACGACCCGACCGAGCCGGTGGAGCTGCGGCGCGGCGACCGGGTGGCGCAGCTGGTGTTCCAGCGGGTGGAGCGAGCGGTCCTCACCGAGGTGGACGCCCTGCCCGAGTCGGTCCGGGGGATCGGGGGATACGGTTCGACAGGAGGCTCCGCCGGACTCGCGGAGCCCACCCCCGACCGCTCGTGACGCACTGCTGGGAGTCGTACTGATGTTCCGCCGCAAGTCCCGCTCGGAGCCGGACGAGCCCGACCTCGCCGACGTCGAGGCCGAGGCCGGTGAGCCGGTGCCCGACATCGGTCCCTGGGACTCGGAGTCCCTTCCCGAGGACGGCGTCGACCGGGTCGACCTCGGCTCCTTGCGGGTGGCGCCGCGCGAAGGCGCCGACCTGCGGCTCCAGGTGGACGAGAACACCGGCGAGGTGCAGTCGGTGATGCTGGCCGCCGAGGAAGGCGCGCTGGAGCTCCGTGCCTTCGCGGCACCCCGCCACGGCGACCTGTGGAGCGAGGTACGGCCCCAGATCGCGGCCGACATCTCCCGCCACGGTGGCACCGCCTCGGAGCGCGAGGGACGCTGGGGCGTGGAGCTGGTCTGCCAGATGCAGGTGGTGCTCCCGGACGGAAGCCAGGCCATGCAGCCTTCCCGCATCGTCGGCGTGAACGGGGCGCGCTGGCTCCTGCGCGCCACCTTCCTCGGGCAGCCGGCCGTCGAGCCCGAGCTCGCCCAGGAGTGGGAGGACTCCCTGTCGTCGGTGGTGGTGCACCGGGGTGCCCAGGCGATGCCGGTCGGCGACGCCCTCCCGCTGGTCCTGCCCGACGACGCCGAACGACTCTCCTGAGGCTGGACTGCCGAACTACGCTGGAGTCATGGGCGAGAAGAGCAAGCTGCGGCGCACCATCAGCAGCTGGGCCAACGCCGAGGACCAGCACGCCAAGGAGCTCCGCGAGACGACGCGAGCGGGTCGTTGCGACCTGATCGCCGACTGCCACGACCGCACCCCGGTCCGGCTGCGCGGCACCCTGCGGACGGTCACGCTGCGTCCGCGCGGCGGCGTACCCGCGCTGGAGGCGGAGCTGTTCGACGGGTCCGACTCCTTGATGCTGGTGTGGCTCGGTCGCCGGGAGATCGCCGCGATCTCCCCGGGCCGGGCGGTGGAGGTGCAGGGACGGATCGGACGACACGGCAATGACCGCGTCATCTACAACCCGCGGTATACCTTGATGCCTTCCTGACCGGCCGCCTCCGCGACCGCCGACCGACGTACGGACACCTCATGACCCCTGCGCCCCCGACGACCGAGACCGTCGAGGCACTGGTCCGACGCCAGCTGGGCGAGGCTCTGGGCGGGCGACGGGGGATGCTCGAGACAGCGCTCCCCACGCTGACCTTCACCATCGTCTGGCTCTCCACCCGAGACCTGGCGGTCGCTCTGGGCGCCAGTCTCGCCGTGGCCTTCGCCGAGCTGGCGGCCCGGCTCGTGCAGCGCCAGACCGTGAAGTTCTGCGTGAACGCCCTGGTCGGCATCGCGATCGGGTGGTTCTTCGTCCACCTGTCGGCCAGCCGCGGCGGCAGCGCCGACGATCAGGCACTGGCGTACTTCCTGCCCGGCCTGCTCTACAACACCGGGTACGCCGTGGTCATGGGGCTGACCTGCATCGCGGGCTGGCCCCTGGTCGGCTTCATGATCGGCAGCGTCACCGGCGACCCCACGGCGTGGCACGCCAACCGCCAGGTCGTCCGCCTGTGCAGCCGCCTCACGTGGCTGCTGGTGATGCCGTGCGCGGTGCGCGCGCTGGTGCAGGGGCCGATCTGGCTCGCGGGCCACTCCGGGAGCATCTCGGCGGACACGGCCGTGGCGGCGCTCGGCGTCCTGAAGATCGCGATGGGCTGGCCGCTGCAGCTGGCCGCGCTGGCCGCCATGTCGTGGATGCTGAGCCGCAACCACACGCCGCTCGAGTCGGAGGAGACCTCGGGGGAGCAGGTCACTCCCGCACGTGGTCAGGGTTGAGCAGCGACTCGAGCTCGTTCTCCACGTCGGCCGAGACCACGAACAGCAGCTCGTCGCCGGCCTCGATCGGCTGCTCGCCGTCGGGCGGGTAGACCTGCCCGTCGCGCAGGATCGTCACCAGCGCGACGTTCTCCGGGAAGGGGATCAGGCCGGACGGCTTGCCGACGTACGGCGAGTCGGCGGGCAGGGTGAGCTCGACCAGGTTGGCGTTGCTCTGGCGGAAGGTGAACAGGCGCACCAGGTCGCCGACCGTGACCGCCTCCTCGACGAGCGCCGACATGATCCGCGGCGTCGAGACATTGACATCGACACCCCACGCCTCGTTGAAGAGCCACTCGTTGTTGGGGTGGTTGACCCGGCCGACCGTGCGAGGCACGGCGAACTCGGTCTTGGCCAGGAGCGAGGTGACCAGGTTGACCTTGTCGTCCCCGGTGGCGGCGATCACGACGTCGCAGCGGTCGAGGTGGGCCTCCTCGAGCGACGACAGCTCGCAGGAGTCCGCGAGCAACCACTCGGCGTCGGGGACCCGCTCGGGCTTGATGGCCCGGGGGTCCTTGTCGATGAGCAGGACCTGGTGGCCGTTGGTGATCAGCTCGCGGGCGATCGAGCGGCCCACGGCTCCGGCTCCGGCGATGGCGACTCTCACGTGGTCACGACCTCAGTCCTCCGGGCCCTCGTTGATCGCGTGGTAGGCATGGGCGGCGTTCTCCTCGCGCATCACGAGGTGGAGGAGGTCGCCCTCCTGGATCACGCTGTCGATGGTCGGCAGCATGCCCTCGCCGAGCCGGTCGATCCAGGCGATCCGTGACCTGCTCGCGGCCTGGAAGTCGACGGTACGGCGACCCACCCAGCTGACGGGCGCCGGGACCTGGTCGACCCGGATCGTGCCCGACGGGTCGCGGAAGTCGGGCTCGGCGCCGACCGGCAGCAGGCGGCGCAGCACCTGGTCGGCGGTCCACTTCACGGTCGCGACCGTGGTGATGCCGAGCCGCTGGTAGACCTCGGCGCGCCCGGGGTCGTAGATGCGCGCGACGACCTGCTCGATGCCGAAGGTCTCCCGGGCCACCCTTGCCGCGATGATGTTGGAGTTGTCACCGCTGGACACGGCCGCGAACGCGTCGGCCCGGCGGATGCCGGCCTTCTCGAGGACCTCCTGGTCGAAGCCGTAGCCGGTCACCTTGTCGCCGTTGAAACCGGGGCCGAGGCGCCGGAAGCTGTCCGGCTCGCTGTCGATCACCGAGACGGTGTGGTTGCGCTGCTCCAGGCTTCGCGCCAGGGTCGATCCGACCCGACCACATCCCATGATCACGACGTGCACGTGGGAAACCGTATCCTGTCCACTCGTGAGTGTCGGCGACGTCTCCAAGCGGATTCTCCTCGGGCGAAAGCTCCGGAGCTCCCAGCTCGGGGAGACGCTTCTCCCGAAGCGGATCGCCCTCCCGGTATTCGCCAGCGATGCCCTCTCATCGGTCGCCTACGCGCCGGACGAGGTGTTCCTGACGCTGTCGCTCGCCGGTGCCTCGGCGTACGCCTACTCGTGGAAGATCGGCATCGCGGTCGCCGTGGTCATGCTCACCGTGGTGGCGTCGTACCGGCAGAACGTGCACGCCTACCCGAGCGGGGGCGGCGACTACGAGGTGGCGACGGTCAACCTCGGCCAGACCGCGGGTGTCACCGTCGCGTCGGCGCTGCTCGTCGACTACGTCCTGACCGTGGCGGTGTCGGTCTCCTCGGGCGTCCAGAACGCGGCCGGGGCCATCCCCTGGATCTCCCACCACGAGGTGGTGGTCGCGGTCACCCTGGTCGTGGTGCTGGCGGCGATGAACCTGCGAGGCGTCCGTGAGTCGGGCGCCTTCTTCGCGATCCCGACGTACTGCTTCATGGCCGGCGTGCTCGGCATGGCCCTGTTCGGCGCGCTCCGCGCGTCCAACGGGAACCTGCCCGATGTCGAGAGCGCCGACTTCCACATCATCCCCGCGTCCGGGTACCAGGGCGGGGACCTGACCGGGCTCGCGCTGATCTTCCTGCTGGCCCGGGCGTTCTCGTCGGGAAGCGCCGCGCTGACCGGCGTCGAGGCGATCTCGAACGGCGTGCCCGCCTTCCGCAAGCCGAAGAGCCGGAACGCCGCGACCACGCTGCTGCTGCTCGGCCTGATCGCGATCACGATGCTGATGAGCATCATCCTGCTGGCGTACCACATGGGGATCAGGTACGTCGACGACGTCTCCCGGCTGCGCGACGCGCAAGGCAACCCGATGCCTGCGGGCTACGACCAGCCGACGGTGATGGCCCAGATCTCCAAGGCCGTGTTCAACGACTTCTCGCCCGGCTTCTACTTCGTGCTGGCGGCCACGGGCATCATCTTGATCCTCGCTGCCAACACGGCGTTCAACGGATTCCCCGTGCTCGGCTCGATCCTGGCCCGTGACGGGTTCATGCCCCGTGCATTGGGCTCGCGCGGCGACCGGCTGGCGTACAGCAACGGCATCGTCGTGCTCGCCGTCTTCGCCTGCGTGCTGATCGTCGCCTTCAACGCCGAGACGACACGGCTGATCCAGCTCTACATCGTCGGCGTCTTCGTGTCGTTCAACCTCAGTCAGCTGGGCATGATCCGGCACTGGACCCGCCATCTGAAGACCGAGACCGACCCGGCCGCGCGGCGCCGGATGTACCGCTCCCGGATGATCAACACCTTCGGCCTGGGCATGACCCTCACCGTCTTCGTGATCATCCTGCTGACCAAGTTCCTGGCCGGGGCCTGGATCAGCATCCTGGCCATGGTCGTGTTCTACATCCTCATGCGAGGCATCCACCGGCACTACGACAAGGTGAACCGCGAGCTCGCCGCGGACGAGGAGGACCGCTTCCTGCCCACCAAGGTGCACGCGGTCGTGCTGGTCTCGAAGCTGCACAAGCCGACCCTGCGAGCCCTGGCCTACGCCAAGGCGACCCGGCCGAACGTGCTCGAGGCGATCACGGTCGCCTCCGACGACGCCACCACGAAGGCGTTGGTGCAGGAGTGGGACGACCGCAACCTCGGCATACCCCTCAAGGTCCTGTACTCGCCGTACCGCGAGATCGTCCGGCCGATCGTCGAGTACGCCGTGCAGATCCGGAAGGCCAACCCGCGTGGTGTGGTGGCCGTCTACATCCCCGAGTACGTCGTGGGCCGGTGGTGGGAACAGCTGCTCCACAACCAGACGGCGCTCCGCCTCAAGGGCAAGCTGCTGTTCACGCCCGGCGTGATGGTCACCTCGGTGCCCTACCAGCTGCAGTCGTCGGAGATCGCCCGCGACCGAGCACGTCGCGAGGTCGAGCGGGTGAAGGCCGGGGACCTGCGGCGCGGGACCGTCCGGTCCGGCGGCCAGGTGCCTCCCGGCCGCCAGGTGCACCGATGACGCTGCTGCGATGAGCCGCCGGCCTCGGGCACGCGCATCCCGCGGGAGGTCCCACGTCGGCGACCGCTTCGAGGCGGAGGTCGGGCCGGTCGCCCACGGCGGCCACTGCGTCGTGAGGCACGACGATCGGGTGGTCTTCGTGCGCCACGCCCTGCCGGGGGAGCGGGTCGTCGTCTCGGTGACCGAGGGGAGCGAGGGCGACCGGTTCTGGCGTGGTGACGCGGTGTCCGTCGTCTTGTCGTCGCCGGACCGCGTGTCGGCGCCCTGTCCGTACGCCGGCCCTGGGCTGTGCGGCGGCTGCGACTTCCAGCACGTGTCACCGGCGGCGCAACGCACGTTGAAGGCCGACGTCGTGCGCGAACAGCTGGCACGCCTCGCGGGGATCGACCGTGACGTCGTGGTCGAGGAGGTGCCGCCGCTGCTGCGCTGGCGCAGTCGGATGAGGTATGTCGCCCTGCCCGGGGGTGCTCGGGGTCTGCACGTGCACCGGTCCAGCGAGGTCGTCGAGATCGACGACTGCCTGATCGATGCCGGTGTTGCGGTGCCTGAGGTGGAGCGGGTCGAGACCTCAGCGGGCACGCGCGACTTCCGCGTCGATCCCGATGGGTTCTGGCAGTCGCACCTCGACGCACCACGAGTGCTCGTCGAGGCCGTGCTGGGGTTCCTGCAGCCGCGGCCGGGGGAGCGGGTGCTGGACCTGTACGCCGGGGTCGGGCTGTTCGCCTCGTTCCTGGCGGACGCCGTAGCTCCGTCCGGGAGCGTCGTCGCCGTCGAGGGCTCCCGAGTCGCCTGCCGAGACGCACGACTCAACGTGCCGCGGTCGGTGCAGATCGAGCACGGTTCGGTCGACCGCGTGCTGGCGTCGGCGTACGACGAACAGTTCGACCTGGTCGTGCTGGACCCGCCCCGCGAGGGCGCGCGCCGCACGGTCGTGGAGCAGATCGTCGACCGCGCTCCGCGGGCGGTCGCCTACGTCGCGTGTGACCCGGCCGCGCTCGCGCGCGATCTCAAGACCTTCGCCGAGCTCGGGTACGCGCTCCGCGACCTGCGGGCCTTCGACCTCTTCCCGATGACCATGCACGTCGAATGCGTCGCGTTGTTGGAAATGGCGGCTGACCTGCGGAAACACAACGCTGTGCGAACCTCTTCAGTCATTTGAAAGCGGGCTATGGCGCACTTTCAGGTTACTCAGCCGGTGGGCGTCAAACCACCTGTGACTACGTGTCGCAGTACTGACTAGGCGTGCTGCCTGACCTGCATCAATGCGTGATTTCCGAGGCCTTTGGGCCGCACTCGGGCCGCAAGGGACCGAAGGAACGACAAGGTGTGTCCCAGTCCCTGCTTCCCTGTGGCACTGATGCACAGGGACGAATGCCTGGCTCTTGACGAGGGACGCCGGACGGGCGCCACCCTGCCCACCGCGGCGGCTGCGAGAGGGGTGCTTGAAGCCGCGGGCGAGCTGGGATACGCGCAACGCGACATCGCCGGTCTGCACCAGGTGCTGGCCAAGATGAGCGAGCGCACGTGACGGCACCCCTTCATCCTGTGCATGCCCGACTAGTGGGTATTTGAGGAGTCCGGTCAGCACCCCCCTAGATACCCCGCTGGCCCCGATGAACAGCCGTCGCGTTGCAGCGATTCTCGAAGAGTGCCCTGCCTACTTCGGCCGGGAAACGACGAATCGGAGAATGCGATGAAGATGCGAATGCTGGCGGCGGTGGGAGTTCTGGTCTCGGCCGCGGTCCACCTCTATCTGTGGTTCGACGTGTTCCGGCACGCCCACGTCGTCGGGCCTGCCTTCATGATGAACGCGGTCGGCGGCACAGTCCTCGCGGTTCTGCTCGTGACGTGGCGGCATTGGGTCCCGCTGGTGCTGGCCGTCGGGTTCGGCGTGGCCACACTCGGCGCATTCATCATCGCCGCCACGGCAGGGCTCTACGGCGTCCACGAGCATTGGAACGGCTGGGAGGTCTGGACGGCCGCGGCCGCGGAGGCCGTCGTGATAGTTGCGGCCGGGACGCTCCTTCTCCAGGAGAACCCGCTGCACTCCCGGCATCGACTCCAGCACCCCGTACCAAGCCACTGACCCACGGGAGGCCCGGCATGTCGCGATCCCTTCTGCCACGTAGAGCCGTCCGGTGGATTGTCGCGGCACCCGTCGCGTTCGGCCTGGTGGCGTGCTCCTCAGCTGGCTCGTCAACCGACACGGCAGGGTCGTTGTCGGCAACCGAGCGAACGAGAGCCACGAGCGCACCACGGCCCACGATCGTGCTGGTTCACGGCGCCTGGGCTGATGCGTCCAGCTGGAACGGAGTGACGGAGTCCCTTCTTGAAGCAGGCTACGACGTGCGCGCGATCGCCAACCCGGTGCAGGACCTGACCACCGATGCGGCGTACGTCGCCGACTTCCTCAAGACGCTGACCGGGCCGGTCGTGCTCGTCGGCCACTCGTACGGCGGCGCTGTCATCACCAACGCTGCCACCGGAGACCGGAAAGTGAAGGCGTTGGTCTACGTCGACGCCGCGGCGCCCGACGTCGGGCAGTCGAACGACTCGCTGAGCGGCAAGGACTCGGTGCTCAATCGCAAGCCCGAGTCCGAGCTGTTCGACAAGCTGCCCTATCCCGGGGCGCCGCCCGGTGCCGCCGATCTCTATCTGCGCAAGGACATCTTCATCCAGAACTTCGCTAGCGATCTGCCCCATAACGTGGCCGTCCGCCTGTGGGCCTCGCAGCGGGCTGCCTCCACCGAGGCATTCGACACGCCCTCTCAGCACGCGGCCTGGAAGTCGATCCCCTCGTGGTACTTCATCAGCAGCGGTGACCAGATCATCACGCCCCGCTCGGAGATGGCCATGGCGAAGCGCGCGCACTCGCGGGTCACCCTGTTCCGGGGTGGCTCGCACCTCACGCTCATCTCACATCCCGACGCGGTCACCCAGGTCATCATCAGGGCCGCGGTGGGCTCCGTGCGTTAGATCGATCCGACTGACATCGGGGGACGCAGGCAGGGGTGGACGTTGCAACGGGATTGTCACGGGATTGTCATGGCCTGCGTCGAGGGTCACAGTGGGGCGACAGGAACTCTCATGACGAAACCTCGTCCGCGTCGCTCCGGCCCTGCTCATCACGGCCGGCGACTGGTTGACCGCCGTGATGTGAGTGGCGCGTTTTGGGGCAGTCCATCGTGGGGTTGCCCATCCTTTCCCGGACTGAATAGTCCAAGACGTATTGTTAGGTCCAGGCGTGGCCGACAGTGATACCGCACCGAACTGCTCTCCCGACCAGAACCACGTGCGCGGGCTGCCGCTGCGCGACCTCGCGGGCTTCGCCCATCGCTGGGTGGACGCGGAAGGAATCCGGCTTCACGCTGTCGTAGGCGGTCGGTCGAGCGGCCCCGCCGTCGTGCTGCTCGCAGGATTCCCGCAGACCTGGTGGGCCTGGCACAAGGCGATGCCGCGCCTTGCCGAGCGCTTCCATGTGATCGCGATCGACTTGCCGGGACAGGGCCACTCCGATCGTCCACAAGGCGGCTACGACACTCACATCGTCGCTTCGCGCGTCCAGGCCGGGCTGACCGCGCTCAATGTGCCGAAGTACTGGCTGGTCGGCCATGACATCGGAGCCACCGTCGCCTTCTCGCTCGCCGTGAGGTACCAAGACCGCCTGCACGGCGTCGCCCTGCTCGACGCCGGCATTCCCGGAATCACCCTCCCGGACGCCATCCCAACGGATCCCGAACGGGCCTGGAAGACCTGGCACTTGGCATT
>DATBDF010000096.1:0-2828 GCA_036270075.1 Nocardioides sp.
CACGCAGCCAGGAACGCCTCGGCCTCATCGTCGCCGAGGACGAGGGGTGGGGCCAGCCTCACGGTGTATGGGCCGGTCGCGTTGACGATGAATCCGCGCAGACGGGCCGACGCCACGACCCGCGGCGCGTCGACCGTGACGTCGACGCCGAGGAGCAGCCCACGCCCGCGAACCCGGGTCACTTGGGCGTGTTCCAGGAGCCCGGACCGCAGCCGGTCACCGAGGCTTGTCGCCCGCTCGAGCAGGTCCTCCTCGACGATGGTGTCGAGCACGGAGAGGGCAGCGGCGCAGGCCACCGGGTTACCACCGAACGTCGTGCCGTGGTGGCCCGGCTGAAGAAGATCGGCCGCGGCCCCGAGCCCGAGACAGGCTCCGATCGGGATGCCACCGCCGAGGCCCTTGGCCAGGGTGACGACGTCAGGCGCGACGTCCGATTCGGCGGAGGCACACAGCCACGACCCCGTCCGGCCGATGCCGGTCTGGACCTCGTCCAGCCAGAGCAGCGCCCCCCGCTGCCGCGTGACCGCGCGTGCCGCTGCCAGGTAGCCGGCCGGAGGCTCCACGACGCCGGCCTCGCCCTGGATCGGCTCGAGCACCACGGCGGCCGTCTCGGCCGTCACGGCCGCAGCGAGCGCCGCGGTGTCGCCGTACGGCACGAAGGTGACGTGCCCGGGCAGCGGCTCGAACGGGTCGCGGTACGCCGCCTTCGAGGTCAGCGCCAGCGCGCCCATCGTGCGTCCGTGGAACGAGCCCTCGGCCGCGACCAGGTGGGTGCGGCCGGTACGCCGGGTGAGCTTGAGCGCAGCCTCGTTCGCCTCGGTGCCGGAGTTGGTGAAGAACACCTTCCCGACGGGTCTGCCGGATCCCCCGGGAGCGCTCTCCCCGGCCCCTGGGGGACCGATGAGACCGAGGAGGCGCTCGGCCAGGGTGATCTGCGGATCACTGGCGAAGAAGTTCGAGACGTGACCGAGCGTCGAGACCTGTCGGGTGACCGCCTCGACGACGGCGGGGTGCGCGTGACCGAGGGAGTTGACCGCGATCCCGCCGAGCAGGTCGACGTACTCGCGGCCGTCCTCGTCCCAGACGCGGGCTCCCTTGCCGCGGGTGAGCACGAGCTGGGGCGGCCCGAACGTGTTCATCAGCGCGGCGGCGTAGCGCTCGCGGCTGGTCGGTGCGGGCGAGCTCATGACCGTGCCTTCCGGATCTTGGTGGCGACGCCCGGGAGCACCTGGGTGCCGACGCCCTCATCCGTGAAGAGCTCGAGCAGGACGGCGTGGGGCTCGCGGCCGTCGACGACGGTGGCGCGCGGCACCCCGCCCTGCACCGCCTGGAGGCAGGCGCCCATCTTCGGCACCATCCCGGCCGCGAGGGTCGGCATCAGCTCCGCCAACCCCTCCGGGCTGATCTCCCCGATCACGTCGTCGCTGGCCGGCCAGTCGCGGAAGAGGCCCTCCACGTCGGTGAGCACCAGGAGCTTCTCGGCCCCCAGGGCCACCGCGAGGGCGGCCGCCGCGGTGTCGGCGTTCACGTTGTGCACCACCCCGTCCTTGTCCGGGGCGACGCTCGAGATCACCGGGATGCGTCCGGCCTCGACCAGGTCGAGCACGGCCTCGGGCCGGACGTCGGCGACCTCCCCGACCAGACCGAGATCGACCTCCTCACCGTCCACGACGGTGTTCGTGCGCTGCGCGGTGAACAGGCCGGCGTCCTCCCCGGAGAGGCCGACGGCCAGCGGGCCGTGCTCGTTGACGAGCCCGACGAGCTCGCGCTGGACCTGTCCGACCAGCACCATCCGCACGACGTCCATCGCCGGTGGGGTCGTGACCCGAAGCCCGCCGCGGAACTCCGACTCGATGCCCAGCCGCTCGAGCATCGCCGAGATCTGTGGCCCTCCGCCGTGCACGACGACCGGCTTGAAGCCGGCGAAGCGCAGGAACGCGACGTCCTCCGCGAACGCTCGCTTGAGGGCGTCGTCGGTCATGGCGTTGCCCCCGTACTTCACCACGACGACCTTGCCGTGGTAGCGCTTCAGCCACGGCAGGGCTCCGGCCAACGTGGCGGCCTTGGCCGGGTCGGGGCCGACAGAGCCGGTGAACGCCGTCTCGTGGGTCGTCGAGGATGTCATGAGCTGTACGCCGAGTTCTCGTGGACGTAGGCGTGCGTGAGGTCGTTGGTCCACACGGTCGCCCGGGCCTCTCCGGCCTTGAGGTCGACCGTGACGGTGACGTCCCGTGGCACCAGGTCGACGGTCGCCGGGTCGGCGGCCGGGGTCGACTGGCGGCAGACCCACACGCCGTTGATGGCGACGTCGAGGTCGGCGGGGTCGAAGGCAGCCCGGGTGGTGCCGATGCTCGCGAGGACCCGGCCCCAGTTCGGGTCGTTGCCGTAGACGGCGGCCTTGAACAGGTTGCTGCGGGCGATCGACCGCCCGACCTCGACTGCGTCGTCCTCGGTGGCGGCGTGCAGCACGGTGATCGCGATCTCGTGGTCGGCGCCCTCGGCGTCGGCGAGCAGCTGGAGGGCAAGGTCGGTGCAGGCCCTCGTCAGCGCCTCGGTGAGGTCCGGAAGGCTCGGGGTGATGCCGCTCGCACCGCTCGCCAGCACCGTGACGGTGTCGTTGGTCGACATGCAGCCGTCCGAGTCGAGCCGGTCGAAGCTGACGCGGGTCGCCGCCCGGAGCGCGGTGTCGAGGGCGTCCGGACCTGCCACCGCGTCGGTCGTGAGGACCACGAGCATGGTCGCGAGCTGGGGTGCGAGCATCCCCGCCCCCTTGGCCATGCCCCCGACCGACCAGCCGGGTCCGTCGATCACGACCTGCTTGGCGACCG
>DATBDF010000097.1:0-6838 GCA_036270075.1 Nocardioides sp.
TGCCGCAGGTCCTCGACGGCCTGGGCATCTCCACCACCACCACCATCGACGCCGGCACCCGGTACAAGGGACTCGTCTTCGACGCGACGGACCTCACCGGGCCCACCCGTCTGGTCGCGCTGCGCGACTTCTTCGGCCCGCTGATGCGGAGCCTGGAGACGTGCGCGCGGCTCGTCGTCCTGGGCACGCCGCCCGAGCTGGTCGGGGGTGAGGAGCGTGTCGCCCAGCGCGCGCTGGAGGGGTTCACGCGCAGCCTCGGCAAGGAGGTCGGGCGCGGGGGCACGTCGCAGCTGGTCTACGTGAGCGAGGGCGCCGAGCGTGCGGTCGCCTCGACCCTCGGCTTCCTCCTGTCGCCGAAGTCGGCGTACGTCTCCGGGCAGGTCGTCCGCATCGGGACGTCGGGGAAGGAGCAGGCCGAGGATCCGGACTGGCAGCGCCCGCTCGCCGGCAAGGTGGCACTCGTGACCGGCGCCGCGCGAGGCATCGGCGAGCAGATCGCTCGGGTGCTCGCGCGCGACGGCGCCACGGTGGTCGGCGTCGACGTCCCCCAGGCTGCGGACGACCTGATCCGGCTGACCAAGGAGCTGAACGGCGACCACCTCATGCTCGACATCACCGCGAAGGACGCACCCCAGCGGATCGCCCAGCACCTCACCCGGGCCCACGGGGGCGTGGACGTCGTCGTCCACAACGCCGGGATCACCCGCGACAAGCGGCTGGCCAACATGGACGACGAGCGCTGGAACGCGGTGCTCGGCGTCAACCTGGTCGCGCCGCAGCGGATCACCGACGAGCTGCTCGGCCAGGGGCTCATCCACGACAACGGCCGGGTCATCGGCGTCGCCTCGATCGCCGGCATCGCCGGCAACGTCGGCCAGACGAACTACGCCGCCTCGAAGGCGGGCGTGATCGGCCTCGTGGACTCGCTCGCAGCCGGCCTGACCAAGGGCATCACCGTGAACGCAGTGGCACCGGGATTCATCGAGACCAAGATGACCGCGGCCGTGCCGTTCGCGACGCGCGAGGTCGGCCGGCGGATGAACGCGCTGAGCCAGGGTGGTCAGCCGGTGGACGTCGCGGAGACGATCGCCTGGCTGGCGAGCCCGGCCTCGACGGCGGTCAACGGCAACGTCGTGCGCGTCTGCGGCCAGATGATGCTGGGGGCCTGACATGGACGCCACGTTGCTCAAGGCGACGCTGCCGTCGATCCCCGTCGTCAACCAGCTGCCGGGCGTGCGCAAGACCGGCGGTGACCCGACGGCCCTGCACGAGCTGCGCACGGCGACCGTCACCCGAGAGCACGTGTCGGCGTACGCCGCCGTCTGCGGGTTCCCCGTCAAGGACACCGCGCCGCTGACCTTCCCGCACGTGCTCGCCTTCCCTCTGCACATGGCCGTGATGTCGTCGCCCGAGTACCCCTTCTCGGCCATCGGCACGGTCCACATCGCCAACCGGATCACCCAGCACCGGCCGATCGAGGTCGGCGAGACCCTGCAGATCGAGGTGCACACCTCGGCCGTCCGGCCGCATCGCAAGGGCCGGGCGATCGAGTTCGTCGCCACCGCCGAGACCGACGGCGAGCAGGTCTGGGAGAGCACGTCGACCTACCTGCGAAGGGGGCCCCGTGCCGCGACAGGCTCGACCGACGACGGGCCGACCGACAACGGGCCGACCGATGTCGGGCCGACCGACAACGGGCCGACTGACGTGGTTCCAGGGCGGGTCAGCTGGCGGCTCGGGGGCGACGTCGGCCGCCGGTACGCGGGCGTGTCCGGCGACCACAACCCCATCCACCTCTACCCGCTCACGGCCAAGGCCTTCGGCTTCCCCCGCCAGATCGCCCACGGGATGTGGAGCCTGGCGCGATGTGTGGCGGCCCTGGAGAACCGGCTGCCCGACTCGGTGACCGTCGACGCCGCGTTCACGAAGCCGATCCTGCTGCCGAGCTCGGTCGCCTTCGGGCAGGACCCCACGGACGGCGGCATCACGTTCGCGCTCACGTCGCCCACGACCGGCGCTCCGCACGTGGTGGGCCGCACCCGGGCCCCGGGGTAGTCCTGGGGGGCCGGTCGACGGCTCGCTCGCCTGTGGGAGACGATGACGCATGGACGTGCGGCCTGCCGAGACGGAAACAGACCTCGAGGAGGCACGGCGCCTCTTCCGCTCGTTCCTCGCCTGGCACCGCCAGCGCCACTCCGCCGACCTCGAGCTGATCGAGGCGTACTTCGACGACGCCGCCTACGAGCAGGAGATCGACGGGCTGCCCGGGGCGTACGCGCCCCCCGACGGCGAGCTGCTGCTGTGCTGGGACTCCGGGCTGGCCGTCGGCTGCGTGGCGCTGAAGCGCCTCGACGAGAACGCGGCCGAGATGAAGCGCATGTTCGTGCCGCCCATGGCACGCGGGCTCGGAGTGGGCCGCGCGCTCGCCGTCGCGCTGCTCGATCGGGCGCGCGGTGCCGGCTACCGCCAAGTGTATCTCGACACGAGCATCCGGCAGACCGAGGCGATCAGCCTGTACCGGGACCTGGGCTTCGAGGAGGTCGGGGCCTACTACGACGTACCCGAGGAGATGCTCGGCTGGCTGACGTTCTTCCGCAAGGACCTCTGAGGCTCCGCGTCGGGAGAGAGCACGATCGAGTCCGCCGCGACCAGGTGGTCGACCGGCACGCCCGGCCGCGCGTCGTCCCCGGTCAGCCGCACCTCCAGCGATCGACGTACGACACCTGCAACGAGGTCCGCCAGCTGCACGCGGGCGTCGTCGCGCGAGTCGACGCGCGTGAAGCCCGCCATCCGCCGACCCGGACAGGACCTCGCGAGCTCGTCCGCGATGGCGGCGACGCGGGCGGGTGTGAGCACGGACTGCTCGTCGTGCACGACGTCGACGTCGCCGACGGCGCTCCAGTGGTGCACCGCCCAACGCAGCGCCGGCAGCAACGGCTCGCTCAGGGGTGACGCGGGTGGCGCCTCGACGTACCCGCGCGCTCGCGCGACCGCGTCGGGCGACGCCCAGGTGGCGAGGAACCGCCGACCTCTCGCGTCGGGCATCTGCTCCGCGGCGGCACGCACCCTCGCGGCCCAGGTCTCGATCGTCGCGCCGTGGCGGCGGCGACGCCGTATCCAGAGCAGGTCACGGGAGGCCAGGAGGAACTCACGCTCCCAGTGGGCCGGCAGCTCGCCGAGGCCGGCGTGGAGGCGGAGGGCCCGCTCCCAGGTGCCCTCCTCCTCACGGGCACTCCACCAGCCGTCCGGCGTCGACTCGGCCATCACCACCTGCGCCAGGCGACCCAGTCCGAACAGGCGCGTGTCGGTCACGTGGACGACGACGCGGCCGCCGAGCGGCCCATCCGCGGCGCACAGCCACGCCGCGACGGGGCGTGCCCACTCGCGGTTGAGCCGCGACGCCTTGAGCTCCTGGCTGCCGGCGTCGGTCCGTCGTCGCACCTCGTCGGTCAGCTCCACGGCCACCGCGGGATCGACCTGGAGGCTCGCGTGGGCGAACACCCGGGTGCGTCCGAACAACGAACCCCCGACGAAGCCCGACTCGTCGCACGCGACCTCGATGGTGCCTCGCGTGTCGGGGACACGCGCGCCTGGGCTCACCGTGGCGATGCTAGGCCCGGCCACCAACCGGGGCGACCGGATTGCCGGCGTGGTCAGCGGTTGCGCTGGCGGATGAGGCCCTCCTGCGCGACGGTCGCCACCAGTGCGCCGTCCTCGGTGAAGACCCGCGCCAGGGACAGGCCGCGGCCCCCCTGGGCCGACGGCGACCACTGGTCGTAGAGCCACCACCGGTCGGCCCGGAACGGGCGGTGGAACCAGATGGTGTGGTCCAGCGAGGCGGGCATCAGCCTCGGTGAGCCGATCTCCACGTCGTGCGGCACGAGCGTGGCTCCCAGCAGGGTCAGGTCGCTGGCGTAGGTGAACGTCGCGATGTGCATCACCGGGTCGTCGCCGAGCTCGCCGTTGACGCGCACCCACAGCTGCGCCCGGGCGGGACGGTCGGTGTCCTCGGCGAGGTGCGTGTGCCCGGGGTACGCCGAGTTGCCCAGGTAGCGGGTGTCCAGGGCCGCCCACTCCTTGGCGAACTCGGCCGCGGACCGCTTGTCCCCCGAGCGGAGCTCGTGGAGCTGGGCGAAGGTCAGCCCCTGGTCGGGCCCGGGCACGTCGGGCATCGCGTCCTGGTGGTCGAACCCCTCCTCGGGGCGCTGGAAGTTCGCCGTGAGGTAGAAGATCGGGTTGCCGTGCTGACGCGCCACCACCCGCCGGGTCTCGAACGAGCGGCCGTCCCGGATCCGCTCGGCGTCGTAGATGATCGGGATCGTCGTGTCACCGGGGCGCAGGAAGTAGGCGTGCAGCGAGTGCACCTCCAGGCCCTCGTCCACGGTGCGGATCGCGGCGATGAGCGCCTGCGCGGCGACCTGCCCGCCGAAGACGCGCTGTCGGTCGGTGTCGGGGCTGTTGCCCCGGAAGAGGTCGGTGTCGAGGGTCTCGATGTCGAGGAGCTCGACGAGCTCGGCGGCGGAGGACGGCATCAGCTGTCGTTCTCGGGTCCGTCCAGGCCGGCCAGGAACTGCTCGAACTGCCGGCCGATCTCCTCTCCGGTGGGGATGGGCTCGTTCTCGGCGAGCAGGCTGTTGCCCTCCTGCTCGGCGCGCGCGAAGGCGTCGTACTGCTGCTCCAGCGCCTGCACCACCTCGAGCACCTCGCTGTTGGCCGAGAGGTACGTCGCGATCTCCTCGTCGCGTTCGCGAGCCGCGGTCCGCAGCGTCGTCAGGTCGACCGCGATGCTGCCGGAGCGCTCGACGTGCTCCAGCAACGAGACCGACGCCTCGGGGTAGTCGAGCTGGGCGAGGTAGTGCGGGATGTGCGCCACGAAGCCGGTCGCGTCGTGGCCGGTCTCGCCGAGGCGGAGCTCGAGCAGGGACTGCGCGCTCGAGGGGATGCGGAGCTCGCCGCGCCACGGGCTGTCGGCGGCCAGCAGCGAGGGGTTGTTCGCGTGGTGGGTGATCGCGATGGGGCGGGTGTGGGGCACCGCCATCGGCACCGCGCCGAGGCCGATCACCCGGCTCACACCGAGACGCTCCACCACGTGCCGGACCGCGGCGGCGAACGCCTCCCACTTGTTGTCGGGCTCCGGCCCGTGCATCAGCAGGTACGGCGTGCCGGCGTCGTCGGCGAGCAGACGCACGACCAGGCGCGGCGCGTCGTACTGCTCGTAGTGGTCGCGCACGAACGACATCGCCGGTCGCCGGGCCCGGTAGTCGTGGAACTCGTCGACCTCGAACGTCGCGACGACCCGCCCGCCGCCGGACTCGCTCGCGAGATGGCGCGCCGCGATCGCCGCCGAGCTGCCGGCGTCGAGGAACCCGTCGAGGACGAGCACCATCGCGAGCTCGGTGACTCCTGCGAGCTCGGGCACGTCGTCGACGATGTGGACCAGCCGGTCGGGATCGGGCACGGGAACCTCTCGGGTCGGGGACACGGTGCAGCGTCCCAGGACTCCAGCCTATTCCGGCGGCTCACCGCGCCGGATCGGCCTCCAGGACGTTCCACTCGGTCACCGGCTCGGCCATCCGGCTCGCCGTGAAACCGGCCTCAGCGAGGAGGGCGTCGTACTCCGCCTGCGTGCGCTCTCGCGCCCCGAACATCACGAGCATGTGGAGATCGACCAGGTGGATGTCGCGCAGCTCGTCCGCGGACCGGCCCGGGGCGTCCAGGACGTGCTCGACGACGAGGAGTCGGGCGTGGTCGGGCATGGCAGCCCGGACGGTCCGCAGGATCGACACCGCGTCCCCGTCGTCCCAGTCGTGGAGCACGTTGGAGATGGTGTAGACGTCGCCCCCACCGGGCACCGACACGAAGAAGTCGCACGCCTCGCCCCGCGCGCGGGCGGCCATTCCCTCGGCGGCGAACAGCTCGTCGGCCTCGGCGGCCATCGCCGCCTGATCGGCGACGATCCCGCGCAGCGAGGGGGTCCTCTCGAGCAGCCCGGCGACCATGGCCCCGCGACCACCGCCGACGTCGATCAGGGTCGAGAACTCCGCGAGGTCGGTGGCCCCGAGCAGGGCGGCGACCTGGCCCGAGGCCCGGCGCGCCATCGAGGCGTTGAACCGGCGCTGGGCCTCGGGGTCACCGGCGAGGTGCTGCCAGCTCGGCATCCCGTTCACCCGCTCGAACACCCCCGACCCGGTGCGCACGGCGTCGTCGACCGCCCCCCACGCCGCGAGGTTGGGCAGGGTGGCCTGCATCAGGAGCAGGTCGCGCATCCGGCTGGGATGGCCCTCGGCCAGCGTGGCGCCGAGAGCCGAGTTGTGGTACCCGCCGGTCCCGACCCGCTCGACCATCCCGAGGTCCGCCATGCAGCGCAGCAGCCGGGCCAGCGTCGGTGGATCGGTGCGGGTGGCCTCGGCGACCTCCGCGAGATCGCGCGGTTGCTCGAGGACGTCGAAGACGCCCAGGGAGCATGCGCCCCGCAGCGCCATCGTGACCCAGGCGCCGCGCACCATCCAGAGCACCGACCTGACCGGGTCGTCGTCCATCGAGCACCTCCCGTTCCGCTCAGACTGCCGCAGACCGGGCCCTCGTGTCAGTCGTGGGTGACCTGCTCGGTGATCGAGAGCCGCTCGTGCCCCTCGGCGGCGAGCCGCTCGACGATGCCACGGGCGATCGTCTGGGCGTTGAGGCCGATCCGGTCGAGGATCGCCTGACGCTCGGCATGGTGGAGGAACTCCTGAGGGATGCCGTGCAGTGAGAACGGCGTGGGGACACCCTCGGCGTTCAGCAGCTGGAGGAGGGCGGCCCCGGCTCCGCCGACCCGGCCGTTGTCCTCGATGCTGAC
>DATBDF010000098.1:0-14672 GCA_036270075.1 Nocardioides sp.
ACGCCCAGCCCAGCAAGTTCAAGATCGGGCTGATGCACTCGGCGTTCGCCGCCTACGACATCCCGGTGGGGCACATCACCGCCCGCGGCACCTACAGCAACAAGGCGCCGGGCGGGGTCGCCTACCGCTGCTCGTTCCGGGTCACCGAGGCCATGTTCTTCCAGGAGCGGATGATCCAGGCGGCCGCTGCCGACCTGGGCATGGACCAGGCGGAGTTCCGTCGCGTCAACTTCGTGCGCGACGACGACTTCCCGCACCGCACGCCGTTCGGCTTCCTCACCGACTCGGGCCAGTACGCGAAGTGCCTGCAGGTGGGGCTCGACGCCATCGGGTACGCCGACTTCCGCCGGCAGCAGGAGGAGGCCCGGTCGCGGGGTCGTCTGCTCGGCATCGGCATCTCGACCATGACCGAGCCGCTCGGCGCCGGCAACAGCCGCGAGTACGACATCCTCGGCATCAAGATGTTCGACTCCGCGGAGCTGCGGGTCCACATGACCGGCAAGGCGCTCCTCCGCACCGGGGCCAAGACGCAGGGCCAGGGACACGAGACGACGTGGGCCCAGATCGTCGCCCACGAGCTCGGCATCCCGGCCGAGGACGTCCTGGTCGAGGAGGGTGACACCGACACCGCGCCGTTCGGCATGGGCACCTACGCGTCGCGCAGCACCCCCGTCGCCGGCGCCGCGGTCGCGATGGTCTCGCGCAAGGTGCGGGCCAAGGCGCGCAAGCTCGCCGCCCACCTCCTCGAGGTCTCGGAGGAGGACGTCGAGTGGGAGCTCGGCCGGTTCTACGTGCGCAGCAACCCGGCCCAGGGCGTCACCATCCAGGAATGCGCGATGGCGGCGTACAGCAACATGCCCGACGGCATGGAGCCCGGGCTCGAGGGCAACGCGTACTACGACCCGCCGAACCTCACCTGGCCGTTCGCCTGCTACATCGCGACGGTCGAGGTCGACCCGATGACCGGCGTCTGGGACGTGCTGCGCTTCGTGGCGGTCGACGACTGCGGCGTGCGGATCAACCCGATGGTGGTGGAGGGCCAGATCATGGGCGGCCTCACCGAGGCCTATGCGATGGCCAGCATGCAGTTCATCACCTTCGACGCCGAGGGCAACTGCGTCGGCTCGAACTTCATGGACTACCTGCTGCCGACCGCCTGGGAGACGCCCGGCTGGGAGCTGCACGAGGTCGTCACCCCTTGCCCGCACCACCCGATCGGCGCCAAGGGCATCGGCGAGTGCGCCACGGTCGGAGGGCCGGCTGCGTTCGTGAACGCCGTGATCGACGCCGTCGGTGGGGCGGGCAGCACCCGCGTCCGCAACATCGACATGCCCCTGCTGCCCGACCGCGTCCACGAGGCGATCACCCAGCGGCACGACGTATCCGGGGCACCCCCGGTGAAGACGGACTGAGGTGAGCACCCGACATGAGTGAGGGCTGGGACGTCGTCGAGCAGGCCGCCGAGCTGGCGCGCCGCGGCGAGGAGTTCGCCCTGGCCACCGTGGTCTGGCGCCAGGCGCCGTCCTCCGGCCAGATGGGCTCGCGCGCCATCATCACGCGCGAGGGCCAGCTCTACGGATGGATCGGCGGCGCGTGCGCCGAGCCGGTCGTCCTGCGCGAGGCCGTGCGCGTGATCGAGAGCCGCGAGCCGCGGCTGCTGTTCCTCGGCACGGCCGAGGTCCCGCAGTCGCAGCTCCCCGACGGGATGCTCTACGTCCCGATGTCCTGCCAGAGCGAGGGCGCCTTGCAGATCTACGTCGAACCCGTCGTCCCCGCCCTCGACCTCGTGGTGGTCGGAGGCTCCCCGATGACCCGCACTCTGGCCGACCTGGCCACGACGCTGGGCTGGAAGTCGCGGGTGATCGCCTCCGGCGACTTCTCGGCGGGCGACGTCACCCAGGCCTCGATCGTGGTGATCGCCTCACAGGGCCACGGCGACGAGGACGCCGTCGCCCTGGCGGTGTCGGCAGCACCGGCCTTCGTCGGTCTCGTCGCGTCGCGCAAGCGGGGCGAGTCGCTGCTGGCCTACCTCGCCGAGCGGGGCGTACCGCAGCACCTGCTCGACCGGGTGCGCACGCCCGTGGGCATCGACCTCGGCCGGACCAGCCACCAGGAGATCGCGGTCTCGGTGCTGGCCGAGCTGGTACGGCGACGGGCGGCCGGCGAGTTCTCCGCTCCCACCCCGGTCGCCGATCGCGCCTCGGCGCCGCCGATCGCCGACGTGGTCGACCCGGTCTGCGGGATGACGGTGACTCCCGACTCGACGCAGTTCCCGGTGGAGCACGACGGCACGACGTACTACTTCTGCAGCGCCCACTGCTCGACGTCGTTCGCAGCGGACCCGGCGCGCTACCTGAGTGAAGCGGAGGCGTGATGCTGATCCAGAACACGTTCGACGTCTCGGAGCCCGTGGACAAGGTCTGGGAGTTCTTCGGCAACGTCCCGCAGGTCGCGGCGTGTCTGCCCGGCGCCGAGCTGAGCGAGGACCTCGGTGACGAGACGTACGCCGGGACGGTCGGCGTACGCATGGGTCCGGTGAAGATGCAGTTCGCCGGCAAGGCCAAGATCCTGGAGCGCGACGACGCCACCAAGCGGATGGTCATCGATGCGGCCGGCGCCGACCAGAAGGGGCGCGGCCAGGCGGCGATGACGATCACCGCTCGGCTGGCGCCGTCCGGCTCGGGGACGAAGGTCGACCTGGACCAGGACCTCCAGCTGTCCGGCGCTGCCGCACAGTACGGCCGCGGCATGATCCAGGACGTCACGACGGTCCTGATGGGCCAGTTCGCCAGCAACATGCAGGAGCGGATCGGCGCGATCGAGCGCGGCGAGTCGACGGAGAACGCCGGCACGCGGTCCGCGAGTGGGGTCTCGATCGGCGTCCAGGCCGCGCGGCTGGCGCTGATGCGGGTCTTCCGCCGGTTCTGCCTCCCCTACCAACCTGCGCGCAGCTGAGGAGTCGACATGGTCTTGTGGTGGATCGGGAACGTGCTGCTCCTGGTGGTGATCGCCCCGGTGCTCGTCGCGCTGCTCAACCGCGTGCTCGCGGCCCTGGAGCGCATCCGTGGCGCGTCCGACGAGATCCTGGCCGGCGGCGTACGCCTCGCCGGGGAGCTGGACGGCGTACCGGAGGCGCTCGCGACGACCGACCGCACGGTGCGCGACGTCGCCACCGGTGCGGCGAGGTACGGCGGATCCGTGGCCAAGCTGCTGCCGCCGAAGACCGAGAAGGAGGCGTAGCCCATGCCAGCCGTCGCCTGGGTCACCATCGTGATCGCGGTGGTGATCATCGCCGTGGCCGCGCTCGGTCTGCTGCGCGTGATCTTCCACCTGCGGGCCGTGACCGCGACGCTCGACGACGTGATCGGGGGCGTCGGCGTGATCGCCGACCGCACGAGCACGGTTCCGGACGTCCTGCCCTCGGTCAACGCCAGCCTGAAGCCGGTCCGCGACTTCTGCGAGGCGATATGAGCACCGTGACCGCTCTGGCAGCCACCGGCTGGACGGTCGGCTACGTCATCGGGATCGTCGTCGTCCTCGTGGTGGTCGCGCTCGTGGTGCCGATCCTGCTTCTCGCGGCCCGGATCGGACGCCAGGCCGCCACCATCGACGCCTCGCTCGGCGACTCCGTCCGCAACACGGCCGCGCTGTCGCAGCTCAACACGACCATCGAGCACGCGACCGTGATCATCGGCGGGCTGCAGCGCGGCCGCGAACGGCTGGGAGGCTGAGATGACGGTCCTGTCGATGCAGCCGGTGCTCCCGCTGCTGAGCGACTCCAGCCGCAACCTCTGGTGGGGCGCGGTGATCGGCGGCTTCGTCGTCGTCCTGGCCGTCGCGGCGCTCCTGACGATCCTCGTGCTGGAGGTCCGCACGATCGACCAGCGCGTCGCCGCCGTCAAGGACACGCTCCTGGCCGCCGAGCACAACACGCAGGACGCGGCTCTGATCGGGGTCACGGCCGGAGGAGTGGAGGCGGTGCTGGCCGAGGGCCTGCAGCACCACCTGTTCCTCGGCCGGGTGCTCGGAAAGGTGCGGATGTGACCACGCTCGTCGTACTCACCGTCGTCGACATCGTGCTGCTGATCGCGGGCCTCGCGATCTACCTGTACATCGTCGGCGCCCAGCTGGCCCGGATCGCCACGAACCTCGAGGAGTGCGCCGAGATCGTGGGTCGCATCGGCGACAACGCCGCGCCGATCATGCAGGACGTCCACCACATCAACCGCACCGGCGGCGTGGTCGCGGGCGCCCTGCCGCTGCTGTACGGCATGGCCGAGCAGATCGTCGTCAGCGTCACGCCACGGGAGCCCACACCGGCCGATCCGGCCCCGGCACTCCCCGCCTCCGGTACCCGCCGCTCCCGCCTCGGCGAAGGCGTCGGGTACCACCCGGACGAGGAGACGGTGGGCGCGGGGGCGTGACCGGCTGGGAAAACGCGGACGACATGGGACGACACGCCCACGGCGCGAGTGGTTCGTCCGCGGTTTCCGTCGAGATCACCTCTCCGGAGGCTCCCGGTCGGTGGTGAGGGGGCCGGTGGTGGGGGCGGAGTAGCCGCCGATCCACTCGTCCTTCCAGGTGCGGTCGAACTGCTGCTCGTTGCAGCCCGGCCGGTAGACGGCGCAGAGCTCCTCGGCGATCTGCTTGCGGTGTCCCGGCTGGCCGCCCGGCACCTCGAACCACGCGACGTGCAGCTTCCACTTGCTCCCGGCGCGCTTGACCCAGCACGGTGCCTGTGCGTGCCGGAACGGGAGGCGCTCCTGGCCGAGGTCCTCGGTGTGGCCGACGTAGATGACGGCGTACGACTCGGCGTGCTCGGCGGGCTTGTACATCACGGCGTACACCGCGGGCACGGCCGGGACCGTCCAGCCGGCCAGGACGCGGGGGCCCTCGAAGGGGTAGCCGGCCAACGAACCGAGCCGGATCACGGCTCGTCGTCCTCGTCCTCCGACAGCGCCGAGATGGCGCTGATCGGCCACGGTGGCAGGCCGGCCCGCGATGCAGCGGCGGCGAAGATCTCGGTGGCGCTCTCCAGCGCCTGCTCGCGGGTGTCGGCCTCGACCAGCAGCTGCGCGCCGTACGCCGTCTGGCCGATGCCGGTGGCGACCCCACCGACCGGTGCCACGGCGTCGGCGAGCGACACGATCTCCTCGCGACTCAGCTCCCGGTCACCGGCGGCCTGCGCCGACACGCTCCACTGCACGGCCCCTCCTCTCGGCTCGCTCATCGAAGTGAGGCGAGCACGTGCGCGAACTCCGACAAGCTGGCCAGGTCGTGACCCGACAGGAGCTGATCGACGTACGGCTCGGCGACCATCATGCCCAGGGTGTCCGGGGTGAAGTCCGTGCGGTGGCCCTTGTGCGGGTTGAGCCAGACGATCCGGTGACACAGCCGCGACAGCCGCTGCATCGCCGACTCGAGGAGCTCGGGGTCGCCGCGGTCGAGGCCGTCGGAGCAGATCACCACGATCCCCCCGCGAGTCATCCCACGCCGCGCCCACCGGCGCACGAACTCATCCAGGCACGACCCGATCCGCGTGCCGCCCTCCCAGTCGGTCACGGCAGCCGCGGCGCGGTCGAGTGCCAGGTCGGGACGCCGATGCTCCAGCTCGCGGGTGATCCGGGTCAGCCGGGTGCCGAAGCAGAAGACCTCGGTGCGGGTCGACGCGCGGCTCGACGTGTGCGCGAACTGCACCAGGTTGCGCGAGTAGTCCGCCATCGACCCGGAGACGTCCAGCAACAGGGTGAGCCGGCGGGTGCGCAGCCGGCGGCGCCGGCGGTGCAGCGCGCCGGGCTCGCCGTGCAGGCGCATCGACTCGCGGACGGTACGCCGCAGGTCCGGCATCCGGCCATGCCGCGTCGGCGCCGTCCGGCGCGTACGACGCCGGGGTGGGGCCAGCTGCATCGTCCGCAGGATGCGTCGCAGCACGGCCAGCTCCTCGGGCGTGCAGGCGGCGAAGCTCTTGGCCTTCATCGTCGACGCGCGCGCGGCGGCGTACCCCAGCTCCGCCTCCTGCTCGTCGACCTCCTCGCCCAGCCGCTCGGTCTCGGCGATCTGCAGCGTGCCGACCGCCTCGGCCCGGGCAGCGACGGTGAAGGCCGACGCGCCGGGCGACTCATCGGGCGAGCCGAGGTAGTAGGCGACGAACGTGCGGTGGTACGCCGGGACCTGCTCGCGCCGGGTCACCAGGGTGCAGCGCCCGGCCCAGTAGAGGTCGACCAGGTCGGTGACGTCCACGGCGGCGGCGGCCGCGCAGTACATGAGCACGTCACCCGAGCCGACCGTGAGACCCGCCCCCCGCAGCTCGGTCGTGAAGCCGACCAGCATCGACGTGAAGTCCGGACGATCAGGCACCGGAGGCGACCCAGCCGAGGTCCTCGCTGACGTGCTCGAGGTCGTCGCGGTCCTTCACGACCGCACCGAGCGTGTCGACGGCCACGTCGGGCTCGAGCTCCTCGGCCCCGACCACCTCGAGGGTCCTCACCCAGTCGATGGTCTCGGCCACCCCCGGCGGCTTGGCGAGATCCATCTCGCGGAGCCGGTTCACGGCGGCGACCGCGGCCTCGGCCAGCCTGCGCGAGACACCGGGTGCGCGGATCTGCACGATCTCCAGCTCGCGCTCCGGGGACGGGAACCCCACCCAGTGGTACAGGCACCGCCGCTTCAGGGCGTCGTGCAGCTCGCGGGTGCGGTTGCTGGTGAGCACGACCAGCGGAGCGTGCTCGGCGGCGATCGTGCCGATCTCGGGGATCGTGATCTGGAAGTCGGAGAGCAGCTCGAGCAGGAAGGCCTCGAACTCGTCGTCCGCGCGGTCGATCTCGTCGACCAGCAGCACGGCGCCGTCTCCCGTCCGTACGGCGTCCAGCAGCGGCCGCTCCTGGAGGAAGCGCGGCCCGAACAACGCGTCGACGGACCCGTCGTCGGCGAGCTGGCGCTCGGACAGAGCTCGGATCGCCAGCATCTGGCGGGCGTAGTCCCACTCGTAGAGGGCCTGGTTGGTGTCGATGCCCTCGTAGCACTGGAGCCGGATCAGCCGGCGGTCGAGGACCTGGGCGAGTGCCTTGGCGATCTCGGTCTTGCCGACGCCGACCTCTCCCTCGAGCAGCACCGGACGGTCCAGCGTCAGCGCCACGTGCACGGTCGTGGCGAGCCCGCGGTCGGCGAGGTACCCGACATCGCGCAACGCGTCGGTGAGAGCGGGCACCGACTCGGGCCGCGTCACGAGGTCCCGCTCACTCGTCGGGCGGAGCGTCGACCAGGTCGCGGATGCTCCCGGAGCCGAGCTTCCCCTCGCGGGCGAGCCGCTCGCGCCAGGCATCCTTCAGGTCGGAGCCGGGTACGCCGAAGCCCTCGAAGCCGACGTCCTTCATGTTGCGGCACGGCTTGACCGGCCCGCACTCCTCGTCGACCTCGGACCGGTCACGATCCTCGGCCGACCAGAGGGCGCGCAGCACGTGGACGCCGTCCGTCGACACGTCGGCCATGGCGCTCTCCTCCCAGGTTCGGGTCAACCGCTCCCCCCACTGTAGGTCGCCGAGGCCGCACTCACGACGAGCCCTAAGGATTCGCTTGTGCGCCGATCCGGTGCACGGCGATCGCCTCCGCCACCACGGCGGCCGCCACCTCGCCCGGCGTCCTGGCTCCGATGTCGAGACCGGCCGGTCCGTGGATGCGCTCGAGCCCGCCGATGTTGCGATCGGTGAGCCAGGCCAGACGCGCCTCCTGCCGCGCGCGCGGCGCGACCACACCGATGTACCCGACCCGTCCCGCGAGACCCGCCTCGAGAATGCGGCCCGCCATCTCGTCGTCGTGCCCGGTCACGACCAGGGAGTCGAGCACGGTGAGCCCGACGACCAGCGGGATCGCGGAGCCCGGGTCGATGGCCCGGTGGGTCCGCCAGCCCAGCACGACGGCCATGCGCACCACGGCGTCCCCGACCGGGCCCGGACCCGCGGCCACGAGCGTCGGCACCGGCCTGAGCACGGTGATCACCCGGTCCGGCAGGAGCACGGTCGTGCTGCGCCCGCTGGCCCAGGCCTCGACCACGTCGGCATCCTCGGCCTCCACCTGGTCCGCCTCGACCAGGCGCGTCTCGACGGCGAGGCCGTCGGCGTCGAGGACGGTGACCAGGCACACCGGCGCGCGCTCCACGAGGCGCTCCCACAGGGCCACCGGGAGCGTCTCTGCGGGCAGCAGCAGACACTGTCCCGCCCCCGTCGCCGTCTGGTCGGCCAGGGCCGCCTCGTACTCACCGACGTCCACCGACACGAGCCGGCCGCGCCCGATGCCGGGGGCCCGCTCGGCCAGCTGGTCGTCAACCGCTCCACCCCACACGTGCCCGTTGCGGCCGCCACCGGGCGTCAGGGCCAGTGCCTCCGTCGGGTCGACCGGTGGTCCGTCGCGGGACACCAGCCACCCCACGTCGACCCGCGTGCCGGACCGCACGCACGCGGCCACGGTGAGCGCGACGTCGTACATGATGCGGAGGGTACGGCGACCGGGGCCCGACCTCGACCGTCACCCAAGCAAACGCTGAGGTCGTCGTTGACACCCCGGCACGGCGACCCGAGCCTGGGCACATGGTGGGTGGCCCGGTGTCCGTGGTCCTCGCCGTTGCCCTGTTGCCGGTGGTCGCCTACTGCGCGTTCAGTCTCGTCCGCCGGCCACGGACCCCGGACGACGACCCGACCCCGGTGGACGTCGTCGCCTGGCACGGCGTCATGGGCGCCGTGATGCTGGCCGTGCTCGTGTCGGTGACGACTCCGGGGTGGGACTGGGTCGGGGTGGGCCTCTTCGTCGCGGCCGTGCTCTGGAGCGTGCTGCGCACGTCCAGCACGCACGCCGTCGGGCACCACGCGCGGCTGTTCCTGATGTCCGGTGCCATGGCCGTCATGCTCATCCCGGCGGGTCCGGCGAACGCCGCGGCCCCGCAGCGGCCGCGGAGCGCGAGCCACCTCTCCGGCATGGTCATGCCCGGCCACGGGGCCTCGGGGATGCTCCTCAGCGGCACCGCCGCGCTCGTGGTGGGTCTGGGCATGGCTGTGGTCGCCCTCACCGCGGTCCGACTGGCGTGGCGGCGACCCGCCCCCGTCCGTGCCCGCCTCTCCGCCTGCTGCGAGGTCGTGATGGCCGGGGGCATGGTCGTGATGGCCGCGAGCTTGGTCTGACAGTCCGACAACATGGCGGGCGGCGTCCGGGCCGTCACTCCCTGCGTTGCAGAATCGAGGACGTGGACGACACCCTCCTGCTCGCCGCCCGCGCCCTCGTGCTGGCCGACCTCGGGGCCCGCCACCGCGCCACCCCGGAGGCCGTCGACGCACTCGAGGACGCGTGTGCGAACCGCGGGTGGTGGGCGGAGCAGTGGCCCGAGGGACGGGCGTACGTCGCCGGTCTGGTCGCGCAGGACGTGCAGGACGCCCTGTTCGAGACCGTCGGCCGCTGGCCCCTGTGCCTGTCCTGCGATCCCGAGCACCCGGAGCACTCGCTCTACATCGAGCCGGACATCGGCGGTCCGTCGCCGCAGTGGGTGTGCGAGGAGTCGGGGCGCACGATCGCGCCGTTGGGTCGTCTCGGTGAGGTCGGTCGCTCGGGCCTCACGGGCTGACGGTCAGGGGGCTCCACCACGTGAACCGCGCGCCGGCGTACACCGACCGGGAGAGCTCGATCACGATGTCGCCGACGAGACCGCGGCGCGAGTGCCGCAACACGGGGTCACCGGTGTTGAGCTCGAGCAGATCGGCGTCGATCGGGTTCGCCAGGTCCGCGGTGAGCTGGTCCTCGGCCGCCGAGGGCCGGAGTCCGCGGGCAGCCAGCAGGGAGTAGAGGCTGTCCGGCAGCCCGGTCTGGAGGAAGCCGGGCAGCAGCACCTCGTTGAGGTACACGTCCTGGTAGCACAGGGGGACGTCGTCATGCCGGCGACGACGTCGCCAGTGGATGACGGAGTCGCCCGGGGTGATGCCCAGCGCCTTGGCCACGCCCGGACCGGCCTGCCCCAACCCGTGCTGGATGGTCTCGGTCGTCACGGTCCAGCCGCGGGCCCGGGCGTCCTCGGTGAACGACAGCGGCCGTGAGACCGGGCGGGGGCTCTTGCAGACGAACGTGCCCCGCGCAGGCGCCCGCTCGAGCAGGCCCTCCGACACGAGCGCGTCGATCGCCTGTCGCACGGTCATCCGCGCGACGCCGAACTGCTGCATCAGCCCGCGCTCGGAGGGCGCGGGGGCACCCTCGGGAAGATCCTGGATCAGGTCGCGGACGTACTCGCGAACCTGGACGTGCTTCAACGCCGTTCCGAGAGGCAGGGCCACCTCATCCACGGCCGCGATTCTAGGGCGTCGGGACCCTTCAGATCGGCGAAATCCGTGTCCTGGTTGGCGTTTCGCTGTCGACCACATGGCCCGCTCGGACCAGGGGCCGGGCTACGTCGCCGAGATCGCGGTGAGGACGTCGAGTCGCGCGGCGCGTCGTGCGGGCAGCACCGCGGCGACAACGCCGATCACGACGGCCAGGCCGAGGAAGATCGCGAGCTGTGACCACGGGATCGCGATCACCTCGAGGCCCTGGTCCTTCACGGCGTACATCATCGCCACGCCGAAGCAGACGCCGAGGACCACGCCGAGGACGGCCCCGAGGACCGACATCACGATCGACTCGAGCGTCACCATGAGACGCAGCTGCCCTCGGCCGAGTCCGATCGCCCGCAACAGCCCGATCTCGCGGGTGCGCTCGATGATCGACAGCGCCAGCGTGTTGACGATGCCGAGCACGGCTATCACCAGGGCGAGACCGAGCAGCGCGTCGACCATCAGCACGAGCTGGTCGATCGGAGCGCGCTGCTGCTCGGCGAACTGGTGCTCGTCCTGGACCGTGACCACGGGGAGGTCGGCCACAGTCTTCTCCAGGCTGCGCAGGAGGTCCCCGGCGTTCGGCGCGGTGAAGACAATCAGGAAGTTGTCGCTGTCGGCGAACCCGGCCGACCTCAGGTTCGCGATCGACGTGACGAAGTCGAACACCAGGGGTGTGTTCGCGTAGGTGCCACGGACGGTGAAGGTCCGCTGTCCGACCGGCAGCTTGCCGAGCACGACGCGGTCGCCGATCGCGAGGTGGTGGTCGCGGGCGTAGCGCTCGTTCACCAGCACGGAGTGGCCACGGAGGTCACCGGTCCCCTGCTGGAGCTCGAGCCCGAACGCCGACAGCTGTGACGGGACGACGCCGGTGAGGGCCGTGCGGTCGCCGTCCGCCTCGATGAACGCATAGCGCTGGCGGACGACCTCCGTGACACCGTGGACACGATCGATCCGCTGGGCGACCTGGGGCGAGAACGGCTGACCGAAGGCGCTGCCGACCACGTAGCTGCCGATGAAGTTCTTGCTGATCGTGTCGTCCACGCTCGCCTTGGCCGAGGCTCCGATGATCGACATCGTGCAGGCCAGCGCCAGACCGATCATCAGGGCCGACGCGGTCGCCGTCGTACGCCGCGGGTTGCGCAAGGAGTTCTGCCCGGCCAGGTTGCCGACGGCGCGGAACACCACGGCGTACAGCCAGCGGGCGAGCATCAGCAGGGGTCGGCAGACGATCGGCGCCGCTGCGGTGACACCCAGGAGGACGGCGAGGATGCCGCCGCCCACCCAGTACCCGGAGTGGGGCAGCGACCCGAACAGCCCCTCGAACGTCGCGCCCACGCCGGCAGCCGTGAGTGCGACACCGAAGACGAACCGCCACCTGATCGAGGACTCCGGCAGCGCCACCACGTCCCCGAGCGCCTGGACGGGCATGATCCGGCCGGTGCGGCGGGCCGGCAGCCACGCCGCGACCATCGTCACGCCGATCCCGGTCACGTAGCCGGCCAGGACGGCCTGGGTGTCCAGGCTCAGTGGCTCGTTGCCGAGGTCGACGCCGACCAGCCCGATCAGCCCGCGGATCGCGTACGCGAGCCCGAGCCCGAGCCCCAGCCCGATCGTGGCGCCGAAGAGTCCCAGCACCAGCGCTTCGAGCAGGACGCTGCGCGAGACCTGTCTTCGTGAGGCGCCGATGGCACGGAGCAGGGCCAGCTCGCGGCTGCGCTGGGCGACCAGGATGGAGAAGGTGTTGACGATCAGGTAGGCGCCGACCACGAGAGCGACGCCGGCGAAGATCAGCAGGAAGGTGCGCAGGAACGAGATGCCCTTGAGCACCTGGCTCGCGTTCTCGTCGGCGGCGTCGTCACCCGTGACCGCGCGCACCTTCGGCGGCAGGACCTCGGCGACGTTGTCGCGCAGCTCGCTCTGGGAGACGCCGGGCTGGGCGGTCACCCAGATGTTGGTGAACGCGTGCTTGCCGTGGAGGAACAGCTTCTGCGCCGTCCGGTCGTCGAAGATGGTGAGCGTCGCTCCGGCCAGCGAGGTGCTGTCGGCGTACCCTGCGAGCCCGACCAGGCGCTCGCTGAGCACGGCCTTGCGCGTCGCCGTGACGATCGGGACCTTCTCGCCGATGAAGTAGCCGCCCTCCTGGGCCGTCTTCTCGTCCAGGACGACCTGGTGCGGCCCGTGCGGCGGGTGGCCGTAGAGCAGGGTCAGCCCCGGGATCCCGTGCCCGGCCGGCGCGTCGTTGTAGCTGATGCCGTACGTCGGGGCGCCGAGGCCGCCGACGACCTTGCGGTCCTTGCCGACGACGAACACGCCCAGCGCCTGGACGTTGCCGTCGGCCCGGGCGGCGCCCGGGACCCGTGCCAGCTCCGACACCAGGGACGCCGGGACCGTGCGCGTCGAGGGGTCACCGTTGAGTGTCGCGCTGCCCGCCGGGCGGACGACGACGTCGCCGACCGAGGACCCGAAGAGGCGGTTGAACCCGTCGCTGAGGGCCGCCGAGAACACCAGCGAGCCGACGACGAACGCGACCCCCAGCGCGATCGCGAAGGTGCTCATCACCAGCCGGACCTTGCGGGCCAGCAGGCTCTTCCAGGCAGCACGGATCATGGCGCGATCACACGTCGGCGGGCTCGGCGGGCTCGGTCGCCGCCATCCGGGCGATCACCTGCTCGCGGTCGGGGTCGAGCAGCTCGTCGACGATCCGCCCGTCGGAGAGGAACACCACGCGGTCGGTGTACGCCGCGGCCACCGGGTCGTGGGTGACCATCACGACGGTCTGGGCGTGGTCGTCGACGCTGCGGCGCAGGAGCTCCAGGATCTCCGCCCCGGACCTGCTGTCGAGGTTGCCCGTCGGCTCGTCGGCGAAGACGATCTGCGGCCGACCCACCAGGGCCCGGGCCACCGCGACGCGTTGCTGCTGGCCGCCGGAGAGCTCGTGCGGCTTGTGGGTCAGCCGGTCGCGCAGGCCGACGGTGTCGATGACCTCGTCGTACCACCGAGGGTCGGGCTTGCGTCCGGCGATCGCCTGCGGGAGGCGGATGTTCTCCTCGGCGTTCAGGGTGGGGATGAGGTTGTAGGCCTGGAAGACGAAGCCGATGCGGTCACGGCGGAGCTTGGTCAGGGCCCGGTCGCCCAGCCGGCCGAGCTCCTGGTCGCCGATGTGAACGGTGCCGGAGTCCGCCCGGTCGAGCGCGGCGGCGCAGTGCATCAGCGTGGACTTGCCCGAGCCACTGGGTCCCATGATCGCGGTGAAGCGGCCGGACTCGAGGTCGAGGCTCACGCCGTCGAGCGCGCGGACCAGTGCATCCCCGGACCCGTAGGTCTTGACCAGGTCGCGGATCCTGGCCGCCGGCTCGTTCACGGGCCAAGCCTGCCAACGACCACCAAGGCGTGCCTACCGGGGTCGTCCCCAGGACGACCCCGGTTCCCGCCGCGCGCTACCCGCGCGACCGGCCGAGCGCCAGGCGCCCCGCGAGGAGCAGGACGGAGACCGCGCCGACCCAGAGCCAGAAGAGGGCGAAGGGCACGAACGCGACGTCGTGCGTCCAGATGGCCCGGCCGAGGACCGACCCGACACCGGCGACCATCGCCCACCATCCGAGCCAGCTCGGCAGGTCCCGAGCCGAGAGGAAGACCAGGCCGGCGCAGATCCCGACCGCTCCGCTCGCGACCCACCCGTTGGCGAAGGACAGGTTGCCCAGGTCGAACGCGTAGCGGGCCACCTGCGGGTCGATGTCGTCCGACCGGTAGGCGGCCGCGTCCCACGAGGCGATCTGGCCGGAGACGACGCTGACGACCCCGGCCCCCGCCAGGAAGGCCGTCCGCCACGGCGGCTCGTCGTCGTAGGGGCGGAGCAGCAGCGCGACTCCGAGGGTGAACCACAACATCGCGATCAGTCCGACGGCGGTGAGGAAGGAGCTCGCGGCGCCCAGCGTGTCGTCGATCGAGCGGAAGAAGACGACGATCTCGCTCGAGTCGCTGGTGAAGGCGACGTCCTGGTAGCCGTTCACCAACGAAGCGCCGAGAACGAGCACGAGGGTGGTGATCCCGCACGCTCCCGTGACGCGTGCCAGCGTCGCTCGTGCGGTCCTCGGCTCGGAGAGCTGCTGGGTCACCATCGACGGCCTCCTGGACTCTCGGCGTGGCGTGGAGCAGCTGGCCCGAGAACCAGGTAATTTAGGAAGAACTGCCTGATAATCAGGCTACCTGAAGGAAACCCACGTGTCCAGATCCCGACCTCTCCAGCTCCCCGCCGACGCGGACACCGCCACGCTGATCTCGCACGCCCACCTGCTGGTGAGCCAACGGGTGTCCGAAGGCGTCACC
>DATBDF010000099.1:0-8106 GCA_036270075.1 Nocardioides sp.
TCAACGGGTACGGCGAGCGCACCGGCAACGCCGACCTCGTGTCCGTCGTCGCCAACCTCGAGCTCAAGCTGGCCCGGCCGGTTCTCCCCGACGGGATGCTCGCCGAGGCCACCCGGATCGCGCACGCCGTCGCCGAGGTCACCAACGTGCCCCCCGCATCGCGGCAGCCCTACGTCGGAGCCTCGGCGTTCGCGCACAAGGCCGGGCTCCACGCGAGCGCGATCAAGGTCGACCCCGACCTCTACCAGCACATGAACCCGGTCGGGGTCGGCAACGACATGCGGCTGCTGGTCAGCGACATGGCCGGCCGGGCGTCGATCGAGCTGAAGGGGCGCGAGCTCGGCTACGACCTGTCCGGTGACCGCGAGCTCGTCGACCGGGTCACGGCGCGGGTCAAGGACCTCGAGGCACGTGGGTACACCTTCGAGGCGGCCGACGCGTCGTTCGAGCTGCTGCTGGCCGAGGAGGTCGACGGCCGCCGCCCGTCATACCTCACCGTGGAGTCCTGGCGCGTGATCACCGAGACCCTCACCCATGCCCTGCCCGACGACGCCGCGATCTCCGAGGCGACGGTGAAGCTGGTGGCCGAGGGCGTGCGCTACGTCGAGACCGGCGAGGGCAACAGCCCGGTGAACGCGCTCGACCAGGCGCTGCGACAGGCACTCGTGCGGGCGTTCCCCGAGGTCGCGAAGTTCGAGCTGATCGACTACAAGGTGCGGATCCTCGACCAGGGCCACGGCACGGACGCGATCACCCGGGTCCTGATCGAGACCTCCGACGGTGAGTCGTCGTGGGTCACGGTCGGGGTCGGGCACAACGTGATCGAGGCGTCCTGGGAGGCCCTGCTCGACGGCATCACCTTCGGCCTGCGCCGCGTCCGCGGCTGACCCGGTGACCGGCTAGCGTCGGGCGGGTGAGCGATCTCCACGACCTGACCGCGCTCCAGCAGGGGGACGCCGTACGCGCGGGAGAGGTGTCGCCACGCGAGCTCGTCGACCACTACCTGGACCGGGCGGACGACGTGGGTGCGTTCGTCACGCGCACGCCCGAGCTCGCGAGGGCGCGCGCCGACTCGCTGGTGCCGGTCCCCGACGACGCGGGTCCGCTGTACGGAGTCCCGACCGCGATCAAGGACCTGAACCTCACCGCCGGCGTCCGTACGACCTTCGGCTCGGCCGTGTACGCCGACTTCGTGCCCGACACGTCCGACGGCGTCACGCTGTCGATCGAGGGGGCCGGCATGGTCAGCCTCGGGAAGACGAACACGCCGGAGTTCGGCTCGCCCTGCTACACCGAGCCCGACGTCGCACCGCCGGCGGTCACGCCGTGGGACCGGACCCGGATGGCGGGCGGTTCGTCGGGCGGCGCCGCGGCGGCGGTGGCCGCGGGACTGGTGGCAGTCGCCCAGGGGTCGGACGGCGGTGGGTCCATTCGCATCCCTGCCTCGTGCTGCGGGCTCGTCGGGCTGAAGCCGACGCGCGGCCGCATCAGTGGCTGGCCGATGTACGGCGAGGTCACCGGGCTCGCGACCGGCGGGTCTCTCGGCCGCACCGTCCGGGACGCGGCGGCGCTCCTCGACGCCCTCGCCGGCCGGCGACCGGGCGACCCGTCGTGGGCACCTCCGCCTGCCTCGACCTTCCTCTCGGCGTGCGATCGCGAGCCCGGGCGCGTGCGGATCGCCCGCTTCGCCGAGCCCGTGATCGCCGAGGCCGACGTCGACCCGGAGTGCCGGCAAGCCTGGACGGACGCCGCCGACCTGCTGGTGTCGCTCGGGCACGAGGTCGAGGAGATCCCGGTGCCGATGCCGCGCGAGGCGGTGCCGACGTTCGAGACCTGCTGGGCGGTGCTGACCGCGCTGTCGCCGGTCACGCCGGAGCAGGAACCACTCCTGCGGCCACTCACGCGCTGGCTGGGTGACTGGGGGCGACGGGTGTCCGGACCGGAGTTCGGCCTGGCGCTCGGCGCGATGCGCCGGTACGCCGCGGACTGCCTGACCACCCTCGCGCCGTACGACGCCGTGCTGACCCCGACCCTCGCCGTGCCCCCTCTCCCGGTGGGTGCGCTTCGCAACGACGACGACCCCGCGGCCGACTTCGAGGCGCAGAAGGCGTTCACACCGTGGACGTCCGCGTGGAACGTCACAGGCATGCCCGCCGTGTCGCTGCCCCTGCACTGGACCCCGGACGGCCTACCGGTGGGGGTGATGATCGCGGCGCGTCCGGCCGAGGAGGAGCTGCTGCTGTCGCTGGCGGCCCAGATCGAGGCCGCAGCACCCTGGGTCGACCGGCACCCGCCGGGCTGGTGAACATGTGCGACGTCCTGCGGTCCGGTCGGCGGGGCGCGCCGCTCGTACGTCGTCGCGGGAGCCTCAGACCTCGAACGTCCCGCCGGAGCGCCAGTAGACGTTGTCCTCACGCGTCATGAACCCGTTCTCCACGAGATAGCGGCGCAACGCCGCGAAGTCGGGGTGGAAGCGCCGGAGCACCTCGTTCACCTCTGCCTCCGGGTAGGTGTGCCCCGGCTCGAACTCCTGCGCCAGGTGGTCGAGCACGACCAGCAGCTTCGAGTGCTTGGAAGGGATCGTCGTGAGACGGCCGCCGGGTCCGAGGAAGTGCGACATCACCCGCTCGTCCATGGATCCCACGGTAAACCGGTCGACCCTCGCGCGCGTGCCGGTCGGTCAAGCTGCCGTGGTCAGCGCGTGCCCGTAGGAGACCTGTCGTCCCGAGTCTCGGCTTCGACCGTCGGGCAGCCACCCGAAGCGCCGGTAGAACGCATCTCCGCGGGGATAGTCGGCCAGGGTCCAGAGCACCGCGGAGGCGAAGCCTGCGTGGCGCATGGACGCCAGCGCGTCTGACATCAGGACGCTGCCGACACCGCGTCGCCACCACGCCTGCGACACGGCGATCGTGTCGAGCTCACCGAGGGTCGGCTCGACCGGGTCTCGGCACGGTCCGGTGCCCGCGAAGCCGACGGCTTCCTCGACGTCGTACGCCACGCGCCACCGCACGGGCTGCTCCGCGAGCACCCGCCGCCAGCGGGTCACCTCGCCCTCGGTGAGACCGCGCGGCGGCAGGTGCGCGGCGAAGCCCGCGTTCCAGGAGTCGACGTAGATCCTCGCGACGTCCGCCGCACGTCCGGGCTCGCGCCGCGAAGGGTCACGCTCACGGGTTCGCGCCCCCCGCCCCCAGCAGCCGCTCGCAGTTCTCGGTCAGGCGAGTCCGTAGCGGGGTCGACCGCTCCAGGAAGCGCCGCTGGCAGGCGGCGTACTCCTGCTTCCCCTCCGAGGTCTCGATCCGGATCGGGCTCCACGGCTCCCCGGTCGGGTCGAGCGTGATGCCGGTCATGTCGTACGGCGCCGCCCGCATGTCGACGTTGCGCACGTCCCAGGCCAGCTCGAAGCAGTCGGCGACCAGGTCCGACCCGATCAGGGGCCAGAGCCGGAAGGCGTGCTTGTACAGATCCATGGTCGCGTGCAGACAACCGGGCTGCTCGTACGCCGGCCGGTCGTCGGGCCCGGGCCGGAGCCGGTTGAGGGGAGCGGCGGACGGCGTGAAGAAGCGGTAGGCGTCGAAGTGCGAGCATGCGATGCGATGGGACGCGACGACCGCGTCCGTGCGCGTGGCCCCGAGTCGCAGGGGCAACGGGTGTCGGGTCTCGTCCGTCCGGTGCACCATCGCCCACTCGTGCAGGCCGAAGCACGCGAACGCCGGCGGGCGGCCGGCGGTCGCACGGAGCAGCTCCAGGGTCGACACGACCAGCCCACGCCGCTTCTCCAGCAGGTCGGTCGAGCCGGACACCGGCCACCCCGGCTCCCAAGCGAGCAGCTTCGTGGGGGAGAAGGAGTAGTAGGTGAAGAGGAAGTCGTGCACCGGATGCGGCACGCCGAGACGTCGCCGCTCCAGGTGGGGCTCGACGTACGGCGCCAGGCGCGTCCGGTGTGCCTCGGCGTCAGGGCTGCTCGTGGGGCTCGTCGCAGGGCTCTCGTCGGTCGGGCTCGTCGAGACCCTGGGCGCGTCCACCCCGTCATTCTGCGAGATCGACGACGGCGCCGTGCAGCTCGGCCAGCATCACCGCTGCCGACAGGTCGATCCGCGTCTCCTCGAGGTGGGCCGAGGCCAGGTCGACACGGTCCACCGACGCCCGCCTGAGATCCGCCCCCTTCAGGTCGGCATCCCTCAGGGTCGCGCCGCCGAGGCGGGCGTCGACCAGCACGGCGCCGGTCAGGTCCGCCATCGCGAGGTCAGCGTCACGCAGGTCGACGCCGGTCAGGTCGACACCCGACAGATCCGCACCGCGTAGCGTCACCGAAGCCCACGCTCCGCCCTGCACCGTGATCGGCCGGAGCGTGCACTCGGCGAAGACCGAGCCGGTCAGCTTGCAGCCGTCCAGGACCGCGGTGAAGAAGCTCGAGCGGCGGAAGTCGCAGCCGACGAACGCGGTGGCGTGGTGCTGCGAGGCGTTGAAGCGGCAGTCGTGGAAGGTGCAGCTCTCGAACATCGCTCCCGTGGTGCTCGCCTCGGTCAGGTCGACGTCGCTGAAGACGCAGTCGATGACGCGCACGGCGCCGATCGCCTCGGCGTACCAGTCGGCGCCGCTGAAGCTCTCGCCCGCCGCACCCCGCTGCCAGAGCTCGCTCACACCGATCACGGTAAGCCCGTGGATGGGGGAGCCGCCGAGTCGGATGGATAGGCTCGGGCCCGTGCGTATCGCGAGGTTCACCACAGGGGAGGACCCGGCGTACGGCGTGGTCAGCGGCGAGCTGGACGAGTACGGCCAGCCCGCCGACGACAGCGTCGTCGTCGAGCTCGCCGGTGACCCGCTGTACGCCGGCATCCAGCCGACCCAGACCGAGCACCCGCTCTCGCAGGTGCGGCTGCTGGCTCCGGTCATCCCGCGGAGCAAGGTCGTCGCCATCGGCCGCAACTACGCCGCGCACGCCGCCGAGCTCGGCAACGACGTCCCCGAGGAGCCGCTGATCTTCCTCAAGCCCAACACCTCGGTGGTCGGCCCGGGCGACCAGGTGTTCTACCCCCCGCAGTCGGAGCGCGTGGACTACGAGGGCGAGCTCGCGGTCGTGATCGGCCGCATCTGCCGGGACGTGCCGCCCGAGCAGGCCACGGACGTGATCTTCGGCTACACCATCGCCAACGACGTGACGGCCCGAGACTTGCAGCGCAAGGACGGGCAGTGGTCGAGGGCCAAGGGGTTCGACTCCTTCTGCCCGCTCGGCCCTTGGATCGAGACCGACCTCGACCCTCAGACGTTCGCGGACGGAGTCGCCGTCCAGACCCATCTGAACGGCGACCTGGTCCAGGACGGCTCGACCAAGGACCTGATCTTCGACATCCCGACCTTGGTCGCTCACATCACCAGCGTGATGACACTGCTGCCGGGAGATGTCATCCTCACCGGCACACCCGAAGGCGTCGGGCCGATGCAACCGGGCGACGAGGTCGAGGTGTCCATCAGCGGTCTCGGGGCCCTGACCAACACGGTGGTGAAGAGATGAGCGACCCGGTCCTCGGCGACCTGCAGCCGGCGGACGTCCGCGTCCGCTTCCCACCCAGTCCCACCGGCAACCTGCACGTCGGCAACGTGCGCAGCGCCCTGTTCAACTGGGCGTTCGCCCGTCACTACGGCGGCACCCTGGTGCTGCGGATCGAGGACACCGACCTCGCCCGCAACACGCTCGAGGGCTACCACTCGATCATCGACTCGCTGAACTGGCTCGGCATCGACTGGGACGAGGGCCCCGAGGTCGGTGGCGACAACGGCCCCTACCGCCAGTCCGAGCGCTTCCCGATCTACGCCGAGGTAGCGCGGACGCTGCGCGAGGAGGGCGCGGCGTACGACTGCTACTGCACCAACGACGAGGTCGAGGCGCGCCGCAAGGCCAGCGGCTCGAAGAACCAGGGGTACGACGGCTACTGCCGCGACCTCGATCCCGACCAGCTGGCCGTCTGGCAGGCCGAGGGCCGGATGCCCGTGCTGCGCTTCCGGATGCCGGAGGAGCCGGTGGTCTTCGACGACCTGGTGCGCGGCGAGGTGACGTTCCTGCCCGAGAACGTCCCCGACTTCGCGATCCTGCGCGCGAACGGCGACCCCCTGTACACGCTCACCAACCCGCTGGACGACGCGATGATGGGCATCACCCACGTCCTCCGGGGGGAGGACCTCCTCTCCTCGACCCCGCGCCAGGTCCCGCTGTACCAGACGCTCCAGCGGCTGGGGGTCGGGAACGGGCCGCCGCGCTTCGGCCACCTGCCGATGGTGATGGGGGAGGGCAACCGGAAGCTGTCCAAGCGCGACCCGGGCTCGGGACTTCTCGAGTACGTCGACCGCGGCTTCCTGCCCGAAGGGCTCCTGAACTACCTCGCCCTTCTCGGCTGGGGCATCGCCGAGGACCGCGACGTCTTCACGATGCAGGAGATGGCCGAGGCCTTCGACGTCCGACGCGTGAACCCGAACCCTGCCCGCTTCGACATGAAGAAGCTGGAGGCGATCAACAGTGCGCACATGCGCCGGATCTCCGTGCCGGACATGACCGAGCGCGTGGTCCCGTTCCTCGCCGAGGCCGGCTTCGTCGGCGAGCCGATCAGCGCGGAGCAGCGCGACCTGTTGGCCGCGGCGATGCCGTTGGTGCACGAGCGCATCAACACGTTGTCCGAGGCGGTGCCGATGCTGGGGTTCCTGTTCGCCGACGAGGAGACGTTCACACGCACGGACGAGATCGACGACGCGGGACGCGATGTCGTCCGCACGGCGTACGACGCGTTGTCGGGGCTCAACGACTGGAAGACCGAGCCGATCGAGAACGCGCTGCGAGAGGCTCTCGTGGAGGGCATGGGTCTCAAGCCCCGCAACGCGTTCGGCCCCGTCCGGGTCGCTGTCACGGGCAGCCGGGTCAGCCCTCCTCTGTTCGAGTCCCTCGAGCTGCTCGGTCGCGACCGTTCGCTCGGTCGCCTGCAGGCGGCCCTCGCATGACGGCCGGGGCGGGCTGGGCGGAGGCCCCGGCGGCCCCGGAGGGACTCCCGTACCACCGCATCCACGAAGCAGGCAGGCCCGGGCTCTGGCGGCCGATCGCGGGCATCCTCCTGATGCTGCTCGGCTTCGTCGCGATCGGTGCCCTCGTCGCGACCGCGATCTTCGCGCTCGTGTACGCCGTCACCGGGCAGGGCAGCATCGACGTGGCCCGCTTGGCCGACCTGGAGCACCCCACACCGGCCGGTCTCGCGTTCCTGAACGTCGCCCTGGCGACGTTCATCCCGCTGGCGATGGTCGCGGAGCGGTACCTCCACGGCATCCCGGCGCGCTGGCTGGCGTCGGTGCGACCGCGCATGCGCTGGCGCTACCTGATCGCGTGCCTGGGCGTCTCGATCATCGCCTTGATCGCGACGCTGGTCGTCGGAGCGGTGGTGCCCAGCCCGGACTCCGACGTCAGCAGCCAGGCGAACGACTTCACCACCACCACGTTCCACTACGTGCTCGTGATCGTGTTGCTGACGCCGTTCCAGGCGGCCGCCGAGGAGTACCTCTTCCGTGGCTACCTCACCCAGGCGTTCGGCGGGGTGTTCCATCGCGCCTGGGTCGCCGTCGTCGTGCCCGCCTTCCTCTTCGGCCTGGCGCACGGCCTGGGCCAGAGTCCGCCGGTCTTCTTCGACCGGTTCGCGTTCGGTCTCGTCGCCGGCGTCCTCGTGGTCATGACCGGCGGGCTCGAGGCCGGCATCGCGATGCACGTCCTCAACAACTTCGTCGCCTACGGCCTGGCCCTGGCGTACGGCGACATGGCGACCACCCTGAACCCCACGAGCAGCAGCTGGTGGAACATCCCCGTGACGCTCACCCAGTCGCTGGTCTACCTGGTGCTCGCGGTGCTCGTCGCGCGCCGGATGCGGTTGTCGACCACGACGGCCGGGCGCGTTTTGGAGGCCCCCCGGAGCCGCGTGTAAGGTTTCCCGGCGGTCGGCCGACAGCCCGCGATGCTCCCTTCGAAGAGCGCGAGAGAGGCTCGATGAGGCCGTCAACCATTGGGGTATGGTGTAATTGGCAGCACGACTGATTCTGGTTCAGTTAGTCTAGGTTCGAGTCCTAGTACCCCAGCGA
>DATBDF010000100.1:0-23221 GCA_036270075.1 Nocardioides sp.
TGCCGGCCACGACCAGCGGCGCGATGGTCGCGGCGATGATCGGGCCCAGGGACGAGTCGGGGCCGAGTACGAGCACCCGCGAGGGGCCGCACAGCGAGTACGTGAGCAGGGCCATGGCGGTCGTGTACAGCCCGGTGATCGGAGGCAGCCCGGCCAGCTCGGCGTACGCCATGCCCTGGGGCACGAGCAGCGTCGTCAGCACGAGCCCCGCCACCACGTCGTGCCGCAGCCAGGCGCGCGGGTAGCCGAGCAGCAGGCTCAACCCGGGCAGGGCTCGCCGTACCTGGCCCGCTCGCTGCGATGCCGTCGTGGTCACGTCTGGCTGCCCTCACCGCGGTGTCGCCGGGATTGTGAGAACGCAGGCTACGCCGAGACCGTCGCCCTCAGCCGCTCGCGCAGGGGCGAGGTCACTGGGTGACGCGGTACGCGTCGAAGACGCCGGGGACCGAGCGGACGGCGCGGAGGACGTTGTCGAGGTGCTTGGCCTCGGCCATCTCGAAGGTGAAGCGACTCTTGGCCACCCGGTCCCGAGTGGTCGAGAGGGTCGCGCTGAGGATGTTCACGTGGGCGTCCGAGAGGACCATCGTGATGTCGGAGAGGAGCCGGGCGCGGTCGATGGCCTCGACCTGGATGTTGACCAGGAACGTCGAGTGCGCGGTGGGCGCCCACTCCACGTCGATGAGCCGCTCGGGCTGGCGCTGCAGCTCGGCGGCGTTCGTGCAGTCGCGGCGATGGACCGACACACCGCCGCCCTTGGTCACGAAGCCGAGGATCGCGTCCGGCGGCACCGGGGTGCAGCAGCGGGCGAGCTTCACCCACACGTCGGCGCCCTTGACGATGACTCCGGACTCCCCCGGTGCCGAGACCTTCGAGCGGGCCCGCGGGGCCGTGATGCTGACGGCCTCGGCCAGGTCCTCCTGCGCCCCGTCCTCGCCGCCGTGCAGCTCGATCACCCGGCGTACGACGGCCTGGGCGCTGAGGTTGCCCTCCCCCACGGCTGCGTACAGCGCCGAGACGTCGGCCAGCCGGAAGTGCATGGCGACCAGCGTCAGCGACTCGTGGGAGAGCACGCGCTTGAGCGACTGCCCCTCCTTGCGCATGAGCTTGGCGATCTGGTCCTTGCCCCGCTCGATCGCCTCCTCGCGGCGCTCCTTGGTGAACCACTGCTTGATCTTCGAGCGCGCCCGCTGCGACTTGACGAACGTCAGCCAGTCGCGCGACGGCGCGGCGGTCGGTGCCCGCGACGTGAAGATCTCGACCACGTCGGAGTTGTCCAGGGCCGACTCCAGCGGCACCAGGCGACCGTTGACGCGCGCGCCGATCGTGTGGTGGCCCACCTCGGTGTGCACGGCGTACGCGAAGTCGACCGGCGTCGCCCCGGCCGGCAGCGCGATGACGTCGCCGCGCGGCGTGAAGACGTAGACCTCCGCCCGGTTGATCTCGAAGCGCAGCGACTCCAGGAACTCACCCGGGTCTCCCACGTCGCTCTGCCAGTCGAGGAGCTGGCGGACCCAGTTCATGTCCTCGAGGTCGCCGAGCTGGTCGGTGTCCACGCCGTTGCGGCGGTTCTCCTTGTACTTCCAGTGCGACGCCACGCCGTACTCGGCCCGGCGGTGCATGGCGTAGGTACGGATCTGCATCTCGACCGGCTTGCCCTGCGGGCCGATCACGGTCGTGTGCAGCGACTGGTACATGTTGAACTTCGGCGTCGCGACGTAGTCCTTGAACCGGCCCAGCACCGGGGTCCAGCGGGCGTGCAGGACGCCGAGCGCGGAGTAGCAGTCGCGGTCCTCCTCGACCAGGATCCGCAGCGCCACCAGGTCGTAGATGTCACTGAACTCGCGGCCACCCACGATCATCTTCTGGTAGATCGAGTAGTAGTGCTTGGGACGCCCGGTGACGGTCGCCTTGACCTTGGCGTCCTTGAGGTCCTGCTCGACCAGCTCGATGACCTGCGCGAGGTACTGGTCGCGCGAAGGTGCCCGCTCGGCGACCATGCGCACGATCTCGTCGTAGATCTTCGGATGGAGCGTCGCGAAGGCGAGGTCCTCGAGCTCCCACTTGATGGTGTTCATGCCGAGCCGGTGGGCCAGCGGCGCGTACACGTCGAGGGACTCGGTCGCCTGACGCTCCTGCGTCGACTGCTTGACGTAGCGCACGGTCCGCATGTTGTGCAGCCGGTCGGCGAGCTTGATGACGAGCACGCGGATGTCGCGGGCCATCGCCACGATCATCTTGCGGATGGTCTCGGCCTGGGCGGTCTCGCCGTACTGGACCTTGTCCAGCTTGGTGACACCGTCGACCAGCAGGGCCACCTCGTCGCCGAAGTCCGACCGCAGCTCGTCGAGGGTGTACGGCGTGTCCTCGACCGTGTCGTGCAGCAGCGCCGCCACCAGTGTCGGCTCGGTCATGCCGATGTCGGCCAGGATCGTGGTGACCGCGAGCGGATGGGTGATGAAGGGGTCGCCGCTCTTCCGCATCTGGTTGCGGTGGAGGTGCTCGGCCGTGCGGTAGGCCCGCTCGATCAGGCCGAGATCGGCCTTCGGGTGGTTCGCCCGGATCGAGCGGAACAGCGGCTCGAGCTCGGGCTTCTCGGCCTGGTTGCGGCCGCCGCCCATGCGCGCCAGGCGGTTGCGCACCGCGCGTGGCGACGGGACGCGGGACGACTGACGGTCGGCCGGGCCACCGCCGGGACGCCCCTTCGTTCCGTCCTTCGGGCTCGGTGACGAGCCCTTCTGGACGGCGCCCTGCTCGGTGTCCTTCTTCGCGCCCTTCTTCGCAGCCTGCTTGCCGCGATCCTTGGACCGCTCCTTCGTGCGCTCAGGGGCAGCCGAGGCCGCGCGTTCGTGCGCTACCGGGATGCTGCCGTCCGTCGTCACACTTGCAGTCTAGGAGAGAACGGAACGATCCAACCCGGGAGTCACACAGTCATCAGGCTGGTCAGCGGCAGGTCGCCGATCGCCTCACGGCCCGGAAGGAAGCTGAGATCCATCAGCACCGCCACGCCGTACGCGATCGCACCGCTCTGCTCGACCAGCCGGCGAGTCGCCACCACCGTGCCACCCGTCGCGAGCACGTCGTCGACCAGGAGCACCCGGTCGCCCTCCGCGAACGCGTCGCGGTGGACCTCCAAAGTGGCCTCGCCGTACTCCAGCGCGTAGGAGGCGGCGTACGTCGGACGCGGCAGCTTGCCGTGCTTGCGCACGGGCACGAACCCGACTCCGAGCGCGAGCGCGACGGGCGCGGCGAGGATGAAGCCGCGAGCCTCCATGGCGGCCACCCGGTCGACCACCACCGCGCCGCTCGCGTCGCGGCCGGCAGCCGCCAGGGCCTCGACCACCGCCCCGAAGGCCTCGGGGTCGTCCAGCACCGGGGTGATGTCCTTGAACACCACCCCCGGCTCGGGGAAGTCCGGAACGTCGACGACCAGACGGCGCAGGATCTCGCCGACGTCCGGACCGGTCATTTCTTGCCCCGCTTGGACCTCGGCTTCCGCGTCGGCTGCTGCCGTCCGCTGGCCGGGCTCTGACCCACGGGGCGGCTCGGCTGGGGCACCACGCGACCGCGACCGCTGGCGTCGGTGTTGGGCACCGGGCGACTGCCACCGGAGCGAGCCGCCGCCGGCTCCTCCTCGCGTCCGCCACCGGCGGGGGCCTGGTTCGGGTCGGTGGCGATCGCCATGTCGTCGGTGTACGACGGCACGGCCGCGTAGCGGTCGGCCTCGTGCCGGCGCCGCGCCTTGATCCGCCTCTCGAGCTCCTGCACGTCGGCCTCACGCGACTTCATGTGTGCCAGCAGCGGGGTCGCGATGAAGATGGACGAGTACGCGCCGGCCGCCATGCCGACGAAGAGCGCGAGTGAGAGGTCCTTCAGGCTTCCCGAGCCGAGCTGGACGGCACCGACGTACAGGATCGCGCCGACCGGGATCAGGGCCACGATGGAGGTGTTGATCGACCGCACCAGCGTCTGGTTGACCGCGAGGTTGGCGGCCTCGGCGTACGTCTGGTGCGACTCCCTGAGGTTCTTGGTGTTCTCACGCACCTTGTCGAACACGACCACGGTGTCGTAGAGGGAGAAGCCGAGGATCGTCAGCACACCCGTGACCGTCGCCGGTGTCACCTCGAACCCGGACAGCGCATAGATGCCGATGGTGATCAGCAGGTCGTGGCACAGGGCGACGATCGCCGCCACCGACATCTTCCATTGTCGGAAGTAACCCCAGATCATCAGCACGACCAGCACCAGGAAGACGACCAGCCCGATCGCCGATCTCTTGGCGACCTCCTTGCCCCAGCTGGGCCCGATCTCGTCGGTCGAGATGTCGGCCTTGGTCACGCCGACCGAGTCCTCGATCGTGGTCGAGATCTGGTTGCTCTCGAGCGGCGTCAGCGGCTCGGTCTCGATGATGATGCTGTTCTTGCCGGCCGTGGTGACGACCACTTGCTGGGCCGACGGGATGCCGGTGCCGGCCACGTCGTCGCGCAGCTTGTCGGCGTTGTCCTGGGTGACCTCGCTGGTGGGCATGGAGACCGTGAACTGCGCGCCACCGCGGAACTCCAGACCCCAGTTGAGGCCCTTGAAGTACAGCCCGAGGATCGCCGCGACGATGATCACGCCGGAGATCGCGTACCAGAGCCGGCGCCTGCCGACGAAGTCGATCGACTTGCGTCCGCTGTAGAGGTCGTTGCCGAGCCTGCTGAACTTGCCCATCAGGCCCTCCCTCCTGCCGGGAGGCGATCGAGGCCGAGGTTCTCCGCGTCGAGGCCGGAGAGCTTGTGGCCCTTGTAGAAGAACGGGAAGCGGGCCAGCCAGGAGACCATCGGGTGGGTGAACCAGAAGAACACCGCGAGGTCGATCAGCGTCGAGAGGCCGAGCGCGAACGCGAAGCCCTTCACCACACCGGCGGCGAAGATGTAGAGGACGACCGCCGCCAGGATGGAGACGGCGTCGGCCGCGACACAGGTCGCTCGCGCGCGGACCCAGCCGGTCTCGACGGCGACCCTCATCGACTTCCCGGCCCTCATCTCGTCACGTATGCGTTCGAAGTAGACGATGAACGAGTCGGCGGTGATACCCACCGCCACGATGAGTCCGGCGATGCCGGGCAGGGTCAGGGTGAAGCCGGCGCTCTTGGCGAGGAGCAGCACGAGGGCGTACGTCGTGGCGCCGGCGACCAGGAGCGAGGCGATGACGACCAGGCCCAGGCCGCGGTAGTAGAAGAGGCAGTAGATCATCACCAGCACCAGACCGGCGATGCCGGCCGTGATGCCCGCCTTCAGCTGGTCACCGGCCAGCGACGGGCCGATCACCATGCTCGTGGTCTTGTCCTTGTCGAAGCTGATCGGCAGGGCGCCGTACTTCAGGCTGGTGGCCAGGCTCTTGGCCTCGGACTCGCTGAAGTTGCCGGTGATCTGCGACGTGCCGTTGGAGATCACGGACTCGAAGTACGGGGCCGAGATCACCTGGCCGTCGAGCACGATCGCGAAAGTCTTGGACTGGTCGCCGGCCATCGCCTGGGAGAGCTCGCGCTGGATGTCCGCACCGTGGTTGTTCATCTGCAGCCCGACGGACCACTGGACCTGACCTTGCGACGACCCCGGGGCGTTCGCGGTGGCCGAGGTGATGTCGGTGCCCTCGATCTGTGCGGGAGAGAGCAGGTACTTCTGACCCTGCGCGTCACAGGTCACGATCGGGATGCTCGGGTCGTCGACCACCTGCTTCGCCGGTGCCCCCGGGGCCGGGCAGGTGTAGGCGTTGTAGACCTCCAGCGACTGCGGGTCGGGGTTGGTCATCCAGGTGAGGGCGTCGGAGAACGCCTTCTTGTTCGCCGCGGTGTAGGTCACCTCCGACGTGGAGGTGGGGGCACCGCCGGTCGGCGTCGCGCCGGGCGAGGAGCTGGGTGAAGTGGTGGGCGAGGAGCCCGACTGGCTCTTGTCGCTCTTCTTGTTCTGGTCCTGGTTCTGCTTCTTCGTGTCGAGCAGAGCGGGCGTGCGGTTGTTGCCGGTGGAGTTGTCCTTCGACTTGTCGCCCGTGCCGGACTTGGTCGGGCCGGACGAGGGAGGCAGCGTCACCCCGGAGCCCGGAGCAGGTGACGTGCCCGACGACGGCACCGGCGCCTGCGGCGTCGTGGTCGGCGTCGTCTGGGCGACCAGACGGAAGCGCAGCTGTGCCTGACGGGTCACGGTCTGCACGAGGCTGTTCTTGGTGCTGCCGGGGATCTGGACGACGATCATGTTGCTGCCCTGCGTCGTCACCTCAGCCTCGGAGACTCCGGATCCGTTGACGCGCGCGTCGATGATGTCGGCGGCCTCGTTGAGGTTGTCCTTGCTGACGTTGCCCTTCGCGGTCAGCTGGATCTGGGTGCCGCCCTCGAGGTCGAGACCGAGCGCCGGTTTCCAGGTGCCGATCAGGGCGACCAGGCCGTAGGCGACCGCCAACCCGATGAAGAACACCGCGACGGTGCGCCCCGGGCGAGCGCTGTTGCGTGCCATCTACCTAATTCTCCTCCGGCTCGACGGCCGGGTCGGCCGCGAGCTCCGTGTTGTCGTCCTGAGCCACGCGGGTCCGCACCTGGCCGACCGCCGCGCGGACGGCGCGAATGGTCACGCCCTCGGACACCTCGAGCTGCACCGTCTCCTGGTCCAACGACCGAACCACACCGATGATCCCCGAGGTCAGCATGACCTCGTCACCGACGTTCAGGTCACCCTGCATCCGGCCCATCGCGCGCTGTCGCCGCTGGGCAGGCCGCACGAAGAGCAGCCAGAACAGCAGGGCGATCCCCACGAAGGGGAGGATGGCCAGCAGGCTTTCCACAACTGTCCTTCGTCCTGGGTGATGGGGGGTCGTCGCCGGCGCGACACGTGGCGGCCGTCGCAGCTCAGGGTCCGGCCGACCGAGGGTGAAGTGTAACCGGGGGTGTGTTGCGGGCCACCATCGAGGATGCGGTCAGGACTCGAACAGCGTGGGATCTGCGGGGTCTCCCGGCTCCGCGGGTGGGGGGGTCAGCCCGAGGTGCTCCCAGGCGGTGCGCGTGGCGACCCGGCCACGCGGCGTACGGGCCAAGAAGCCATTGCGCACCAGGAACGGCTCGGCGACCTCCTCGACCGTCTCGCGCTCCTCCCCCACGGCGACGGCCAGGGTGGAGATCCCCACCGGACCGCCCCCGAAGCGGCGGCACAGCGAGTCGAGCACCGCCCGATCGAGTCGGTCGAGTCCCAGGGAGTCGACCTCGTACAGGTCGAGCGCGCGGTGGGCCACGTCACGGGTGACGACGCCGTCGGCGCGGACCTGGGCGAAGTCACGCACCCGCCGGAGCAGCCGGTTGGCGATCCGGGGTGTGCCACGCGACCGGGAGGCGATCTCGGCGGTGCCCTCGGCGTCGGTCTCGACGCCGAGGAGCCCGGCCGAGCGCCGGATGATCGTGTCGAGCTCGTCCGCCTCGTAGAACTCGAGCTGGGCCGTGAAGCCGAAACGGTCACGCAGCGGCCCCGGCAGGAGGCCCGCCCGGGTCGTCGCACCGACCAGTGTGAACGGCGGGATCTCCAGGGGGATCGCCGTTGCGCCCGGTCCCTTGCCGATCACGACGTCGACCCGGAAGTCCTCCATCGCGAGGTACAGCATCTCCTCGGCGGGTCGCGACATCCGGTGCAGCTCGTCGACGAACAGCACGTCACCGTCGTTCAGCCCCGAGAGGATCGCGGCCAGGTCACCGGCGTGAGTGATCGCCGGACCACTCGTCAGGCGCAGCGGGACCGACATCTCGGTGGCGATGATCATCGCGAGCGTGGTCTTCCCCAGGCCCGGTGGCCCGGAGAGAAGGACGTGGTCGGGCGCCCGGCCACGACGACGAGCCGCCTCGAGCACGAGCCCGAGCTGGTCGCGCACGCGCTGCTGCCCGATGACCTCGTCGAGGGTCCTGGGGCGCAACGCCGCCTCGACGGCGCGCTCGTCCCCTTCGGCCTCGGCGGTGGTCAGCGACGCCAGGTAGGTCTCCTCATGCGCCTCGAGCTCGTCGCCGGGGCCGTCGTTGCTCATCGGGTCAGGCCCTGCTCAGGGTGCGCAGCGCGGCTCGGAGCAGGGCCGCGACGTCCGGCTGGTCTCCCGCCTGGTCGGCGACGGCGTCGATCGCCTTGTCGGCGTCCTTGGCCGACCAGCCGAGCCCGACCAGGCCCTGCTGCACCTGGTCGCGCCACGGCTCCGCCACCACGGGTACGCCGCCCCCGGAGGCTGCCACGGGCACGCCGATCCGGTCCTTCAGCTCCAGGATGATCCGCTGCGCGCCCTTCTGACCGATCCCGGGCACCGTGGTGAGCGTCCGGACGTCGTCCCCCGCGACGGCACGACGTACGGCGTCGGGAGTCAGCACCGCGAGCATCGCCTGAGCCAGCTTGGGTCCGACCCCGCTGGCGGTCTGCACGAGCTCGAAGACCTGCTTCTCGTCCTCGTCGACGAATCCGAAGAGGGTGAGGGAGTCCTCGCGCACCACCATCGCCGTCGGCAGGGTCGCCGTCTGGCCGGTGCGGAGCGTGGCCAGCGTGTTCGGCGTGCACATCAGCTCGAGGCCGACCCCGCCCACCTCGAGCACGGCGCTGGTCAGTGTCACGGCGGCCACCTCGCCCCGGACGAAGGCGATCATCGGGCGCTCCGAGCCGCTGCGGCGAGCGCGGCATCGATCCGTGCCTGCGCTCCCCCGCGCCAGATGTGCGTGATGGCGAGCGCGAGCGCATCGGCCGCGTCCGCCGGCTTGGGTGGTGCGTCAAGCCCGAGGATGCGGGTGACCATGGCGCCGACCTGGGCCTTCGCGGCGCGGCCGCTGCCCGAGACGGCTGCCTTCACCTCGGACGGCGTGTGCAGGGCGATCGGAAGCCCGCGCCGGGCCGCCGCGACCATGGCGATGCCGCTGGCCTGGGCGGTGCCCATCACGGTGCTCGAGTCGGAGCGGGCGAAGACGCGCTCGATCGCCACGGCGTCGGGCCGGTGCTCGTCCAGCCAGGCCTCGATCCCGCGCTCGATGCGCACCAGCCTCATCGACACGTGCTCGTCGGCGGACGTGCGCAGGACGTTGACGTCGATCAGTCGCAGCGGCCGTCCGACCTCACCCTCGACGACCCCCATGCCACACCGGGTGAGTCCGGGGTCGATCCCCAACACGCGCATGTCGCCGCCTCCGGCTCGTCCGAACACCTGTTCGCACGTCACGTTATCCGGCGCCCAGGGCCCTCTCCGCGCGCGACACGCGCACGGCGCGTCTAGGCGTCCAGCGTCTCCATGACCTCGTCGGGGACGTCGACGTTGGTGAAGACGTTCTGGACGTCGTCGAGGTCCTCGAGCGCGTCGACCAGCCGAAAGACCTTCCCGGCGGCGTCCGCGTCGACGGGGATGTCCATGGTCGCGACGAACTGGACCTCGGCCGAGTCGTAGTCGATCGCGGAGTCCTGAAGCGCACTGCGCACCGCCACCACGTCGGTGGCCTCCGAGACGACCTCGAACGAGTCCTCGAGGTCGTTGACCTCCTCGACGCCCGCGTCGATGGCCGCCTCGAGGACGGCGTCCTCGTCCACCTCCCGAGCCTCCTGCGCCTTGGGCACGATCACGACGCCCTTGCGGTTGAAGAGGCGGGAGACCGAGCCCGGGTCGGCCATGGTGCCGCCGTTGCGGGTGACCGCCGTACGGACCTCCATGGCCGCGCGGTTCCGGTTGTCGGTGAGGCACTCGACCAGGAATGCCACGCCCTGGGGGCCGTAGACCTCGTACATGATCGTGTCGTAGTCCGCGGCGCCGCCCTCTGCCCCGGACCCGCGCTTCACGGCGCGGTCGATGTTGTCGTTCGGGACGGACGACTTCTTCGCCTTCTGGATGGCGTCGTAGAGCGTCGGGTTCCCGGCGGGGTCACCCCCGCCCGTCTTCGCCGCCACCTCGATGTTCTTGATCAGCTTGGCGAACATCTTGCCGCGGCGGGCGTCGATGACCGCCTTCTTGTGCTTGGTGGTGGCCCATTTCGAGTGGCCGGACATGGTTCTACTTCCCTCGCTCAGTCGATCAGGTCCAGGAACAGGCGGTGGACGCGGTCGTCACCGCCCACCTCGGGGTGGAAGGACGTCGCCATCAACGACCCCTGCCGGACGCCCACGATCCTACCGGCGGCGGGACCTCCCTCCACGCGCGCGAGGACCTCGACGTCCGGCGCGGCCTCCTCGACCCACGGCGCGCGGATGAATACCGCGTGCAGCGGGTCGTCGATCCCGGCGAAGTCGAGGTCGCCCTCGAAGGAGTCCACCTGACGACCGAAGGCGTTGCGCCGCACGGTGATGTCGAGGCCGCCCAGGGTCTCCTGGTCGGCCGTGCCGTCCTCGATCCGGTCGGCGAGCATGATCATCCCGGCGCACGTACCGAAGACGGGCAGGCCCTCCTTGATCCGCTGCCGGATCGGCTCGAACAGGTCGAAGGTGCGGGCCAGCTTGGACATCGTGGTCGACTCGCCACCGGGGATCACCAGACCGTCGCACGCGTCCAGCTCGGCGACCCGGCGTACGCCGATCGCGCGCACGCCCAGCGACGTCAGGACGCGCAGGTGCTCGCGGACGTCACCCTGGAGGGCGAAGACGCCGACGGTCCGAACGGGTGCCACCTGGCGATCCTAGGACGCGCCTCCGGAGGCGGAGAAAGCCGAGTCACGACCACGCCGGGATCCCGACCAGGCGAGCAAGGACGCGATGGCCGGAAGGACGCACAGGACCACCAGCCCGGCCCACGCCGGCCAGGGGATCGAGGGGCTCAGGTGGTGCATGAAGGTCACCTCGTCGATGGTCCCCGGGCTGTGGCCGTCGGGTCGTGCCGTCACGACCGGCGCAGCGGACGACGTCGTGTCCTGACTCACCCGTTCGACGCGCCCGTCGTGGATGCGCCAGCCACCCGTGGCGGCGAGCACGCACACGAGCAGGAACGGGATCGCGAGCGCCACGATCCGGATGATCCGGGAGGTCACGGACGGCCTTTCGACGACGGTCGGACTCCAGGAGTAAAGGTGGCTTCCGAGCGGTTCGTCGCCGAAGCGCCGCCACGTGACCTGAATGGACCACCCATCTAGCCCGTTCGACCCCGTCGGACGCCCCGGGCTGCGGAGCGCCGTGGATCGGGTCGTGGCGGGCTACCAGCCGCGCTCGGCGAGCCGGTGCGGCTGCGGGATGTCGTCGACGTTGATGCCGACCATCGCCTCACCGAGCCCGCGGCTCACCTTCGCCACCACGTCGGGGTCGTCGTAGAACGTCGTCGCCTTGACGATCGCCTCCGCGCGCTGGGCCGGGTTGCCCGACTTGAAGATGCCCGAGCCCACGAAGACGCCCTCGGCGCCGAGCTGCATCATCATCGCCGCGTCAGCGGGCGTCGCGATCCCGCCGGCCGTGAACAGGACGACGGGCAGCTTCCCGGCTGCGGCGACCTCACGCACCAGGTCGTACGGCGCCTGCAGCTCCTTGGCGGCGACGTACAGCTCGTCCTCGCTCAGGCTGTGCAGGCGACGGAGCTCGCCCCCGATCGTGCGCATGTGCGTGACCGCGTTCGAGACGTCGCCGGTGCCGGCCTCACCCTTGGACCGGATCATGGCGGCACCCTCGGTGATCCGTCGGAGCGCCTCGCCGAGGTTCGTCGCGCCGCACACGAACGGCACCGTGAACTGCCACTTGTCGACGTGGTGGGCGTAGTCGGCCGGGGTGAGCACCTCCGACTCGTCGATGTAGTCCACGCCCAGGCTCTGCAGCACCTGCGCCTCGGCGAAGTGGCCGATCCGGGCCTTGGCCATCACCGGGATCGAGACCGCCTCGATGATCCCGTCGATCATGTCCGGGTCGCTCATCCGCGACACCCCGCCCTGGGCGCGGATGTCGGCCGGCACGCGCTCGAGCGCCATCACCGCGACGGCCCCCGCGTCCTCGGCGATCGTCGCCTGCTCGGGGGTGACGACGTCCATGATCACGCCGCCCTTGAGCATCTCGGCCATGCCGCGCTTGACACGGGTGGTGCCGGTGCCCGGCGAAAGGGTGGTGCTCTCGGTGTTGCTCGGGTCGGTCGGTGCAGCCATGCCCCAATCGTAGGGCTGACCGGTCGTTCAGACCTACTCGGTGGGGGGCGGCGGACCGGCCAGGGCCTGCTGGCGTACGACGAGGATCCGCTGCAGCACGGTCACCGAGCTGGCGACCGCGAGCACGCCGAGCGTGATCGGGATCAGCCACATCGCGCCGTCCAGACCGAGGAGCCGGAACAGGTCGGCGAAACCGGTCATCGCCAGGATCGACACGAGGCGGTCGGAGCGCTCGGCGATGCCGACCTTGGCCTGCATGCCCAGCGACTCGGCCCGAGCCCGGGCGTACGACGTCACCGAGCCCATCGTCAGGCAGTAGATCGACAGCGCGGCGAGCCACTCGCTGTCGCCGGGGCCGACGTAGTACATCGCCAGCCCGCCGAAGATCGCCGCGTCGCCGATCCGGTCGAGCGTGGAGTCGAGGAACGCACCGAACGGCGAGATCTGGCCGCTGGTGCGGGCCATGTAGCCGTCGATCATGTCGCTGAACACGAAGGCCGTGATCACCACGACGCCGGCCAGCAGCCAGCCCTGCGGGAAGAAGATCAGGGCGCCGGCGCAGACGCCGAGCGTGCCGACCACGGTCACCGTGTTGGGGCTGACCCCCAGCCGTAGAAGGAGGTCGCCCAGCGGCGCCCAGACGTTGGTCCAGAACTGGCGGAAGCGTTCGAGCATGGCGCCAGCAGGGTAGCGACACCGCGAGCGCATCGGAGATACGGCGCGGCCACGGAGCGTCACGGGCCCGATGTATCCCGCCCGTCCGAGGGTGCCTCCTTGTGCGAGCAGGTAAAGAAGGGTGCACTTGACGCGCACGACCGGGACGCCTTGGTTCGTGCGACTCATCCGGGGGGGTGTGCGTGGGCGGCGGAGTGATCGTGTTCGTGGGCCCGGGACTCACGTCGTTCGAGCAGCTGGCCGCGTGCACGGGCCGTCTCGGCGTCGACACCGCCTGGATCGGCTATCCCTACTCCCGGGTGCGACGGTGGCGCACCCGCCTCTTCGTCCCGCACGTGAGCACGGCCCACGATCCACGGTCGCTGGCCACCGAGCTGCGTCGCCTCGGCCCCGATCGGATCATCGACATCCAGGCCTCGGAGTACGTCCTGGCCGACGTGGTGATGGCTGCCCGTGAGGCACCGGTCGCTGCCCCGGTGCTGGAGGCCCTGGAGCGACGCCTCGCGCTCAGCGACAAGCTGGTCATGTCCGGCCTGCTGAGCGAGTGCGGTGTCCCGGTCCCGCACGCCATCGACGGCGCACTGGTGTCGGCCGACGAGGCAGCCGCTCGGTTGGGCCTGCCGCTCGTGGTCAAGGGTCGGGTCGCCAACGGCGGGAGCAGCGTCCGCATCGTGTCGTCCGCGGCGGAGGCGGCGACGGCCATGCAGGCCGTCCAGGGCTACGGCGGCGGGATCTACGAGGCCCACCTCGCGGGCGAGAGCCTGAGCTACGGCGCGTCCTTCGGTCCCGACGGCCAGGTGATGCACGAAGCCGCGTACCTCACCCGCCGGCTCGGCCACCAGGAGCGTCTTCCGCCCGACCGGATCGTCATCGTCAACGACCCGGCGACCTTGGCGAGCGGACGAGCCGTCGTGGCCGCGTTGGGCGGATCCGGCCTGGTGAACGTCAACCTGATCAAGGACGCGGGGGGCCAGGCCTTCGTCCACGACGTGAACCTGCGCCCGTGGGGCACGTTGATGGCGCTCCGCGGCGCGGGTGTCGACTTCACCCACGACTACCTCGCCGTCCTCGGACTCGCCACCGCGTCGTCCGCCGACGGCGCACTCGCGATCGGCGGCCAGTTCGACGTGTTCCCCACTGCCGCCCTCGGGATCGCGGAGACCGACCTCCTCGCGGCCCTCGCCCTGTTGCTCGTCCAGAGCAGGCAGTACGCCGACTGGACGGGCATGCGCTACGTCGTCGCCGAGTCGGCCCGCTTCCTGGCCATCACCGCTCGGCGGATCGCGCCCGGTCGACGACTCACCTGACCCGCGTCCGTCAGTCCTCGTCCCAGCTCTCGGCCAGCAGGCGGCGCGTGTCCTGCAGCAGCTGCGGCAGCGTCTTGGTGTGCCCGATCACGGGCATGAAGTTGTGGTCACCGATCCAGCGCGGGACGACGTGCTGGTGCAGGTGCGCCGCGATGCCGGCACCACCCGCGGAGCCCTGGTTCATGCCGACGTTGAAGCCTTCGGCGTGCGACGCCCGGTGGAGCGTCCGCAGCGCAGCCTTGGTCATCGCGGTGATCTCCGCGGCCTCCTCGTCGGTCGTGTCGACGTAGTCGGCGACGTGCCGGTAGGGCACGACCATGAGGTGCCCCGGCGAGTACGGGTACAGGTTCAGCACGGCGTACACCGTTCGCCCGCGGCGGACGACCAGGAACCGCTCGTCGTCGCCCTCGTCCGGGATCCGGCAGAACGGGCACTCCCCCGCCGAGTCGTCGGCCGGCTTGCTCTCGCCGAGGATGTAGGCCATCCGGTACGGCGTCCAGAGCCGCTCCAGCCCGTCGGGCTGACCGATCCCGTCCTCGAACGTGGTCTCGGTCTCGCGCTCGGAGGAGGCCATGCTGGGATCCTAGGCTCGGTGCATGACCGAACCGATCCTGCGTCCGGCGACCGAGGACGACGTCGACGCGATCGCCGATCTGTTCCACCGCGGCTGGCACGACGCGCATCCGGGCCTGGTACCGGACGGCCTGACCGAACGACGTACCGCCGAGGCGTTCCATGACCGGGTCTCCCGACGCGTCGCCGAGACCGACGACACGACCGTCGCAGAGATCGACGGCTCGATCGCGGGCTTCATCATGGTCGACGGCGACGAGGCCGAGCAGGTGTACGTCGACCGGGCCCACCGCGGTACCGGGATCGCCTCCGCGTTGCTTACCGAGGCCGAGCGCCAGATCGCTACCGCGGGTCACGACGTCGCCTGGCTCGCGGTCGTCCGCGGGAACGACCGGGCGCAGGCCTTCTACGCCCGGCAGGGCTGGGTGGACGAGGGCGACCTCGACTACGAGGTGAGCGCCCTCGGCGAGACCTTCATCTCGCCCTGTCGTCGGTTCGCCAAGCGCGTGCGCTGATCAGGTGGCCGGCAACATCAGTGCGGCCACCAGGTCGTCCAGACCGGTCCGGTCCTGGCGGCTGATCAGGTAGATCCCGCGGTGCATCGGCCGCTTCAGCCGGACGATCACCAGGTCCGACCGCAAGGCCGGGAGCAGCGAGTCGGGCACGATCGCGACTCCCAGTCCGGCTGCGACCAGCCCGGTCTTCGCGAGCAGGTCGTCGGCGACCATCGACACGCGTGGCTCGAACCCGGCGCGGGCAGCGAGCTGGCGCAGCATGATCTCGGAGCCGGCGTTGTCCTCGATCCACGTCGCGGCGGCGAGACGCTTCAGGTCGACCCGCTCGGCTCCGGCCAGCGGATGCGCCGGCGCCGCGAGGACGACCACCTCGTCGTCGCCCAGGTGCGTCGCCCTCAGCTCGGCGTCGCGAGGCAGCCCCGGCGGCGCGTCGGTGACCACGGCCGCGTCGAGCTCGCGGCTCACCACCATCGGCCCGAGCTCGGGCGTCAACCGCGAGATCACCGTGCACTCCGGGCCACCGCGGTCCCGGAGCACGCCGAGGGCTCGAGGCACCAGGACGGCCGTCGCGGACGGTACCGCGCCGAGCACCAGGGCGGCCGGACGCGCTGTCGCGGATCGAGCCGCGTCACTCCCGCGGCGCGCCTCGTTGACCACCAGCCGGGCATGCGGGAGGAGCGCCTCGCCGGCAGCGGTGGGCGTGACGCCGCGCGACCCGCGATGGAGAAGCCGTACGCCGAGCTCGCGCTCGAGCGCTGCCACCTGTCGTGAGAGACCGGGCTGGGTGAATCCCGTCGCCTCCGCCGCGGCGCGGATCGACCCGGTCCGGCACACCTCGACGAACGCGTTCCAGGGTGTCAGAGCCATGGACCCATCATGACGGATCCGCATGACGGTCATGCATGATCTGCGCTTGTCTCATGCCTGCGCATCACCCACGCTGGACGCGTGACTTCTGTGACCGTTCTCGGCCTCGGCCGGATGGGCTCGGCGATGGCCGACCGCCTCTCACCTGTCCACGATGTCCGCACCTGGACCCGGAAGGGCGGTGGCTCCCCCGCCGACGCCGTGGCCGACGCCGACGTGGTGCTGCTGTGCCTCTTCGACGGGCCCGCCTGCCGCGACGTGCTCACCGCCTGTCTCGGCACCCTGTCGGCCGGAGCGACGGTGGTCAACACCACAACGGTCTCGCCCGACGAGGCGGCGGGCCTCCACGACCTGGTGACCGCGGCCGGCGCGACGTACCTCCATGCGCCGGTCCTGGGGTCGACTCCGGCGGTGGCGGGCGGACGTCTCACGCTCCTGGCCGGCGGCAAGCCCACGTCCGACGTCGAGGGCGTGCTGGGGCTCCTCGGCGAGACGCTCGTCTTCGGCGACCCGGCCGAGGCGGCCGGCCTCAAGCTGGTCGCGGCCGGCGTGCTCGGCGACTCGCTCTCCTCGCTGCGCCGCGCGCTCGCGCGGGGCGACGCACTCGGTCTCCCACGCGAGGGGGTCCTCGACGTGGTCGGCCGCACGGCGCTCGCCGGGTTCGTCGACGCGAGGCGGGACGTCCTGGGTGAGAGCCCGGTCCGGCCCGCCGCCACGTTCGCGGCCGGTGCCCTCGCCAAGGACCTGCGCCTGCTCGCCGGTGTCTCGGACACTGCCTCCGAGGCTTCGACCGCGATCGAGCAGCTCCTCGCCGCGGGTGCGATCAGTGCACAGGACGACGTCAGCGTGGTGGGCGTCGCCACCCAGGACGTGTCCTCGCTGTCGGACGCGCGACTCGACGTCTCGCCCGAGGTCGTGGTCGACGCTGCCGTCCTCCGCCCGCTGCACGCCTATGCGCTGTGCCACGCCACCGGCGACGCGTCGTACCTCGGCGACGCGTTCTTGCCGAGCGCGCACATCGACGGCTACCGCGACGGCGAGCTCTCCTCGTGGGACGTCGAGTCGTTCGCCGGCGTCTTCGACGGCCCGGCTCCGGACGAGGTGGGCCGGAGCCGCCGTGTCGAGCGCCTCGAGGTGCGCGGGTCCGTCGCCACGGCTGTGATGACGCTGCATCACGGCGAGGTCGACTTCACCGACGTCTTCGTCCTCCTACGCCGTCCCGACGGCGAGTGGCGGATCGCCAACAAGGCCTACGAGCGACGCGACGTGACCGGCTAGACCTGTTCACGCGAGGCGACGGCCGCCGCGACGCGTTCGATCGCTTCCTCGATCGGGACGCCGTTGTCCTGGCGGCCGTCGCGGTAGCGGAACGACACCGCCCCGGCTTCCATGTCCTGGTCGCCGGCGATGACCATGAAGGGCACCTTCTGCAGCTGGGCGTTGCGGATCTTCTTCTGCATCCGGTCGTCCGAGTCGTCGATCTCCACCCGTAGCCCGCGCTCGCCCATGCGCTTCGCGACGTCCTCGAGATAGGCGACGTGCCGCTCGGCGATCGGGATGCCCTGTACCTGCACCGGCGACAGCCACGGCGGGAACGCGCCGGCATAGTGCTCGACGAGTACACCGATGAACCGTTCGATGGAGCCGAACTTGGCGGAGTGGATCATCACCGGCTGCTGGTGGGAGCCGTCCGCCGCGACGTACTCCAGGCCGAAGCCTGCGGGCTGCCCGAAGTCGTACTGCACCGTCGACAGCTGCCAGGTGCGTCCGATGGCGTCCTTGGCCTGGATCGAGATCTTGGGTCCGTAGAACGCCGCGCCGCCGGGGTCAGGGGCCAGGTCGAGCCCGGAGTCGTCCCCGACCTGCTGCAGGATCGCAGTCGCGGTCTCCCAGTCCTCGTCCGAGCCCTGGAACTTGTCCTTGTTCTTGTCGTCGCGGGTCGAGAGCTCGAGGTAGAAGTCCTCGAGTCCGAAGTCGCGGAACAGGCCGAGGCAGAAGTTCAGCAGGTGCTTGACCTCGTCGGCAGCCTGCTCGGGGGTGACGTAGGAGTGCGAGTCGTCCTGGGTCATCCCGCGCACGCGGGTGAGCCCGCCGACCACCCCGGACTTCTCGTACCGGTAGACCCCGCCGAACTCGAACAGCCGCAGCGGCAGCTCACGGTAGGACCGCCCGCGCGACTGGTAGATCAGGTTGTGCATGGGGCAGCTCATCGCCTTGAGCTGGTACTTCGCGCCCTCGAGCTCTATCGGCGGGTACATGGTGTCGGCGTAGTACGGCAGGTGACCCGAGGTGTGGAACAGCCCGTCCTTGGAGATGTGCGGCGAGCTGACGTAGGAGAACCCCTCCTCGATGTGCCGCTGCCGCACGTAGTCCTCCATCACCCGCCTGATGACACCACCCTTGGGGTGGAAGACGACCAGACCCGGGCCGAGCTCCTCGGGGAAGGAGTACAGGTCGAGCTCACGGCCGAGCTTGCGGTGGTCGCGCTTCTCGGCCTCCTCCAGCTGGTGGAGGTACGCCGCGAGCGCGTCCTTGCTCTCCCATGCGGTGCCGTAGATCCGCTGGAGCTGCTTGTTCTTCTCGTTGCCACGCCAGTACGCCGCGGCCGTGCGCATCAGCTTGAACGCGGGGATCCGCTTGGTGGTCGGCAGGTGCGGCCCCCGACAGAGGTCCTTCCAGGCGAGCTCACCGTCACGACGCAGGTTGTCGTAGATGGTCAGCTCGCCGCCGCCGACCTCGACGTCCGCACCCTCCGCGGCGTCCTCGGCGTGGCCGGAGCCCTTGAGCCCGATCAGCTCGATCTTGTACGGCTCGCCCTCGAGCTCCGCGAGCGCGTCGTGATCGCTCACGGGGCGGCGCGAGAACCGCTGGCCCTCCTTGATGATCTTGCGCATCGCGGTCTCGATCTTCTCGAGATCGTCGGGGTGGAACGGGGTCTCGACATCGAAGTCGTAGTAGAACCCGTTCTCGATCGGCGGCCCGATGCCGAGCTTGGCGTCCGGCCACAGCTGCTGGACGGCCTGGGCCATGACGTGCGCGGTCGAGTGACGGAGGATGTCGTGGCCGTCGGGGCTGTCGATCGCGACCCCTTCGACCTCGTCGCCGTCCTGGAGCTGGTAGGCGAGGTCGCGGAGCACGCCGCCGACGCGGGCCGCGATCACGGCCGGGTCGTCGGCGTACAGCTCCCAGGCGCGGGTGCCCGTCGTGACCGCCCGCTCCTCACGCGCTCCGGCGTGGGTGAGGACGATTTTCAGGTCGGACACGACAGCTCCTGGGGGGTTCGAGAGGACCGGTCGATCGTATCCAGCGGGTCCCGGGTACTTCGCGCGCATTACCCTGCCTGATCAGGCGGCACCCTGTTTACTCGTGCCGTGACCACCGACGAGCACACCGCCGCCGACCCCTCCGGGGACGGCACGCGCGCGCCGGAGATGGTCCGCGTCAAGGTGCGGGTCCGCCGCAGCCGCCGCTCACGGCGTCGGCTGATCATCCTCGGTGTCCTGCTCGTCGTCGTGGTCGCCGGTGTCGCGATGGCACTTCTCGCGTGGCCGTTGGTCTCGGCCAAGCACGAGGCCCAGGCCGCCCAGGACGACCTCACCTCGGCCAAGGCAGCTCTGCAGGACGACCGGTACGCCGAGGCCCGGCAGTACGTCGACTCCGCTCGTGGGCACGTCGACAAGGCGCAGAGCGATGTCGGCGGCGTCGGCGGAGACGTGTGGTCGGTGGTGCCCGTGGCCCGTGGCGCGGTCCAGGACGAGCGCCACCTCGTCGATGCCCTCGACGAGACCACCTCGGCGGCCCAGCTCGGGGTCGGGATCTATCCGATCGTGTCCGGACGCTCGGCCAAGATCATGAGCGGTCAGCGGATCGACGTGAAGCTGCTCCAGGACGTCGCAGATCGGGCTACCTCCATCGGCGGCCACCTCGACCAGGCACTCAGCGACCTCCAGCAGGTCAACGGGTCCACGCCCCTCGTCGGCTCGTCCGTCACACATGCGAAGACGACGGCACTGAACTACCTGATGCCGCTGCAGGAGACCTACCGGTCGAACGGGCCGCTGATCCGTGCCCTTCCGTCACTCGTCGGCGCCCACGGCTCGCGCACCTACTTGCTCGCCATGCTCAACCCCGCCGAGCTCCGCTACTCCGGCGGTGGGGCGCTGTCGTTCACCACGGTGCAGTTCAAGAACGGCGTGGCGAGGTTCGGCAGCAGCGTCAACGTGGACGACTTGAGTGCCCAGGGCGACGTCCAGGTCTGGCCCCGGGTCCCGGGGAACCCGTTCCACCCCCGACCCGCCCAGCGCGTCACCAACTCGACGTTCTCGCCCTGGTGGTCGGTCTCGGGTGAGGAGCTCCTCCGCGGCTACCAGAAGGCGTTCCCGGGAACGCCGTTCAACGGGCTCATCGCGATCGACCTCCAGGGCCTGGCCAACCTCTTCAAGATCACCGGCCCGATCGACATGCGGTCGTTCGGCACGATCACGTCGGACAACCTCGTGAAGACCCTGGGGGGCAGCTACGGAAACTTCGCCTCGAACGAGCAGCGGCATCGGCTCAACGCCGAGCTCGTGCCGGCGTTCCGCCAGCAGTTCTTCGAGGGCGGCCAGATGTCGGACAAGGTGAGGTCCCTGATGACCAGCGCACAGGGCCGGCACTTCGTCATCTACTCGCGCAACCGCCGGGTCGAGAAGAGCCTCGACAAGGTCGGCCTCGCCGGAGACCTGAGCAAGACGCCGTACGACTACCTCGGCATCTTCAGCCAGAACACCAACGGCAGCAAGACCGACTACTGGCAGCACCGCGACGTCACCTCGACGGTCCGTCTCCGTCCCGACGGCACCGGACTGGCGAACCTGCACGTCGTCACCACCAACCAGGCGCCGCCGTACGCGCTCCCCGGGGAGGACCCCCGAGCGGGCTACCCCACCCGGTACCTCGGCACCCGGGTCGCCCTGTTCCTGCCCCGGAAGGCCACCGTCACGTCGGCGCACGTCGACGGCAAGCCGGCCGACCTCCCCGTGCACTTCCCCAACGTTGCGACGGTCAAGAACCGGAAGTTCGTCCAGGACGGGTTCATGCTCAACAGCGGCCAGTCCAGCACGTTCGACGTCACCTACCGGATGCTGCATGCCGCCCAGGTCCTGGACTCGAGCACGATGGTCTACCGGCTCGACATCGACCCGCAGGACCTCGTCTCACCGCCGGTCTACCACCTGAGGGTCATCTGGCCGGACGGCTACCAACCCACCGGCACGCTCCCCGCCGGCTGGAAGGCGACGAAGAACGGCGCCTCGTTCGACGGCGCCGTCACCACGAAGGTGGCCTGGGAGATCCCGCTCTCCTCGAGCTAGACAACGCGTACGCCGACGTCCTTCCCGCCCGTCGACAGCCTCCCGACGCGGGCCTAGCGTGTCTCACAACGCCCAGAGGAAGGGTCCGCCATGACGGGTGAGGAGTGGGTGCTCGCAGCGACCGTCTTCTTCTCGGGGCTCGCATCCGGACTGTTGGGGATGCTGTGCACGATCATGCGGCCGATGCTCACCGCGATGAACGGCCGCGAATTCCGCACCTTCATGGAAGCGTTCCTGCGATACGCCGACCAGTCGTGGGGCAAGGTCTACAACCTCGGGTGGTCGCTCGGGATGTTCCTGCTGCCGATCGTGGCGCTCGTGCTCCTCTGGGACGAACGCGGATCCACCTCGTTCCTGCTCACGGCGATCGGGCTGGTCATCGTGTTCGTCGGCGTGATCATCGTGTCGAACACCGTGAAGACGCCTCACTACCACGTGATGCTCGCCTGGGACCCCGACGCGATGCCGCCGACCTGGGTGGCGGGTCGGCAGAAGTACTTCACGATCAACTGGATCCAGCTCGCGACGACCTGGTCCGCGTTCGTCCTCTTCATCGCGGCGCTGGTCGCCCTGTAGGCACGCCCGTTGTCCTGCGGGTGCATCGGGAGGCTCGTCCGTGGACGGGGCCGACCGTGGCGATGCCCCGGCTCTCCATGTCCGGGGCATCGCGTTGGTGTACCGGAGGCGCCGGTACCCCCACCGGGTCACGGGGTTTGGTTCCCGGTGGACCGTCTCCGTACGGCGCGGGGATGCCGTTGTCGAAGACAACTGTCACGTTAGGCCTCGAGACCGGCACTCGGCAATGCCCAATCCAGGTGAAGCGCGAGCAGCCCGGGCCGGCGACCCGCGACACATGGGTGTTGATGGGAAAGCCGCGGGGCGCCTCCCGTGCACGGGAGCATCCCGCAGCGTGTGAGCCCTCACCCACGCGATGCCAGATCGGATTCGATCCTCCGTGAACTCCCCCAGGCTAGGCGCCCGGCGACCGGCTGCACACCATCCATCGGGATGGGGGACCACCCGCCGGCGACCGATGCCGGCGAGCCCATCGGTGCGGGGGGCTAACGATCGAGGTGCATGTAGCGAGCGGCGTCGAAGTCTGCACTCCCGTGCCACTCGCCCTCGGAGTCGCTGGCTGCGTGCTCGTCCAGCCACACCACCGCGGCGTCGAGGTGGCGACTGACGACCAGGACATAGGCGATGAGGTTCGCCTCGCGGCACGTGACGTGAGCGCCGATCCGTTCCGCCGCCTGGTGACGGCCGAAGATGCGAGCCAGCCCGTCCAGCGCCTGATTGAGCTCACGACCCTCGTCGGTGCCCGCGCGAAGCATCCGAAGCAGTGCTGGGTCGTCCCTGCCCATCAGGGTGGAGTACCCGCAAGAACGCAACATCATTCCCCGCCACGGGGCCCGCCGAGATCGAGGCCCTCGAGTGCCGCGAAGAACGCCGCGTCCCGGTGCGCGGTGCGTGGGATGTGACGTTTTGGGTCCAGGTGGCGCTGTACGTACTGAGGCGTGTGTCCACACGTCCGAGCGAAACCCCCCATCGCCCCCAGAAGGATCACTATGAACCGGATTCGTACCACCGCCGTCGCCCTCGTCTCGACGGTGGCCCTCGGATCGGCCGCCGCTGTCGCCCTCCCGACGGCGTTCGCCGACGGTGGGAAGCCCGCGCCCTGCTCCACCCAGCAGGCTCAGGTCGACAAGGCCACCGCCAAGCTCGACGTCCTCGCGGCCCACTTCGCGGCGCACCCCACGAAGAAGAACAAGAGGGCCGAGAAGGCACAGGCGCAGCGGGTCGCCCACGCTGCCAAGCGGCTCGCGAACTGCCTGGCTTCAGCACCTACCAGCTGAG
>DATBDF010000101.1:0-36964 GCA_036270075.1 Nocardioides sp.
GGCCCGCACGGCACCGCGCTGGTCACCGACGGCCCGTACGCCGAGACGGCCGAGCAGCTGTCCGGGTTCTACCTCGTCACCACCGAGGACGAGGCCGGGTTGCTCGATGTCGCCCACGTCCTGCTCCGTTCGCACCCGGCCGTCGAGATCCGCCCTGTGGAGGGGACCTGAGCGACCGGTGTCGATCTCTCGGGCACTCGCGCGTCATCGGGATGAGGGGGACACTCACCCTCACGACCCGAGAGGACAGCCATGACCAGCTACGTCGTACTCCTGCCCGGCGATGAGGCCGCTTGGGACAACGCCTCGGACGAGTACAAGCAGGAGATGTACGGCCACCACCGGGAGTTCGCGCGACTGCTCGCCGAGCGCGGCCACAAGCAGACCGGAGGGGCCGAGCTCTCGACGTGGAAGAAGGCTCATGCGATCCGACGCGGACCCAACGGCACCGCGCTGGTCACCGACGGCCCGTACGCCGAGTCAGCCGAGCAGCTCTCGGGCTTCTACCTGGTCAGCATCGACGACGAGCATGCGCTCCTCGACGCTGCCCAGGTGCTGGTCCACGCCCACCACGCGGTCGAGATCCGTCCGATCGAGAGCCAGGGCGACGACTGAGCGCTCAGCGCTGTCGAATTCACGGACTCTCGCGCGTCATGGCTTCGAGGGGGACACTCACACCACCACTCGAGAGGACAGCCATGACCAGCTACGTCGTACTCCTGCCCGGTGACGAGGCCGCGTGGGACGCCACGCCGCAGGCGCAGAAGCAGGAGATGTACGCCGTGCACGCGGAGTTCGCCAAGAAGCTCGCCGAGCGGGGGCACAAGGTGACCGGCGGCGCCGAGCTCGCTCCGAGCAGCGAGGCACGGGTCCTGCGCACGTCGCCGGACGGGGAGCAGAGCGTGACGCAGGGCCCGTACGCCGAGACGGCCGAGCAGCTGACCGGGTTCTACGTGGTCGACTCCGACGACCTCGACGACCTGATCGAGTGCTGCAAGGTGCTCGGCAAGGGCGAGGGCGTGATCGAGATCCGGCCGATGGCCGGCACCTGATCGTCGCCCCCCGCCCTGCGCCTCGCCCCGTGGACGTCGCTGCCGGCGCCGTCAGTTGACGACGGTCGGGAACGCGACCGGACTGTGGTTCCCGTTCCGGTCCACGGCCCGAACGCCCATCTGCACGTTGTCCTTGCTGATGTCGAGCGTCACCGTGGTGACGTTCCCGACCGGGATCTTGCGTGTCCAGTCGGCCTCGGTCGTCTCTCGGAGCACCACCTCGTACCCGCTCAGGTTCGTCTCCGGGTTCGCCTTCCAGTCCATGGTCGTCAGGTTGGTGCCGGACAGGGTGCCCGGAGGCGCCGTGTGCATCATCAGGCCCTTCGGCGTGCTGGGCGATGAGGCCAAGCCCCACAGGGCGGCGGCGTTCACCCTGGACACCCGCGCGATGTAGTCGAAGTCCACGAAGTCGATCAGGTCGCCGAACTGGACGCCGTCGACCACCTGGACGTTCTGGTGCTCGTGGTTGAAGTTCTCGCGGGGCTCGGAGAGCCTCGCAGCGGGGTATCCGTGGGCCTGGAAGGAGAGGGAGTCCGTGCCGCGCAGGTAGCGGTCGCGACGCCAGACCGTCCGGATGTTCATGCCGGTGAGGCTGAACGGCGCCACGGACTCGACGAACCGCCCGAACTGCCGGGAGACCCCGTCGTTCTCTCCGCCCACCGACTTCATGAGCGCGACGTCGTTGGCGCTCGCGGCGGTGGGGATGCCCTCCAGGAACATGCGCACCGTGAGGGGGTCCGGTGGGTGGCCGTCGAAGGAGTGGCTGGCCCCGATGATGTCGTTGCTGAACATGCCCTGCACGTCGTTTCCGGCTGCCGCCATCTGGTCGGCCATGTGGATGGAGCCGTAGGTCCCCTGCTCCTCGCCGGCGACGGTGGCGAGCACGATGGTGCCGGGGAACTGGTGCGTGGCGAACACCCGGGCGAGCTCGAGCACACAGGCGACCCCGGAGCCGTCGTCGTCCGCGCCCGGCGCGTCGCTGGTGAAGTCCATGACGTCGGTGACCCGGGAGTCCAGGTGCCCGGTGATGACGTAGAAGCGCTCCGGCGTTGCGGTCCCCTTCAGCGTGGCGATGACGTTGGTGATCGTGGTCGGGGTCGGGACCCGGCTGGACACCGGCTGCACGAAGCTCTGCTTCTGGACCGTCATGTTCCCGCCGGACGCGGCGGCGAAGCCCTGCATCTGCTCGAACACCCAGTCAGTGGCCGCACCGATGCCGCGTACGGGGTCGGTCTGGCTCGACAACGTGTGTCGGGTGCCGAACTGGACCAGCCGCTGGATGGTGGCCTGGATCCGGTGCGGGTCGATCTGCTTCAGCAGCTGCCGCAGGGCGGGGTCGGCGTGATAGGCGTCGAGAGGGGCGTGTCCCGCCGGTCCGGCGTGCGCGGGAGACGCTGAGAGGGCGATCGGTCCGGCGACTGCCGCGGTGGCGGTGGCGGCCGAGATCGATACGAACGCGCGGCGGCTCGGACCGGATGAGCGCGAGCCTTGACCTTTCTCCGAGATGATTTCCATCCCACGAATCAAGAACGGTCACCCGGCGCTGTCAAGAGGTCCTGCAGGCGAGTCGCCGTTCGCCGGGTGAGCCGACCACCGGGCACGCGCGCGCTCTCCGGTCGGTGCCCTGGTGTCGAATGAGGTCCCCCACGCCCGTCATCGCGATGACAGACTCACCTGCCGAGAGGACGGATGGCGATGAAGTTCGTGGTGCTGATGGCCGAGGAGGACCCGGAGGCATGGGACCGAGCGACGCAGGCCGAACGGGACGAGGTCTTCGACCGGCACCGGTCCTTCGACAAGGCGGTGCGTGAGGCCGGTGAGATGCTCGGCGGTGAGGCGCTCGCGCTGCCGAAGGAAGCGGTGACGCTGCGGCCCGGCCGGGGCCGCGAACGACTGGTCACCGAAGGGCCGTACGCCGAGGTCGCCGAGCAGCTGGGCGGCTTCTACCTGCTCGACGTCGACTCGGTGGAGACCGCGCTCGACCTGGTGCGGCTGCTTCCGGACGGCTACACGATCGAGGTGCGCCCCGTCATCGAGATCGAGGGATATGACGGCTGACGGAGCTCTCGAGGCCGCCTGGCGCGACCAGTGGGGCCGGTTGACCGCCCTCCTGGTCGCGCAGTACCGACGCCTCGACCTGGCCGAGGACGGGCTCGCCGACGCGTTCGAGGCGGCGGCGCGCACGTGGGCGCGCGACGGCGTACCGAACAACCCGCCGGCCTGGCTGCTGACCAGTGCCCGCAGGCGCATCCTCGATCGGCTTCGGGCGGAGGCGGTGGCGGCCAGGCGGCTGCCGGTGCTCGCGGTCGAGGCCGACCTGCAGGAGGAGGCACAGCGGGTGATGGCCGACGCCGGCGAACCGGTTCGCGACGAGCGGCTGCGGCTGGTGATGCTGTGCGCCCACCCCGCTCTCTCGCGGGAGAACGCCGCCGCCTTGACGCTCCGCATGGTCGTGGGCGTCTCGACGGCGGACATCGCGCGCCTCTTCCTGGTGCCGACTTCGACGATGGCGGCGAGGCTGACGCGGTCGCGCAAGAGCCTCGCCGGAGAGCGGTTCGAGGTACCGCTCGGCCCCGACCTGAAGCACCGCGTCGGTCGGGCGGCGGACGTCGCCTACCTGGCGTTCACCGCGGGGTACGCGCCCCCATCGGGTGCGGAGCTCGTGCGCATCGACCTGGCGGCCGAGGCCATCCGCCTGGCCCGGCTGCTGCGAGAGCTGTTGCCGTCCCGGGCGGACCTCGACGGACTCCTGGGGTTGATGCTGCTGCAGCACTCGCGGCGCGACGCCCGGGTGCGTGAGGGGCGGCTGGTGCTGCTCCCCGACCAGGACCGCGGGCTGTGGCACGCCGAGGAGATCACGGAGGCTCTCGACGTCCTCACGCCACACGTCACCGCACCTGCCACGCCGTACCTCCTCCAGGCGCTGATCGCCGCGGAGCACGCGATCGCGCCGCACCCCGATGCCACCGACTGGCCGCGCATCGTGGAGCGGTACGACGAGCTGCTCGTCCTCGAGGACACGCCCGTGGTCCGGCTCAACCGGGCCGTGGCGATCAGCGAGGCCGACGGACCGCTCGCCGGACTGCGTGCCCTGGACGGGCTCGAGCTGCCCGGTCACCGCCTGCCCGGCGTCCGCGGCCAGCTCCTCGCCCGGGTGGGTCGGACCGACGAGGCCCGCGCCGAGCTGACCCGGGCCGTGGAGCTGTGCGACAACGAGCCCGAACGCGCCCACCTCGCCGATCGCCTGGCACAGCTCCCGGGAGATAGTCCCTGACGAAATGGTCGTGTTTTCCACAGAAATGCGACCACTTCGTCAGGGACTATCCCGGAAGTCCGCTGGCAGGATCGGGGGGATGAGGTTCGAGAGCACGGTGGAGCTGGGTGGGAAGACCGGGACGGGGATCCCCGTCCCGGACGCGGTGATCGAGGCGCTGGGGTCGAGCAAGCGGCCGCCCGTGACGATCACGATCAACTGTCACACCTACCGGACCACCGCGGTGCGCATGGGTGGGCAGTTCTACGTGCCGCTGAACGCCGAGAACCGCGCGGCTGCGGGCGTCGCCGCCGGTGAGGACATCACCGTCGACATCGAGCCGGACACCGCACCCCGCGAGGTCACGGTGCCCGACGACCTGGCGGCCGCGATGGACGACGACGCGCGAGCGGCGTACGACGGCCTCTCCTTCACCCACCGCAAGGAGTGGGTGCGGTGGGTGGAGGAGGCCAAGAAGCCCGAGACCCGCGCCACGCGGATCGAGAAGACGGTCACCGGCCTGCGCGAGGGGAGGAAGACCCACTAGCCGGCGCAGCGGCCTCGGTCAGTAGAGCCTCGCGTACGACGAGACGACGCTCTCCTGGCCGGGAGTCCAGCCGACCACGCGCGCCACCTGCCAGAACCGCCCGGTCCCCATCCGCCACGCGATCAACCGCAGTTCTTCGCTCGAGCGCGACTCGTAGACGAGGTCGGAACGGTCCAGCCAGCCCGCTACCTGGCAGCACTGCTTCTGCCGCTCCATCTCCTGGGGCAGCTCCAGGATCGCGTCCGGGCCGGAAGCCACTCCGATCCAGTCGGACTGCCGGGGAGACAGGTGCAGAGCCGGAGGCTGGGGTACGTCGGCGCCCGCCACGTAGCTCTGCGCGAGCGAGCCCCCCGGCGACCGTCGCGGGAGACCGTAGGGATCGCTGTTCCACCGCGGTTGCAGGTCGTCGGTCGCACCACCGCGAGCCACCCGGGCGCCGGTGACGTCGTATACCGGAGCCGCGGCGCCGGGCCGGTCCGGGTTCCACAGCACGATGTCCCCCCTCGCCGTCCACGTCGCGTCCCACGTCCCGTGCGATCCGGTGTCGATCGTCGACCACCGGTCGTCCCGCAGTCGCAGCAGCCGGATCGAGCCGTCCTGCGGGAACATCAGGTACTCCCCCGAGGGCGAGAGCATGGAGGTTCCGGCCCGCACGCGGAGGTTGCCTTCGGGGTCACGCATCGGCAGCACGGGAGCAGGCTCACCCGGAGACGGCACGAGGTCGACGCCCCGGAGGAGGCCGTCCGGACCGAGCACCTTCACCATGGACACGGACCCGTCGGAGGCGTACACGGCGAAGGCGGCGAGCGCGTGTCCGACGGGGTCGCCGACGAGTCCGCTGTCCGGGGCGAGGAGGTCGATCGTCGTCGGCATCGGGTTCGAGCGGTACTCCGGCAGCGCGCTCTCCTGCGAAACACGCGGCGCCCACCACACCGAGGTGCCGAGGTACTCCGCGTCGGGCTTCCCGCGCTTCTCGTCGTACGGCGGTGTCGGCGACGTCGGTGGTGTCGGTGACGTCGGACGATGAACGGGGGTCGCCCCGGGGTGGTCGGGACCCTGGCCGGCGACCCAGACGAGTCCTCCGACCACGGCGGCCACCGCGGCCACGCCCGCTACCGCCGAGGCGGCGCGACGGCGTCGCATCCGGCCACCGGCACGCCAGGCCCGGTCCGCCACGTCGGGCATCTCGGCGTCGGCGACGGACTCGCGCAACAGGTCACGCAGGGTGTCGGTCATCGCGGTTCCTCCTGCAGCAGCTCGGCCAGCTCCGGTGCGGCCTCCCGGAGACGCCGCAGCGCCAGGTGGGTCTGGCTCTTCACGGTCCCGACGGAGACACCGAGCACCTGCGCGGCGTCGCGCTCGGTCAGGTCCTCGAAGTAGCGCAGCACGACGACCGCGCGCTGACGCGCCGTGAGCGACGCGAGCGCTCGGCGTACCAGGAGTCGGCGTTCGACACCGGTGGAGCCGCCGGACGAGGGGTCTCGAACGGCCCGGGCGGCGGGGCGCTCGGCGGGATCGGCGGTGAGCACCTCGCGTCGACGGCGGCGCCACCACGTGACGTTGCCGTGGTAGATCACCGTGCGCGCATAGGCGTCCGGGCTCGAGGTGCGCAGCTTGCGCCAGCGCACGGCGACCTGGGTCAACGCGTCTTGGACGAGGTCCTCGGCCCGGCCGACGTCGTCGGTCATCAGCAGGGCGACGCGCAGCAGGTGCTGCTGACGCGCACGGGCCCACCGGGTGAACTCCTCCCGGTCGTCGACGCCGTGCTCGACCCCGTCCATCTGCCAGTCCGCCTCCCAGGTCGCTGACACGCTCTCAGAAACGCGCCGGCCGCCGGAAAGGTTGGAGCCGCGGCCGATGTCAGTACCCGGTCCTAGGGTGACGCCGTGGCCCCGTCACCGTCTCGGATCCTGCATGGTCGCTGGGCCGACCTGCGCACTCGGCCGGCCACACGCTTCTTCGTGACGATCACTCGCGAGGTCCCGGGGTTCGCCAGCGTGTGGTGGGGGCTGCTCCTGGTCCGCGCGCTCGTCCCGGCCGGGGTCGCGATCGCCACGGGAGTCCTGGTGGGGCGGGTGGAGTCCGGCGGGTCGCTGACCGCGCCGCTCGCGGCGTTCGGTGTCGTCTTCGTGGTCTCCCAGGTCAGCCCGCCCGTCCACCAGGTCGTCGGCGCCCTGCTCGGCCACCACGTCAGCACGGTCCTCAACGAGCACCTGATGGCCACCACTCTCGGACCCGAGGGCGTCGGCCACCTCGAGCGGGGAGATCTCACCAACGACCTCACCACCGCCCGCGACTTCGACCTCGGGTGGACCGGCCCGCCCATGTTCATGAACATGGACTTCATCGCGCAGGGTCTGGTGATGCTCCTCGGGGGCGTCGCCTCGGCACTGGTCCTGCTCGGGTTCAGCTGGTGGGCGCCGTTGCTCCTGCTCGCGGCCTGGGGCTCCACCCACTGGCTCCTCCGCGAGAGCGGCGTCTGGCGCGACCGCAACACCGACGAGGTGAAGACCGCCCGCCGTCACACCGACTACGCCTACGACCTCGCGACCGAGCCCGCCGCCGCCAAGGAGGTCCGGCTGTTCGGGCTGGCGCCGTGGCTGCTCGAGCGCTTCACGAGTCACCGGCTCCACCTCCACCAGCTCCAGTACGACGCCACCCGGCTCCGCGAGAAGTCCCTGACGGGCGCCCTGCTGATCGTCCTCGGTGCCAACGCGCTGCTGTTCGGCGTCCTCGCCCACGAGGGGTACGCCGGCACCCTCGACCTCCAGTCCGTCGTCACCTACGCCGGCGCGGCGTTCGGCGCGAGCGCCATCGCCTTCGGCGGCCTCAGCTGGGCGCTCGACGGCGCGGCCGCTCCGGTCGTCGCGATCGAGCGCCTCGAGGTCGAGATGGCGGCGGCAGGTGCGCTCTCTCGCACGGGCGGCACGGTCGCACCGCCGGACCGGGCACCCGAGATCCGGTTCCGCGACGTCACGTTCACCTATCCCACCGGCAGCAGACCGGTGCTGCAGCGCTTCGACCTCACGATCCCCGCCGGGGCGTCGCTGGCCATCGTGGGCCAGAACGGCGCGGGCAAGACCACCATCGCCAAGCTGCTCTGCCGGCTCTACGACCCCGACTCCGGCTCGATCGAGATTGACGGGGTCGACCTCCGCGACCTCGACCTCGCGGCGTGGCGGGCCCGCCTGGCTGCCGTCTTCCAGGACTTCGTCCGCTACGAGCTTCCCCTCCGTGACAACGTCGCGCCGACCGGTGCCCCCACGGCGGTGGTCGAGCGCGCGCTGGCGGAGGCGGGCGCGCTCGACCTCGCCGACCTCGACGCCCCGATGGCCAGGGGCTACCCCGACGGCGTGGACCTCTCCGGCGGACAGTGGCAGCGCGTGGCCCTGGCGCGCGCGATCGCCAAGGTCGGCACCGGTGCGAACGCGGTCCTCCTCGACGAGCCGACCGCGATGCTCGACGTGCGGGGTGAGTCCGAGATCTTCCGACGGGTGCTCGCCGCGACGGCCGACGCGACCACGATCCTGGTCTCCCACCGGTTCTCGACGGTGCGTCAGGCCGAGCTCATCTGCGTCGTCGAGCACGGCCGCGCGATCGAGCTCGGCAGCCATGACGAGCTCGTCGCGCTGGGCGGGCGCTACCACACGATGTACGACCTGCAGGCCAGCCGGTTCCAGGACGAGCGCGAGCTCGACGAGCACGGTGAGGAGGTCGTCCATGACTCCCTCTGAGACCACCACCGACACCGGCAGCGAGACCAAGGGTCGTCGCTCGCCGGGGGCGGCGGACGCCGCGGGAGGCCTCCCGGCGCCCGTGCCCTCGATGGTCCGCGTGGTCAAGCACGGCTACCGCGCCGAGCCGAGGCTGTTGTGGGCGTCGCTGGCGATGACGACCCTCGAGGCCCTGCCCGACGTCCTGGTCGGCATCTGGCTGGCGCTGGTCACCGACGGACTCGTGCACCACCACGAGACGCGGGTGTACGTCGGCGCCGCGGGACTCGCGGCGTCCGCGACGCTGATGTGGGCGCTGTCGGTCACCCTCGACCGCACGACCCGGCGGCTCGGTGACCGGCTGAACATCATGTTCCAGGGTCACGTCGCCCGGCTCCAGGCCGAGGTGGCCACCGTCGAGCACCACGAGCGGCCGGCGTACCTCGACCGCATCGCCGTGCTGCGCACCGGTGTCTTCGCCCTCGACCATCTCTTCCGGTCGATGTTCACGATGGTGGGCTGGCTGCTGCGGCTCGGTTTCGTCTGCCTGCTCCTGGCCGCCATCCACCCCGCCCTGCTGCTGCTGCCACTGGCCGCGCTGCCGTTGCTGGCAGTCGCCGCGTGGCGGCCCAAGGTCGAGAAACGCACCGAGGAGCGCGTCGCCCCCCATGGCCGTCTGGGCCGCCACCTCTTCACCGTCGCCACGACGCCACCACCGGGCAAGGAGGTCCGCGTCACCGGCAACCAGGCCGACCTCGTCGTCCGACGACGTACGGCGTGGGGCAGCTGGTTCGGGCCGATCCGGGTGACCAACCTGGCCAGCGCCGCCTGGTTGACCCTGGCCTGGGCGGTGTTCTCGCTCGCGTTCGTCGCCGCGGTGGTCTGGGTGGTCGCCGGCCTCGACCGCGGCCCCGGCGCCGTGGTCCTCGTGCTGACGGCGGGCGGACGGCTCTCGGCGTACGTCGGGTCGGCGGTGGGTGAGCTCGGCTTCCTGCGCGGCATCTGGCTCGACTCCGCCCAGCGGCTGGCGTGGCTGGAGGACTTCGCGGCCGAGCAGAACGCCGGGGCGGACCTGTCCGCGCCGGAGCAGCTCGCGGAGGGCATCCGCTTCGAGGACGTCTCCTTCGCCTATCCCGGCACCAGCCGGGAGGTCCTGCAGCACGTCGACCTGACGCTGCCCGCCGGCAGCGTCGTCGCCGTCGTCGGCGAGAACGGCGCGGGCAAGTCGACCCTCGTCAAGCTGCTCGCCCGCATGTACGCACCAAGCTCGGGGCGCATCACGGCGGACGACGTCGACATCGGGCACGTCGACATCGAGGAGTGGCGCGAGCGTCTGGCCGGGGCGTTCCAGGACTTCGCGCGGCTGGAGTTCGTGGCGGCGACCTCCGTCGGCCTCGGCGACGAGCCGCGTCAGGACGACCGGCATGCGGTCGGTGCGGCCGTCGACCGGGCCGGCGCGACGCCCGTCGTCGACGACCTCCGGCACGGCCTCGACACGCAGCTGGGGCCGTCCTGGGACGACGGGGTCGACGTGAGCTTCGGCCAGTGGCAGAAGCTCGCGCTCGCACGGGGCTACATGCGCGCCGAGCCTCTCCTGCTCATGCTCGACGAGCCGACCGCCGCGCTGGACGCCGAGACCGAGCACGCGCTGTTCGAGCGCTTCGCCGCCGGAGCCCGCGAGCAGGCCACCAACGGACGCGTCACCGTGCTGGTGTCCCACCGGTTCTCCACGGTCCGGATGGCCGACCTGATCGTGGTCCTCGACGGCGCACGCGTCGTCGAGGTGGGCAGTCACGATGAGCTGATGGCGCGACAGGGGACGTACGCCGAGCTGTACTCCATCCAGGCGAGCAGCTACGCCTGAGCCCGAACCCGCCGCGGGCCCAGCGCGTAGGTTCGGCACATGAGGCCGGTGCACCGGTGGGGGCTCGCCGCCGTGGCGACGGCACTGATCCTGCTCGCGCCGTACGCCGGGCGCGCGCGGCCCGCGCACGACCCCTCCGTCAGCACCGCCGACCTCGTGGCGGCCGTGCGCGACTCGTCCGCGACGCCGTACTCCGGCAGCCTCGAGGTGCGCGGCCGCGTGGGCCTCCCGATCACCGACGAGTTCACCGACCTGGCGGACCTCTTCGGCGGCGAGACGCGGCTGCGCGTCTGGTGGCGCGGAAGCGACGACTGGCGGGTGGACCGGCTGCTCGACACCGGCGAGGTCGACCTCTTCCACCAGGGCCCGCAGACGATCCAGTGGGACTACGAGCGCAGCGAGGCCCGCACCTTCATCGACCCGGCGATCCGGCTCCCTCGTGACTCCGACCTGCTTCCTCCCGAGGTCGCCCGCCGGGCGCTCGACGGCGCCGACGAGGCAGATGTGAGCCGGCTCTCCCCACGCCGGGTCGCGGGCGTGGACGCCGCCGGGCTGCGCGTCGGGGTGTCGGATCCACGCAGCTCGATCCGCCACGTCGACATGTGGGTCGATCCCGAGACGGGCAGTGCCCTCGCGGTCGACGTGTACGGCGACGCGTCGCAGCCCGCGCTCAGCACCGCGTTCACGACATACTCCCGCGCCCGCCCGGCCGGCTCCGTGACCCGGTTCCACCCAGCCCAGCAGATCGTGGTGCGGCCCATCCAGATCCTCGACATCGCCCAGGCCGCCGACCAGTTCTCGTTCGCCCGAGCGCCCGCCGCGGTGGCGGGACTCCCCCGGACGGCGGGCGGGTCGGCCGCGGTGTACGGGTCCGGGCTGACGCGGATCCTCGTGCTGCCGCTACCTCCGGCTGAAGGGCGCCAGCTCGCCTGCCGGCTCTCGGAGTCCGGCGCGCACCGGGTGCAGGGCCAGCCGTTGCTCCGAGTCGGCCCGCTGGGGGCCGTGGTCAGCTCCGGGGCGGGCCGCTACGGGGTCCGGTGGCTCGTGACGGGAACGGTGACGGACCAGACGCTCCTCGATGCGACGGCCCAGCTGGTCGCCGGAACGCGGCTGAGATGATCCGGACCCAGGGGCTCACCAAGCGGTTCGGTTCGCTGGTGGCCGTCGATTCGGTCGACCTGGAGGTGCTGCCCGGCGACATCTACGGCTTCCTCGGCGCGAACGGCTCCGGCAAGACCACGACCGTCCGGATGCTGCTCGGTCTGGTCCTGGCGACCTCCGGCACGATCGAGCTGCTCGGCCGGGCGATGCCGCGGCACGGTGGTGAGGTGCTGCCGCAGGTCGGCGCCCTCGTGGAGGGGCCGGCGGCGTACCCCGGTCTCTCGGGTCGAGCGAACCTCGCCCTCCTCGATGCGATGGGCCGCGGCCAGACGCGGGCGGATCGCGCACGCCGCGTGGACGACGCACTCGACCGGGTCGGCCTCGGCGGCATCGACGCACGTCCCGCCCGCGCGTACTCGCTCGGGATGCGCCAGCGCCTCGGCCTGGCCGCGGCCCTGATCCGGCGGCCCCGCCTGCTGGTGCTCGACGAGCCCACCAACGGTCTCGACCCGCAAGGCATCCGCGAGATCCGCGACCTGCTCGCCGAGCTGAACCGCGAGGGCACCACCGTCTTCCTCTCGTCGCACCTGCTGGCCGAGGTGGATCAGCTCTGCAACCGCGTCGGGGTCCTCGACCGCGGTCGCCTCGTCGTGCAGGACCGACTGGACGCACTGCGCGGCCCGACCGGCCGCCTCCACGTCCGCACGCCGGACGTGGACCAGGCACGGGCAATCCTGGACGGGCAGGTCGAGCGTGTCGACGCCGACCGGTTGCTCGTGCGGCACGACGACCCGGCGGCCTTGAACCGGCTGCTGGTGGAGGGCGGGGTGCGGGTCGAGCTCCTGGTCCCGGAACGGCGCACGCTCGAGGACGTCGTCCTCGAGGCAACGGGCGCGGGCGCCGATCGGGTGGCCCGATGATCGCGGTCGAGCTGGTCAAGCTGGTGCGGAGCCGACGTACCTGGGTGACGATCGCGGTCATCGACGCACTGCCGGCGCTGGTGGCGGTCCTGCTGGCGTGGACCGATCTCGGGCCACGACCCGGCACCGGTCCGGCGTTCCTCACGGCGGTGCTGGCCGACGGCACGCTGTACCCGCTGGCGGCGATCGCGATGATCCTCCCGCTGTTCCTGCCGACCGCGGTCGCCGTCACCGCCGGCGACGCCATCGCCGGGGAGGCGCAGCAGGGCACGCTCCGCTACGTGCTGGTCCGACCGGTGGGGCGGACCCGGCTGCTGGTGGCCAAGCTGGTGGCCGCGATGGCGTTCGCGCTGCTCGCGCTGCTGGTGGTGGCGGCGACGTCGTACGTCCTGGGCGTGGTCCTGCTCGGCGGCGGTGCCACCGACCAGCCCACCACCACCTTCTCCGGCACCACGCTCACCGGGACGCAGCTGGCCGGCCGGACCGCACTGGCGCTTCTCTACGCACTCCTGTCGATGCTGGGCGTCGCCTCGGTGGCGCTGTTCCTCTCCACCCTGGTGCGGACACCGCTGGCGGCGACGATGGGCACCCTGGCCCTGCTGATCGGCTCGTCCCTGCTGCTCACCCTCGACGCCGCCCACGTGCTGCGCCCGTATCTCCTCACGCGCTACTGGCTGTCGTTCGTGGACCTGTTCCGCGACCCGATCCTGTGGCACGACGTCCAACACGGAGTGCTCCTCCAGGTCGGGTACGTCGTGGTGTTCCTGCTCGCCGCGTGGGCCAACTTCGTTACCAAGGACGTGACGGACTAGCCGCAGACACCGGCGCCGGGGACGGTCGGTGGCGTCTGTCTCAGCTGTGCCTCCACCATGGCGATCACGATGGGGCTCGCGGGCAGCTCCCCGTGGCTGACATCGACGCCCGGGCACACCTGCTGCACCGAGAAGTCGAGGGCACCGGCGAGCGATGCCGTGTCGGGCGGTGTCGAGATCGCGTCGTCGGTCGTCCAGATCGAGACCCACGCGGGTCCGTCGGGAGTCTCGTCCCCGCGGTTGAGCTCGCGGAGCAGGTCGCTGTCGGTCGCGAGCTGACGACATGCCGCGGGACAGCGGCCGGGGGCCAGGTCGTTGGCGAGCGCGGCCAGATCCGTTCCGTGCTGGGGCGAGCCGAGCGTCACGATCCGGCGCGCCACCGAGCCTCCGCCGTACGCGCGTGCCCACAGGCGCACCGTCACCCCACCGGCGGAGTAGCCCACGACGTCGACGGACGGACTGCCGGTCCCCACGACGGCCTGCTGGACCACCGCGGCCTGCCGGTGCAAGTCACCGGTGCCGTCGCCGGCGAGATGTACGACGGTCACCTGGCGCCCGTCGCGCCGGAGAGCGGCCGCCATCACCTCGAGACCGGACGTCCCGCCGCCGTACCCCGGGACGAGGAGCACGGGCGGCTGCGCGTCCTGGCCGACCGGGCGTACGTCGTCGCCGGAGGCGCTCAGCCTCGGAACCACGATCGCCAGCGTCGCGGCGACGACCGCGAGGGCCGCGAGGCCGAGGACGCCGAGCACCAGTCGGCGGCGCGCCGGCGCGAGCGAGTCGAGCACGCGCCCAGTCTCACCCGAGTTCCCAAGCAGACGGTCCGGCAGGATGAGCACATGTCCGAGCCAGCCGCCCACGACGAGGCACCGGGCCGGATCGAGTGGCTCGAGCTGTTCTTCGACCTCGTGGCGGTCGCGGCGGTCGCGGTGCTGAGCGAAGGGCTGCTCGAGGACCAGACCTGGGGCGGGCTCGGGCTCTTCCTCGTGACCTACGGCGCGGTCTGGTTCGCCTGGGTCAGCGTGGTGATGTACGCCGACGTCGCCGGCGAGCTGACCAACGTGCGGACCGTGGTCGTCTCGATGTTCCTGCTCGCGGTGATGGCGGCGGCCTCACCCGGGCACGCCGGACATCGTGCGAACGCGTTCGCCGTGGCGTTCCTGCTGGTGCGCCTCTTCGCAGCTCGCGGAGCACTGCGCACGGGCCGCCTGATGACGGCGTGGCCACTGCTCCAGTTCGGCTCGTTCACGATCCCGTGGATCGTGTCGCTGTGGGTGGCGGTCCCGGGCAAGTACGTGCTCTGGGGCGCGGCCGTGCTCTTCGAGCTCGGCCTGGTCATGGTCCGTGGGGAACAGGTGGCCCAGCGCGCGCTGGTCCACTTCCACCAACGGGTGGAGCGTCACCTGAAGGCCGGGGCCGACCGGGACCACGGGACGCGTGGCGAGCGCGAGATGCCGGAGTTCCGCGAGGTGGGGGTCGACGCGGAGCACCTCGACGAACGGCTCGGTCTCTTCGTGATCATCGTGCTCGGCGAGGCCGTGGCCACCCTGGTGCTGACCGCGGCGCAGAGCCCGTGGGACCGCGAGTTCGTCTCGACGGTGCTGGCTTCCTTCGCGCTGCTCGTGCTCCTGTGGCTGCTCACCTTCTCCTACGGCTTCGCGTCCGCACCCGGCGTACGCCTCGGCGAGCTGGCACCTCGCATCGGCCTGCCCCTGCACCTCCTGAGCACGACGGGCATCCTCTTCATCGGCGTCGGCATCAGCGAGGCCGCGTCGACCGGCGAGAACCTGCACGGGCTGATCCTGTGGGTGGCCTGCGGCGGCCTGACGCTGCACGCGCTGTCGTCCCTCGTCGCCGGACTCATCGGCGGAACGGGCCGGTTCTGGCTGCTTTCGTGCGCGCTGCCGACGATGGTGTTCCCGTTGCTGGTCGCGGCCGTCGCTGCGTCCCTGGAGGACGGCATGCCGAACCAATGGCTGATCTGGCTGCTCGCCGTACCGGTCGGCTGGCAGTTCGCCTACGCGCAGCGCCACTCGGCCCTGCTCAGCATCGGCAGGCTCGCGAAGAACCCGTCCTGACGCGGACCGCTGCTCAGCCTCCGGCGACCGCCGGGATGACCGAGATCTGGGTGCCCTCCGGCGTGGCCGTGTCGAGGTTCTCCAGGAAGCGGACGTCGTCGTTGCCGACGTACACGTTCACGAAGCGGCGCAGCTCGCCCTGCTCGTCGACGATGCGGCCCTTGATCCCGGCGTAGTTGCTGTCCAGGTCGTCGAGGATCGCAGCCAGGGTGTCGCCGTTCGCGGTGACCTCCGACTCGCCCCCGGTGTAGGTGCGCAGGATCGTCGGGATGCGGACGGACACGCTCATGAGGACTCCTGTCGGTCGGTCAGGCGATGCCGGTTGCGGTGAAGGCAGCGTACGACGGGTCGATCGTCGCGGCGGGACCGACCGACTCCCCCACGGCGTCCAGCGTCTTCAGACCCATCCCGGTGTTGATCACGACGGTCTCGAGCGCCGGGTCGAGCTGTCCGGTGTCGACGAGCTTCCTCAGACAGGCGACCGTGGTGCCGCCCGCGGTCTCGGTGAAGATGCCCTCCGTGCGAGCGAGCAGCAAGATGCCCTCGCGCACCTCGTCGTCGCCGACCGCCTCGACGGCACCGCCGGTGCGCCGGCAGATGTCGAGCACGTAGATCCCGTCGGCCGGGTTGCCGATGGCCAGGCTCTTGGCGATGGTGTCCGGCTTCACCGGTCGGATCGCGTCGACGCCGTCCTTGTATGCCGTGGCGACCGGCGAACAGCCGGTCGCCTGGGCCCCGAACACGCGGTAGGGCCTGTCCTCGACGAGGCCGAGCTCGATCAGCTCCCGGAACGCCTTGTCCACCTTGGTCAGCTGCGACCCGGAGGCGACCGGGATCACGACCTGGTCCGGCAGCCGCCAGCCCAGCTGCTCCGCGATCTCGAAGCCCAGCGTCTTGGACCCCTCGGCGTAGAACGGCCGGACGTTGACGTTCACGAACGCCCAGCCCTCCTCCTCGCCGGCGATCTCGGAGGCCAGCCGGTTGACGTCGTCGTACGTGCCGTTCACCGCGACCAGGTTCTCGGTGTAGACGGCGCTGTTGACCTGCTTGGGACGCTCCAGGTCCGACGGGATGAACACCACCGTCTTGATGCCCGCGCGTGCCCCGGCCGCGGCGACGGCGTTCGCTAGGTTGCCGGTGCTGGGACAGGCGAAGACCTGGGCGCCCAGCTCTCTCGCGGCGCTGAGCGCGCAGGCGACGACGCGGTCCTTGAAGGAGTTGGTCGGGTTCGTGGAGTCGTCCTTCACCCAGAGCCGCTCGATCCCGAGCTCGCGGGCGAGGTTGTCGGCGCGCAGCAGCCGGGTGAAGCCCGGCTCGGTGTTGGGGCTCTCGGTGATGTCGATCGGGACCGGCAGCAGGGGCTGGTACCGCCAGATGTTGCGCGGTCCCGACGCGATCTCCTCACGCGTCACGGCCGGGAAGTCGTAAGCCACCTCGAGCGGCCCGAAGCACTCGGGACAGGCGTAGTGGGGACCCAGTGCGGTCTCGTGACCGCACTCGCGGCACGTCAGTGCCCGCGCGTTGCCGAAGGCTCCCGCCCGGAGTGGTCGGTCGTCGGCCGGCTCCGGGGCCGGAGCATCCGGCGAGGCGGACGACCCGACTGCGGTCTCGTGGACCAGCGCGCTCATGGAGATACCTCCTTCTCATCTTCCCCGCGGCGACTCTCGCCGCAGGACGGAATTGGCACCGTGTCCCACGACCGCCGTACCGCTGGACCTGGATCGCCCGGTACGGCGGGAGGCTCGTGGTGGTTGCCGGGACGTCAACGGGCCGTTCCCTCAGTCCCTCTCGATGAGCTGCCGTCAGCCTAGGTACGCCGCGACCTCGCCCCCACACTCCATCCACATGCTGGTCACTCGTCTCATTCTTCGGACGCTTGCGGTCGATAGTCCCTGACGAAATGGTCGTGAACCGCCCCGAACGACGACCATTTCGTCAGGGACTATCCGCCTGACGTGCATCGGCGATCAGGCGGCGGAGGAGGTCGAGGACACCGTCGGGGCCGTGCACGACGACGTCCGAGCGGTCGACCAGGGCGCTCTCCTCGTCCGAGGCCGAGCACACGAGCAGGGTCGGCATGCCCTGGACGCGGAGGTCCTCGACGGCCGCGAAGGCCTCGACGTCGCCGAGGTCGTCGCCGGCGAAGAGGAAGCCGGCTGCGTCGAGCGTCTCGGCGAGGTCGCGCACGACGACGCCCTTGTCCATCCCCGGCGACCGCGCCTCGATCACGTTGCGACCCGGCTCGACCGCCATCCCGTGCCGGTCGGCCAGGTCGCACAGGCGAGGGAGGAGGCGCTCGAACGCCGCGACCGGGTCGTCGAGCCGGCGCGTGTGGACGGCGATCGCCAGCCCCTTCTCCTCGACGAACGCATCGGGGGCCTGGGCGTCGCGGAGCACCTGAGGCAGCTCACGCAGGAAGCCGGACAGCCCCTGGGGCGGCCGTGGAGACACGACCCGGCGGCTCGTCGACGTCCACCGCTCGAACCCGTACTGCCCGATCACGAACAGCTCGCGCCCCGCGTCCCCGATCTCGCGCCCCACGTCCTCGAGCCCGCCCAGCGCCAGCACCTTGCGCGCCGGCCGGCCGGTCACGACCGCCACCGCCCGCACGACCGACGACAGGTCGAGCAGCACCTCGGGAGCGTCGGGATGGATGTGTGCGGCATCGGGGTCGTCGACGATCGGCGCCAGGGTGCCGTCGAAGTCGAGGCCCACCACCGACGATCCGGCGACCGCCACCAGCGCGGCGTACCGCTGCTCGGCGTCGGCGGACGTGAAGCGCACGGGCCTCACCCTGTCACGCCGCCTGCCTGCGTACGCCGCGTACGTCGTGCGGTGACGCCGCGGCGCGGGAGCGGCCTCAGCCCGTCGGCGCCAGCGGACCGGTGAGGATCACGGTCAGCCGATCGAGCCGCATCGGCGCCACCGACGGCATCGTCCGGTGGATGCCGAGGTCGAGCGCGAGCTGCTTGCCGGCCTTCGCCAGCTGGGGTGGGTAGTAGACGGTCGTCGCGGGGATCGTGCCGTACCAGTTGTCGGACCCGACGACCTGCCAGCCCAGGTGGGAGGCCTGCGTGGACACCCGCCCGGCGAGCCCGGAGACGCTGGAGTTGTTGAAGACCGAGACCGGGAACTTCGAGCGGTCGAACGCCGGCTTCCGCGGCTTGACCTGCTGCTTCTTCGGCGGGACGTACGTCGAGTGGTCGGCGCTCGGGGTCTGGTGTGCCGACGGCGTGACCAGCTGCTCGGTGGGCTCGTGATGGCGCGTGGCGACCCAGGCGATGCCGGCCATGGCGACGGCGACGATGCTCAGGATCATCACCGGCGAGGGGAAGACGATGCCTCGCTGGTCGCGCCGGCGTGCCGAGCTGCGCGACACCATGTCAGACCTCGAAGCCGAGGCGCCGTGCCGAGCGCGCCCGCTGGCGCTCCGCGCGCATGCGGCGCAGGCGGCGCACCAGCAGCGGATCCTCGACCAGGGCCTCGGGGCGATCGATGAGAGCGTTCAGCACCTGGTAGTACCGGGTGGCCGACATGTCGAACGACTCGCGGATCGCCGTCTCCTTCGCGCCGGCGTACTTCCACCACTGGCGCTCGAACTCGAGGATCTCGCGGTCGCGGTCGCCCAGGCCGGCAGCGGTCTCGCGGCTCGGCTGTGCGGCGGCGTCCATGTGTCTCCCCTCGTGGCGTCCGTGCAGACGCTCGGTGGGTCGACCCCGGCACCTGCCTGACGCTTCGCGAGTCTACGCGAGGAATCACATCGATGTCATTCAGTTGCGGCGCGTCGCGGGCTCCCGATCTGATGAGGCCATGTCGACCTCCGCCAGCACGTCGCCCACCCGCTGGGGCATCCTCGCCACCGGAAAGATCGCACACTCCTTCGCCACGAACCTGCACGCCGTGCCGGACGCCGTCATCGTCGCCGTCGGCTCCCGCTCCCAGGAGTCCGCAGACGCGTTCGCGACGGAGCTGGGCGACGACCGGACGCGCGCCCACGGGTCGTACGAGGCGCTCGTGGCCGACCCCGACGTGGACGTCGTGTACGTCGCCAGCCCGCACTCGTACCACCTCGAGCACGCCCGGATGGCCTTCGCCGCGGGCAAGCCGGTGCTGTGCGAGAAGCCGGTCGCGCTGAGCCGGCAGGAGGGCCAGGCGCTCTTCGACTCGTCCGGGGGACTGTTCTGCATGGAGGCGATGTGGATGGCCTGCCACCCGCTGGTCGTCGACCTGGTACGCCGGCTGGGTGCCGGGGAGTTCGGCACGCCGCGCCAGGTGCATGCCGACCTGGGCTTCGTCGTGCCGACGGACGCCAGTGCGCGGATGTGGGATCCCGCCCTCGGCGCCGGCGCCCTGCTCGACATGGGCATCTACCCGCTGACGTTCGCGCGGCTCGCGCTCGGTCCCTTCGCGTCGGTCTCGGCGGCCGGCACCCTCGCCGACAGCGGCATCGACCTCGACGTGGCGGTCGCGGCGCGGCACCGGACCGGCGCGGTCTCCGCCCTGACCACGTCCATGACCTCGGCGAGCCCCCGCACGGCGACGGTCGCCACCGACGAGGGGGTGCTCGCGTTGCCGCGGGACTTCCACCATCCGGCGTACGCGACGTGGACGCCGGCCGGCGGGGAGGCACAGCGTCTCGAACCTCCCTCCCCGGTGCTGGGCACGGGCCTGGGCAACGAGGCGGCCCACGTCCAGGAGTGTCTGCGAGCGGGGCTCTCCGAGAGCCCGCTCGTCCCCCATGCCCAGACCCTCGAGCTGCTCGGTGTCATGGACGACCTGCGAGCCCAGCTCGGTGTCCGGTACGCCGCCGACGCCTGAGGCCGGAACAGTCCGCTCCGGCGGGTGAGGTCGCGGCGCACCGCCCCGGATAGGGTCGGGGCGTGTCCTTGACCGGTTCGGCCGAGCTCGTGATCGTGGCGAACCGACTGCCCGTGGACCGGGTCACCCAGCCCGACGGCAGCACCGGCTGGCGGGTCTCCCCGGGCGGCCTGGTGACCGCGCTCGAGCCGATCATGCGGGCCAACGAGGGCCTCTGGATCGGCTGGCCGGGCGGCACCGACGCGGACGTCGAGCCGTTCGAGCACGACGGGATGACGCTGGACCCGATCGCCCTCTCGGCCCTCGAGATCGAGCGGTTCTACGAGGGTTTCAGCAACGCCACCATCTGGCCGCTGTACCACGACCTCGTCGCGAAACCGGAGTTCCACCGCGAGTGGTGGGACAGCTACGTCGACGTGAACCGCCGCTTCGCCGAGCGCGCCGCCGACCGCGCCTCGAAGGACGCCACGGTCTGGGTGCAGGACTACCAGCTGCAGCTGGTACCGCAGCTGCTCCGCGAGCTCCGGCCGGACCTGCGGATCGGGTTCTTCCTGCACATCCCCTTCCCACCGGCCGAGCTCTTCCAGCAGCTGCCCTGGCGTCGGCAGATCCTCGAGGGACTGCTGGGCGCGGACCTGGTCGGCTTCCAGCTGCCCGGGGGCGCCGGCAACTTCGTCCGCCTCGTCCGGCAGCGGGTCGGGCACAAGACCCACCGCGACCTCGTGTACCTCCCCGACGGTCGCACCGTGCGGGCCGAGGCCTTCCCGATCTCCATCGACTACCGCGGCTTCGAGAAGCTCTCCCGGTCCGACTCGGTGCAGCAGCGGTCGGCCGCGATCCGAGAGGCGCTCGGTGACCCGGAGACGATGTTCCTGGGCGTCGACCGGCTCGACTACACCAAGGGCATCTACGCCCGGCTCCGCGCGTTCTCCGAGCTGATCCGGGACGGGGAGCTCGACGTCGACACGTCGGTCTTCGTCCAGGTCGCCACGCCGTCCCGCGAGAAGGTCGAGGAGTACCGGGTGATGCGCGACGAGATCGACCGCCTGGTGGGCCACATCAACGGCGACCTCGGCCGGATCGGCCGCCCGGCGATCAGCTACCTGCACGCGGCGTACCCCCGGGAGGAGATGGCGGCCCTCTACCGCGCCGCCGACGTGATGGTCGTGACGCCGTACCGCGACGGGATGAACCTGGTGGCCAAGGAGTACGTCGCCTGCCGGTGGGACGACGACGGGGCCCTCGTGCTGTCCGAGTTCGCCGGCAGTGCCGCCGAGCTGCGCCAGGCCTGGCAGGTCAACCCCTACGACCTGAACGGGATGAAGGCGGCACTCCTCGACGCCTCGCGTGCCGAGCCCCGTGACCGACAGCGGCGGATGCGGGCGATGCGCAAGACCGTGCGGCAGGCCGACGTGGCCGCGTGGGCGACGTCGTTCCTCGACGAGCTCGACGAGGTACGCCCTCCGCACGGCAAGAAGCTGAAGCCGACCCTGACGACCGAGGCCTCCTGAGTCCCAGCCGTAACCGGCCCGCCTTCCCCTCGTTGCACCGGACAGTGGCGCGCGAACGTCACGAGAGCCGGCGCGGGTCGGGGCATCTTCTCCGCGCCGGCTCGTTCGCACCCGTTCGTGCCGAGTGGCCAGCGGCTGGTGAAGGAGACGTCCGACCGGTCACGGCGAGCCCGTCGGGCCGGAGTAGTTTCGGGTCGTGGACCTGATCCCCAAGCCCGGTCAGGTCGTGTCCGCCGCCGGGAACGTCGCCCACCGCCTCGTCTTCGGCGGCGTCGCCGACCTGCGACCCATGCCGCGCACGCTGATCGACGACGGCACCCTGCGGGAGGTCTACCACTACCAACCGGGCTCCCACGTCCACGACGAGGGCGACCCGGTGCTGCTGGTGACACCGTTGGCGGCGCCGGCCCTGTGCTACGACCTGCGTCGCGGCTGCTCCCTGGTCGAGCACCTCGTCGAGGGGGGTCGTCCGACGTACCTGGTCGAGTACGGCGACGTCTCGTTCCACGACCGAGACCTCGGGATCGAGCACTGGGTCGACGAGGCCGTGCCAGCCGCCGTCCGGGAGGTGTCGGCGCACGCGGGTGGCCGCCAGGTCCACCTCGTCGGCTGGTCGCTCGGCGGTGTCTTCGCGCTGCTCGCGGCCGCCGCCGACCCGACGCTGCCGATCGGCTCGATCACCGTGCTCGGCACACCGTTCGACGTCGGACAGGTGCCGCTCGTGGCACCGCTGCGGCCCCTGCTGACCCTCACCGACGGGCGCGGAGCGGTCACCCGCCTGTACCAGGCCGCGGGCGCGGTCCCCCAGCCGCTGGTTCGGTGGGCGATCCAGCTGTCGATGTTCCAGAGGCTCGTGACCAAGCCGCTGGCGATCGCCCGACATCTCGACGACGGCGACTACCTGGCGCAGCTCGAGGCGGTCGACCGGTTCCGCGACCACATGGTCGCCTACCCCGGCCGTACGTTCGGGCAGCTCTACCACCGGCTCCTCAAGGGAAAGGCACTCGACGAGGGTGCCTTCGACCTGGAGGGCCGCACGATCTCGATCGCCGACGTCACCGCGCCGGTGCTGGTGTTCGCCGGCGCCGAGGACGGCATCGCGCCGGCGGGCTCGGTGAAGGCGCTCGTGCCCTTCCTCGTCGGCTCGTCCGACGTCCGGTTCGAGATCGTGCCGGGCGGCCACCTCGGCATCCTCACGGGTCGCCGGGCACGCACCGCCACCTGGCCCGTGATCGACGCCTGGCTGGCCGAGTGGAGCCGGTTCGGCGCAGAGCCGGCGTCGGCCGCGGCAGCTGCGGCGAAGGCGGCGCCGCGGCGTACGACCAAGAAGGCGAGCAAGAAGGCGGCCAAGAAGGCGGCCAAGAAGGCGAGCAGGAAGCCCTCGCCCGCCACGAAGGCAGCTGCGAGTCCCGCTCAGAAACCCGCTCAGAAGTCCGCTGAGAAACCCGTCGAGGCTCCGGCGAAGCCCGCCGAGGAAGCGCCACCGGAGGAGCACGCCGACGAGCCGAGCATCGGCGTCAACCCGCACCGGCGCTACGGCTCGGCCGGCTCACGTGCGCTGCGACGCTGACCGTCCCCGAAACCTTCCGACCCAAGATGTCCTGATCGCGACCGTGCCGTTCGTCCCCCATGTGACGGACGCCGACAGGCGTCCGCGCACCGAGAAGAGGAGCACACCGTGAAGTACGTCCTGTTGCACGCGGTCGACGAGTCCCGGCTCGAGGACCCCCTGCCTGTCGATCTCGACGTCGAGCTCGATGCCTGGATCGAGGAGATGGTGGCGCGCGGCGTCGAGCTCGACGGAGCTCGGCTCGCCCGGAGCTCCGATGCCACCACGGTCCGGGTGGTCGACCGGCACACCACCGTGACCGACGGCCCCTTCGCCGAGACCAAGGAGCAGGTGGCCGGGTACGACGTGATCGAGTGCGACGACCTCGACGCCGCCGTGGCCGTGGCGTCGGCCCACCCGACCACCAGGATCGGCTCGATCGAGGTCCGCGCGTTCGATGCGGGGATGCCCGATCCCGAGGTCCCCGAGAAGGCCGCGGAGGGGAAGCGGCGCTACCTGATGCTGGTCTGCGCCGACATGCGCCGGGCCATGGCGGCCGAGGCCGCTGCCCCGCCCGCGGACCAGGCCCCTTCACCCGACCTCCATGACGCCCCCGACCAGCCGGACGAGGGCGACGACGAGATCGACCGCTGGATCGCCGACGCGGGCGCACGTCGCCTCTACGGCTGGCCCCTGGACTTCCCGAACCGCGCCGTCACCGTCCGCCGCGTGGACGGCAGGGTGGTCACGACCGACGGGCCCTTCGCCGAGACCAAGGAGCAGATCGCCGGGTTCGACCTGCTCGAGTGCACCGACCTCGACGACGCCATCGAGGTGGCGGCCGGCCACCCCGTGGCCGAGGGTGGCGTGCTCGACATCCGCCCGCTGCTCGTCTGATCGTCGTGGCCGACTCCCGGGACGCCGTCGCCCTCAGCTTCGCCGAGAGCTGGGGGCGGCTCGTCGCCGGGCTGATCGGCTGGTGCGGGGACTGGGACCTCGCGGAGGAGTGTGCGGCCGAGGCGTTCGCTGCCGCCGTGCCGGTGTGGGAGCGGGACGGCGTCCCGGACGCACCGCTCGCGTGGCTGACCACCGTCGCGCGCAACCGTGCCCGCGACCGGATGCGCCGGCGTACGACGGAGGAGGCGAAGATCACCCTCGCGGTCGCCGACGCGTCCGAAGAGGTGGCGGCGGTGGACGAGGAGGACATCCCGGACGATCGGCTCCGCCTGATCTTCACCTGCTGCCACCCCGCACTGCCGATGCCCGCCCGGGTGGCGCTCACGCTGCGGACCCTCGGTGGACTGACGCCCGCGGAGATCGGTCGGGCGTTCCTGGTCACCGAGCAGACGATGGAGAAGCGCCTGGTGCGCGCCCGCGGCAAGATCAGGAACGCCGGCATCCCCTACCGTGTGCCGCCGCCCGAGCTCTGGTCCGAGCGCGTCGAGGGTGTGCTCGCCGTCCTGTACCTGATGTTCAACGAGGGGTACGCCGCGTCGTCCGGCGAGGCGCTCCTGCGGGTCGACGTCTCCGCCGAGGCGATCCGGCTCACCCGCTCCCTGGTCGACCTGCTGCCCGGCGAGCCGGAGGTGCGAGGACTGCTGGCGCTGATGCTGCTCACCGACGCCCGGCGACCCGCGCGCGTCCGCGACGGGCACGTCGTACCCCTGGCCGAGCAGGACCGATCTCGCTGGGACCTCGACCTGATCACCGACGGCGCCCGGCTGCTCGACGCCGAGCCGCCCTGGGGGCCGTACGCCGTGCAGGCCCGGATCGCGCTCTGCCACGACGTCGCCGTGCAGCCCGACGACACCGACTGGGTGGCGATCGCCGAGCTCTACACCCTGCTGCCGGCCACCGCCGTCACCGAGCTGAACCGCGCCGTCGCCGTCTCGATGGCCCACGGCCCCGAGGCCGCCCTCCCCCTCGTCGAGTCGCTCGCCGACGACCTCGCGGACTACTACCTGTACGCCGCCACCCTGGCCGACCTCTACGCGCGCGTGGGCCGGCGGCCCGACGCCGTCACCGCCCTCGAGACCGCCATCCGCCAGGCCCCCACCGGCGCCGAGCGCCGCCTGCTGCGCGAGCGCCGCGACGCCCTGCTCTCGTGCCTCGATGGTTGAGCAGGGCCGCCGTCCCCGATGGTTGAGCAGGGCCGCCGTCCCCGATGGTTGAGCAAGGCCGCCGTCCCCGGTGGTGGAGGAGGGCCGGCGTGCCTCGGTGGTGGAGGAGGGCCGCCGTCCCCGGTGGTTGAGGAGGGCCCCTGGGGCCCGTCTCGAAACCACCCCACTGTCGCGTCTTCCTCCCCGGGTCAGGCCGCCTCGAGCTCGTCCTCGGCGGCCTGGCGCCGGGTCTGCGCTCTCCTGATCAGTGCATAGACCACGGCGGCGACGATGCAGGTGCCGACGGTGAGGCACAGGATCCAGACCCGCTCGGCCCAGTCGTCGGCCGCGACGATGGGGGCCCAGCCGGCGACCAGGACCGCTACGGACACCACGAAGCCGAAGAACACCCCGCGCGTCGTCTGCAGGTCACGCTGCTGTTCCAAGGCGTAGGTCCGCTTGCTCACGTCGGCGATCTCGGACATGACCTGGACCAGCTCCACCTGCTCGGTGAGGCGCTGCTCGAGGTCGGACACGGTCTGGGCACCGCCGTCGTCCGGCTCGGTCGCCCCGGGTTCCGCCGGTCGAGTCCCCTCGTCCGACTGGGCGAACGACCAGTCCACACCTGGCGCCAGCGCCTCGGCGACGTCCACCTGCCGGTCGATCCCACGGGTCAGGCGGCGCAGGTGCTCGTCCACCTTGGTCGGACGCCCGGGCCGGCCCCGTCGAGCGTCTCGGCCGTTCACGTCCCGGCGGACCGTGGCCCAGTCCATCCTGTCGATCTGGCGCGAGACGCGACCGGCTGCCTCGCTCATGACCTCGTGGAGCACGCCGTCGAAGGATGCCTGCTCCTCGGGGCTGAGGATGCCGTTGCCCGGCCGGCTCAGGCGACGCAGCACGGGCAGTGGCAGCTGCCTGACCGTCTCGGGAGTGAGCTCCTGCGGCAGGTCGGCACGGGTGAGCTCTCGACGGTCGCGGGGCACGGACCTTTTCTACGCCACGACCTCGTCGAGACGACAGCGACCGAGCTCGACGTCGGCTAGCCTGCGCCGGTGCATCCCACCCCACGTCGTACTGCGTCGACCACGATCGGCGCGTTGGTCGCGTTGGCTGCCTGCTTTCTCGGCGCGACTCTCACCTCGCCGGCCGAGGCGACCGTGGTGGCACCGACCCGTCGAGCAGCCCTCGCCGTCACCGACCCCAGCCCGCACTCCCTGCTCGCCGGTCAGGCACTCGTGGCAGGGACGAAGCACTCGTCGCTCGGCACCGGCTGGTATTCGCTCGTGACCTACTCCGGGACCGTGGAGCTCGACGAGACGATCCCGGTGCCCACCCGGCACGGCACGACCAGCTGGGGGACCGGGACGTGGTTCCGCGACGACCCCACCGGCTACTTCCAGGCGCCGCACGACCACACCGTTCTCCGACTCCGGCCGAGTGGCGACCTGGCGCTGGTCACGTCCCACGGTCACCGGCTCTGGCACAGCGGCACCGGAGGATCGGGCGCGGTCCGGCTGACCCTGCACCGCAGCGGCAACCTGGCCCTCCACACCAAGAACGGACGGGTCGTGTGGAGCTCGCACAGCGGCCAGGTGCAGATGGGCGCGGGCATGAGTCTCGGGCCGGGCCAACGGCTGCGCGACGCGTGGGAAACGGCGTTCCCCCACGGCGCGCCGGTGACCCTGACGATGCAGCGCAACGGCAACCTCGTGCACCGCTGCGGCTCTCAGGTCGACTGGCAGACCCACACCCACGTCACCGGCTCGAGCCTGCGCATGTACCGCAGCGGCGCGCTGCGCGTCGTCACGCCCCGGGGACGCGTCGTGTGGGGGTCGGGAACCGCCGGTCACCACGACGCCGTCGTCTTCAACAGCAAGCAGATGTGGATCGAGGACGGCGAACTCGACCTCCTCTGGTACGCCCACCTGGACTACCGGGTCTGCTGACCGGCCTGCGCTGCTGGTCGGGTCCGAGGGCGACGGCCGTCACGACCGCGACGGCAGGTCGAGCTCGGTCGAGGTCGTCGAGGCGGCGACCACGCGGCCGGAGGCGATGACGTACGCCGGAGCCTCGTGGTGGGCGAGCACCGAGCGCAGCGTCGGCTGGCGATGCACCACGAGATCGGCGTTGCCACCCTCCTCGAGGCGATGTCCGGTGAGCCCGAGGACCGTAGCCGCGGTGGTCGTGACGGCGTCGTAGACCAGGTCGATGCCGCCGCTGTCGACGGCCTCGAGGGCGTGTGCAGCGAGGAAGGCGATCTCGGTCATGTTGTGGTGACCGAACGGGTAGTAGGCATCCTCGATGTCGTCCTGACCGAGCGCCACCGGCACCCCCAGCGCGGTGAGCTCCCGCACCGGCAGGTGCAGCGGGCCCGTGTGCGGGTCGCTGACGAAGCCCAGGCCGGCTCGCTTTGCCAGGCGAGCGAGGCGTTCCACCGACGGTCGCGGCTGGAGACCGAGCGCGCGGGCGTGGTTGGCGACCCCTCGACCGACGAGGCCGTGCTCGAGCATCGCCTCGGCCAGCATCTCCGTCGTGTGGATGGTCGGGTCGCCGGCGTCGTCGACGAGCATGGCGACGCGTCGGCCGTGTGCGTCGGCGAGCCCACACATCCGGCGTACGTGCTCGCGGGCTTCCGCGTCGGTGTCCTCGACCCACGGGATCCCGCCGACCACGTCCGCGCCGAGGTCGACCGCCTCGCGCACGAGGTCCTCCGCGCCCGGGTCACGCAGCAGGCCGTCCTGCGGGAACGCCACCACCTGGAGGTCGACGACGCCGCGGAACTCCTCGCGCAGCGCCAGCAACGGGATCACTCCCTCGAGCCGCGCCTTCGTGTCGACGTCGGCGAACGCCAGCACGTGTCGCACGCCGTACCGCACGGCGTCCATGACCGCTCGCCTGGCGTTCGGCTCGATCCACGTGCGGTCGTAGTCGGCCTTGACCGCCGAGGCGATCTCGATGGCGTGCAGCGCGGACCCCATGCCGTCTCCGGTGTACGCCGTCAGCGCGGCGTCACCGACCCGATCGAGCGTGTACACCTTGTCCAGGTGCAGGTGTCCGTTCACGAAGCTCTCGGTGACCAGCCCACCCGCGGCGTCGATCTCCTCCCGGCCGGTCAGGGATCCGTCGGCGACGGTTGAGATCCGCCCGTCGTCGATCCCGATCCTCCAGCGGCCGGAGCGTCCGCGGAGCGTGGCGTCGCCGACGACGAGCTGGTGGGTGGTGGTCACGCGTCTGCGCTCGGCGCGCCAGGAGCCTCCGAGTACTCGGGTCCGATGCGCGGAGCCTCCGGGGCCTGCGTGTCGAGCGACTGCCGGTAGGCCACGCATCCCCGCATGAACTGCGGCCAGTCGGGGACCGCGATGGCCGGCTCCACCCGCTCCGGGAGCAGCTGCCAGAGGTCCGGGTGGTGCCAACAGAGGTCGTGCGCCGTCGAGTCACGATGCCCCCGGATCCCCGCCCGCAGTCGTCGGACCTCGGCGCGCAGGTCGTCCGCGGTCATCCCGGCCAGGTCCTCGTCCACGTCGCTTCCTCTCGCGCACGCCCATGTGACCACGGCGCTCCGCCGAGGTCCAGATCACTCGTCGGCAGGCGCCCCCGTTGTCGGCGACGTCACCGGCGCCGACGCAGCCGTCCGCGGCTCGGGGCGTTCTCCTCGGCCGACCCGTCACGCACCTCGCGCATGATCTCCGACGACGGCTCGACGCCCAGGTCACGAGCGAGGTCGCGCCGGTACTCGGCGAGGGCGCCCGCGGCCAGGGCCCGGTTGCCGAGGGCGACGTGCGACCGGATCAGCAGCCGGCGCGCACTCTCGCGCAACGGCTCGAGCTCGACGGCGTCGCGGGCGGCGGCCAGGGCGAGGTCGGCATGCCCGTGGTCGAGCTCGTGCAGCGCGAGGCTCTCGAGGGCCCGGATACGCCGGTGGTGGAGCCGTTCGCGCTCGAACAGCACCCAGTCGTCGTACCAGCCGGGCAGCAGGTCGCCGCTGCCGAGGAGCTGTTCGGCTCGCTCGGCGTCGCAGCCGTCGTTGCGCACGACCTGCTCCGCGCAGTCGACCAGATCGGCGAGGTCGATCTCGACCGACGGCTGCAGGGACAACGTGGATCCCTGGACGTCGAGCACGTCCGGCGCTGCGCGTCGCACCTTCAGCACGGCGGCGCGCAGGCTGTTCAAGGCACGAGACTCGTCGCTGTTCGGCCACAGCGAGCCGGCGACGTAGGGACGATGACAAGAACCCCGAATACCGAGAAAGGCGATGAGTCGCTCTTCTCGCCGGCCGAGCTGTACCCGACGGCCATCGACCCAGAGAGCGAATGCTCCGATCAGATGAAGATGCTTCGACTGGGTGCGCCCGAACGCATTCCCCCACATGTGCCCACCCCCCGCTGAACTGGCGGGAACTCGGCATTTACCCCGAAAAGGGAAGAAGAGGTGCCCCTACCTCAACGTTTGATCAAGTTCACCGCCACTTCTTTTGAAAGCACGGTACACCCCTTTGGCTGAATGGCATTCCGCCTACCGGATGATGTCCGCCGAGTCAGGGGGTCAGCTCGGTCAGCCAGTCCTCGAAGCGGGAGACCGCCTCGGCCGTCGTCGAGACCGTGCTGACCGTGTCGCCGTCGTCGCCCGGCCGGGTCATCGTGATGCGGACCAGGACGTCGCCGGCGGAGGTTCGCCAGGCGCTGGCCACCAGCACACCGTCGGCTTCCGACGGAGTCGTCGGCTCGTTCATCACCACCCCATCCTTCGTGGGGTTTCCCGGCCCCAGCAACGTTCTCCCACTCTCCTTGAGTTTGTAGCACGCGTGATGAGCCGATGCGGCCGTAATCCCCAACTGTGCTCGCAAAGCCCTGCGATGTCGCGGCACGTCACGCCGCGGTCGCACCACGATCACGCTCGGGTCACGCATCGATCACGCCGGGGTCACGTGGGAGGCAATCAACTGGCCGAGGTAGTCCCTTCGCCAAACACACGGAAAGGCTGAACCATGCGACACGAACTGACCATCACCGAGCTCGACGCCGAGTTCATCGAGCTGCTCCCGGAGCGCGAGACACTGAGCGGCTTCGGCAACTTCAACTGGGCAGCGGTCTACGCGACCAACTCGTCGTTGGCCCTCAACGCCGCCAGCATCAACGCCGCGGCCTCCAGCACGGCAACCCAGACCATCCAGGTCGCCCAGGGCGGCTGACACCGGTAGGTGCCGTTCTGCTCGGGTGAGCGTCACGGCAACTGTTGCGAAGGAGGTGAACAGGCATGCGCACACTTCCCGACGTGAGTCCGGCGGACCTCGACGCGGCAACGGCTCAGCTGCTGCCGTCACGAGAGACGCTCAGCTGCTCAGTGGGCTGCGTCAACGTCACGAATGTCGTAGGGGTCAACCTTGCCATCGCGGTCAATGCGGCCAGCATCAACGCCAGCGCCAACGCCATGGCGACTCAGTACCTCGCCAGCGTAGGCGTCTCAGTGGGCGGCCCGTAGTCCTGGAAACCTGACCTGGCGGCGGGTGTGCACGCTCTGGGCGCACCCGCCGTCACCTACCAGAGCATCGACCAGAGCACCACCAGAGCTATGGACACGAGAGCGAGAAACCAAGGCGCCGAAACGCTGGCGCGACCGTCGGCGGAGGACGACGAGGGCCACCTCGTTGCCGGCTGGCGGGTCGTTGCCGGCGTCACGGACCTGGGCTCGGCCCAGGACACCGGTCTCCGGCAGCGGACCTACCTGGTACGCCGTGCCGACGGGCAGGTCATCCAGCTCTCGGACCTGCTGTACCTGGTCCTCGGACATCTGGATCCGAGGACGACCTCGGCCGAGATCGCCGACAGCATCAGCATGGACTTCGGTCGCAGGCTCTCCCCGGACGGCCTCCGCCATCTGGTCGAGACCCGCCTGATCCCCCTCGGCCTCGTCTCGAAGGCCGGCGACGAGCCGCCTCCCGCTCCCCGCGCCAACCCCCTGCTCTCGTTGACCTTCCGGGGCACCTTGCTCCCGGCCAGCGCCGTCCGGTCGCTCTCCCGTGGCCTGACGTGGTGGTTCCTGCCCCCGGTCGTGGTTGTAGTCCTGGCGGGATTCGTCGCCATGGACATCGCGCTGGTGCTTCGCGGTGACCTGCTGAGCGCGTTCGAAGCCCTCGTCGCGACACCCGTGATGCTCCTGCTCATCCTCCTCGTGATCAACTGCGCCGCCGTGGTGCACGAGCTGGGTCACGCGGCCGCATGCCGGTACGGCGGCGCCAGCCCCGGTCGGATCGGCGTCGGGGTCTACATCGTCTACCCGGCCTACTTCACCGAAGTCACCGACAGCTACCGGCTCGGACGCTCGGGTCGACTGCGCACCGACCTCGGCGGCCTCTACTTCAACGCGTGGACCGTCATCGTGCTCGGGGCCGGCTACCTGATGACCGGAGAGGCGCTGCTGATCCTGACGGCCGCCATGCTGCAGGTGCAGATGCTCCAACAGCTCATTCCCGCCGTTCGCTTCGACGGTTACTACGTCCTGGCCGACCTGGCCGGCGTCCCGGACCTCTTCACTCGGGTCGGCCCGGTCCTCCGGAGCCTCCTGCCGGGGCGTCCCCCCGACCCTCGGGTCACCGAGCTCCGCCCGCACGCCCGGCGGACCGTTGTCGCGTGGGTCCTCGTCGTCGTCCCCCTGCTGGCGTTCGGCTTCGGCTGGCTCCTGTGGACCCTGCCGTTCTTCTACGACCAGCTGGTCCAGGGCATGCGTCAGCAGTGGACCCTCGCCACGCTCGCCTGGCCCGCCGGCGCCTGGGACCTGGTGGCCGTCGCCCTGGTCTCCATGGTGCTGCTGGCGCTGCCGGCGATCGGGCTGGTCGTCCTGACCTGGCGGCTGCTCGCGATGTTGCTACCACTCCTGGCGCGAGCCGCCAGGCGACTTGCCTCTCGAGAGGAGGCCCCCATGGCCATCCATCCGACCTCGGCCCCAGAGCCGACACCGCAGTTCCCACGTCGCCCCCACATCACCTGGGTCGACGACGAGGCACGCCTCACGGCGAGCGAGTTCACCGACGCGAACATGCTGCCGGCGCCCCGCATCGTGCCCGACTCGGGCTGGCGCCGCGCAATCCACACCAGTACGGGCGGGGTCATCAACCCGGGCCCGGGACCCGCTCAGGTACGTCGGCAGGAGACCGAGGAGCGACTCCGCGCCCCCATCGACGGGTCACGACACGTCGTGGTCATGAGCCGCAAGGGAGGCGTCGGCAAGACGACGATGACCTTGGCCCTGGGGAGCACGTTCGCCTCGCTTCGCGGAGACCGCGTGATCGCGGTGGACGCCAACCCCGACGCCGGAAACCTCGCCCACCGCGTGGCGACCGGCAACGGACAGACCATCACCGACGTGCTGGCGAACACCGACAGCATCGCCAGCTACTCACAGCTGCGCGAGTACACCATCCAGGCCCCGCGGTCCCGGCTGGAGGTGCTGGCCTCGGACGACGACCCGTCGATCGGGATGGCACTGCACCGCGACGACTACCACCGGCTCGTCGGGCTGCTGGACCGGTTCTACAACCTGCTGCTCCTCGACACCGGCACCGGCATCCTCGACAGCGCCAACCAGGGCCTCATCTCCGAGGCCGACCAGCTCGTGCTGGTGCTCCGGGCCGGCCTCGACGGCGGCCGCGCGGCGGCGTTGACCCTGGACTGGCTCGACCAGCACGACCACGAGGACCTGGTCAGTCGCGCGGTCGTCGTCATCAACGGCGTCCGGCCCGGGACCGGCGCTCCGATCGAGCCGATGCAGGAGCACTTCGAGCGGCGCTGTCGCCACGTCCTGTGCGTCCCGTGGGACCGCGCCCTCGAGGTCGGTGCCCAGACCGAGATCGAGAGCCTGCAGCGCGGCACCCGCGACGCGCTGGTCGCCGTTGCGGCTGCCGTGGCCGACAACTTCCGGGAAGGACAACGCTGATGGTCACTCACTCGAAGCTCATCCTGGCGGCGATGACGGCCGCCCTCGTGGTGAGCGGCTCGGCGTCACAGGCCGCGGGGCCCACGACGACCGGTCCCGCCAGGCTCGACCTGACCGCCTCGTCGAGCTCGCACAAGGTGATCTTCCCGGACACCGACGTCGCGTTCCGCGTCGACACCGAGCAGGGCGTCGCGACGCGGGCCGACACGACCGCCAGTACCTCCGCCACCTGTGACAGCTGCACGGGTCAGTCCGTGAGCGTGCACGTGCTCTATCTCGACCAGGCGCCCGCTGTGACGTTGAACAACCTCGCCGTCGCCTGGGGGCAGAGCTGTGACTGGTGCCGCACGTCGGCGGTGTCCCTCCAGGTGGCCGTGCTGACCGATCCCGGGCCGCTCACGGCCAACAACCGGGCGTTGTCGCTCAACGCGGCCTGCACGATGTGCGCCTCGAGGTCCGCGGCCTACCAGCTCGTCGTCCCCGGCAACGGACAGGCGCGCCTGTCGGACAGCACGCTGGCCGCCCTGGAGACCTGGGCCACCGACCGCGCCCGGCTCCTGCTCCAGCCGCCGGCCCTGGCACGGCTCAGCACACGAACGGCGAAGGCCCAGGACCTCGACGACCTCGCGGACCTTCTCAAGGCCGACCTGAACGCCGCGCCGATGGCCGCCCACGCCCGGCTCTCGGGTCGCTGATCATCCACGTCCGGAAGGGTCGGTCCTCACCCGGTCAGCCGACGCCGTGGTCCTCCAGCCACCGTCGCGCCGCCGTCTTCGACGCCCGTGCGAGCCAGGCGTCGTACACGACCTCCGCGAGCTCGTCGCGGGTGAGCTCGCCGATCCGCGACGTGCGCACCAGCACCGACTGGTGGCCGTCGAAGTGCGGCGTCGTGAAGAACGGCGTCGACGGGTCTGCGACCAGGGCCTCCTTCTCGATCTCGGAGCCGACCCAGAGCACGACGACGTCGTCGTACCGCTCCCCCGTCTCGGGATCGACGGCGTCCGGGCGGGGGTTGCGGAAGAACACGAAGCTGCGCCGACTCACCTGGTACACGTCGTTGCCCAGCGTCCCCCGCTCGACCGTCACGGCCGGCATCGAGCCGGCCAGCTCGCGCAGGTCCGCCACGGTGGCGCGTCGGGAGCGAGGCATGTCCTCGAGGGTGGCACACGACCCTCAGGAACCCAGACGGACGAAGCGGTCGTCGGCCGACGGCTAGGGTCGGCGGGTGGGCGCCCTCTCCGGACTCGTCGACCGCGGGCTGATGGCTCCCGACTGGGCGGAGGCGCTGGCTCCCGTCGACGAGCGGATCACGGCGATGGGGCAGTTCCTGCGGGCCGAGCTGGCGGCCGGACGCCCGTACCTGCCCGCGGGTGACGACGTCTTCAAGGCGTTCCGACGACCGCTCGCGGAGGTGCGCGTGCTGATCGTCGGGCAGGACCCCTACCCGACGCCCGGGCACCCGATCGGCCTGTCGTTCGCCGTGGCGCCGGACGTGCGCCCACTGCCGGGCTCCCTGCGCAACATCTACCAGGAGCTGTCCACCGACCTCGGCATCGCGCCGGCGCCACACGGCGACCTGACGGCGTGGGCCGACCGCGGGGTCATGCTGCTCAACCGGGTCCTCACCGTGCGGCCCGGCGAGGCAGCCTCGCACCGCGGCCGCGGCTGGGAAGAGGTGACCGACTGCGCTATCGGCGCCCTGGTACGCCGTGGCGGGCCGTCCGCCGCCATCCTCTGGGGCCGCGACGCCCAGTCGCTGCGTCCTGCCCTCGGCTCCGTCCCGTGGATCGAGTCGGCCCACCCCTCACCCCTGTCGGCGTCCCGCGGCTTCTTCGGTTCGCGGCCGTTCTCCCGCGTGAACCGGCTCCTGACCGAGCAGGGCGGCGAGGCCGTCGACTGGTCGCTGCCGACATGACGTTCGCCCTGGCGGAATAAAGTTGAATGTGAAACTATTGTGGCTGACATGAACGAGCGGATGCCTGCCCTCTACATCGGACACGGCGCGCCGCCGCTGCTCGACGACGAGCTGTGGTCGAGCCAGCTGTCCGGCCTGGCCGACGACCTTCCACGTCCGTCCGCCATCCTGATCGTCAGCGCCCACTGGGAGTCCGCGCCGGTGATGCTGAGCGCGGACGGCGCCCCCCTGGTCTACGACTTCGGCGGGTTCCCGGAGCGGTACTACCGGATGACGTACGCCACGCCCGCGGCGACCGCGCTGGCGCAGCGGATCGCAGCGATGATGCCGGCCGACGAGCCGGTCCACCAGCACACCAGCCGCGGACTCGACCACGGCGCCTGGGTGCCCCTGAAGATCATGTACCCCGACGGAGACATCCCGGTGCTGCAGATGTCACTGCCGACGTCCGACCCGACCCGGCTGCTGAAGCTCGGCGAGCGCCTGCGTCCGCTTCGCGACGAAGGTGTCCTGATCATCGGCTCCGGCTTCCTCACCCACGGGCTGCCGTTCCTGACGGAGTTCCGCATCGACGCCGAGGCCCCGGGCTGGTCCCGCGACTTCGACGCCTGGGCCGGCGAGGCGCTGGCCCGTGGCGACGTCGACGCGCTCGCGTCGTACCGCGCGCAGGCGCCCGGCATGCCGTTCGCGCACCCGACCGTCGAGCACTACACCCCGCTGTTCGTCACCCTCGGTGCGGCCACCGATCCCGAGCAGCCGGGCGAGCAGCTGTTCGAGGGGTTCTGGCTGGGCCTGTCGAAGCGCTCGCTCAAGGTCGCCTGAGCCGGTCCCGGGGCGCGGATCCACGGCTGACCGGGGCGATCGCGGCATGCCATGATCGGCGCGTGACGGAGAGCCCGACGAACGGCCCCGCGGAGCGCTACCGCCAGACCCTCGAGGAGATGGCCGAGCTCGCCGGCGACCAGGGGAACCCCGGGAACGAGCGGCGGTGGAGACGACTCGTCGACGAGCTCGAGGTCGCCCGCGGCGAGCTGGACGGGTCCCCGGACGGCAGGGCGACGATCGCCCGGCTGATGACCGACCCGCGCCCCGCCGTCCGTCTCTGGTCAGCCGCGGCCGTGCTGTTCTGGGACGAGGCGGAAGCACGCCCGGTCATCGAGCAGATCCGCGAGGAGCCCACCCGCTACGGCCTGCACTCGATCACCGCGAAGCACACGCTGCTGGAGTTCGACGCCGGCCGGCTGTCTCCCGGCGACGCGCTGCCCGGGACCTGACCGGCCGCCGTCTCGGCCTCACGCCGCGGTGATCGCGTCGAGCTCGGCCAGGTCCTCGGTGGTCGGCTCCCAGGCCATCGCTGCGGCGTTCGCGCGCACCTGGTCGCCCGAGGTCGCCCCGGAGATCACGCAGGCGACAGCGGGCTGACCCGCGAGCCCGGCGACGGCGACGTCGAGGATCGACAGGTCGCGCGCCTCGGCGTACTTCTCGAGAGCCTCGATCCGGTCCCAGTCGGCGTTCTCGAACCAGGGGGAGGGTCCCGACCGGGCTCGCGAGCCGTACGGCGCGTCCTGGCCGCGGTGGTACTTGCCGGTGAGCAGGCCATACTCGAGGGGGAAGTAGGGCAGGACACCCAGGCCGAACCGCTCGGCGGCGGGCACGACCTCGGCCTCGATGGTCCGGTCGAGGAGGGAGTAGCGGTTCTGAACCGAGACGAACCGCTCGAGGCCTGACGTGCGCGCGACCCAGTCCCAGTCGGCGACCTGCCAGCCGGCGACGTTCGAGCAGCCGACGTAGCGGACCTTGCCC
>DATBDF010000102.1:0-26456 GCA_036270075.1 Nocardioides sp.
TCCCGCTGGCGATCTATCAGATCCAGACCAAGTACCGCGACGAGGCGCGTCCGCGTGCCGGGGTGCTGCGCGGCCGTGAGTTCACGATGAAGGACTCCTACAGCTTCGACATCGACGACGCGGGCCTCGACGAGTCCTACCAACGCCACCGCGACGCCTACATCCGGATCTTCGACAGGCTCGGCTTCGACTACGTGATCGTCGCCGCGCACGCGGGCGCCATGGGTGGCTCGAAGTCCGAGGAGTTCCTGGCCAAGGCAGAGGTGGGCGAGGACACCTACGTCGAGTGCAAGGCCTGCGGATACGCCGCGAACGTCGAGGCGGTCAAGGTGCCCACTCCCGCGCCCCTGCCGTACGGCGACGCCCCTGCCGCGCACGCGGAGCAGACGCCGGACACGCCTACGATCGAGTCGTTGGTCGACCACCTCAACGAGCACTTCGGCCGCGACGACCGGCCCTGGGCGGCCGGGGACACCCTGAAGAACGTGCTGATGCAGCTGCGTCACCCGGACGGCACCTCCGAGGCGCTGGCCATCGGCGTACCGGGTGACCGCGAGGTCGACACCAAACGGTTGGAAGCGGCGGTGTACCCCGCGAGCTTCGAGCCCTTCGGCGAGAAGGAGTTCGCGGCGTACCCGATGCTGGCCAAGGGCTACATCGGTCCCGGCGTCCTGGGCGAGAAGAACGAGTCCGGCATCCGCTACCTGGTCGACCCGCGCGTCGTCGACGGCACGCGGTGGGTCACCGGAGCCGACGTGGCCGGCAGCCACGTGCTCGACCTGGTCGCCGGCCGCGACTTCGCGCCCGATGGGACGATCGAGGCGGCCGAGGTGTGGCCCGGTGACCCCTGCCCGAACGGCGACGGTGTGCTGGAGACGGCTCGCGGCATCGAGATGGGCCATGTCTTCCAGCTGGGGCGCAAGTTCGCCGAGGCACTGGGTCTGCAGGTCCTCGACGAGAACGGCAAGCTGGTGACCGTCACGATGGGCTCCTACGGCATCGGGCCGTCGCGGGCCGTGGCCGCCATCGCCGAGGGCACCCTGGACGAGCTCGGCCTGTGCTGGCCCCGCGACGTCGCGCCGGCCGACGTCCACCTGGTGGCGACCGGCAAGGACGAGGCGGTCTTCGCTGCGGCCGACCGGATCGCGACCGACCTGGCGGTCGACGGTCTCACCGTGCTCTACGACGACCGCGCCAAGGTCAGCCCCGGCGTGAAGTTCAAGGACGCGGAGATCATCGGCGTCCCCACCATCGTCGTGGTCGGGCGCAACCTCGCGGACGGGACGATCGAGGTGCGTGACCGGCGCACCGGTGAGCGCGAGGACGTCCCGACCGACCATGTGGTCAACCACCTGGTCCGGCTCGCCCGCGCGTGAGCCTCCCGACGTCGTACCACGGGGACGACTTCTACTGCGACCTCTCCCTGCCGAACGTCGGCGCTCGGGACGTCATCCATGACGACGACCGGGTCCTGGAGCGCGACCACGGTGCCGCGCGCGTGGTGACCAACCTCGGCAGCTACCAGGACTCCCGGCACCTCCACGTGCACGTGCTGAGCGGCTCGGTGCGCTAGCTCCTCCCGAACCGTTCCAGCCGGGCCCCGGTGCCCTGCAGCCCGCTCTCGACGAAGGCAGGACCCCCGGAGCCGAGCCCGTGGAGGACCTCGTGCCAGGGCCCGAGCATGTGCCAGTCCCGCGCCCGAGCCCGCAGGTCATCGTCGGGTCGGTACGCCGCCACCAGGGCGTCGATGAAGGCGGGGGCCGCCCCGTAGGCCGTCCAGGCGAGATCCACCGACGGATCGGTGACACAGCTGTCGCCCCAGTCGATCACTCCGCCGATCCGCTCCCCGACGACGCGGATGTGCTCGGCACCGAGATCCCCGTGCACCAACCGGCTCACGGGTGGCGGGGCGCCCATGCGCTCCAGGAGAGCCCGGCCGGAGGCCAACCCGCGGGCCGGCAGCAGCGGGAGGACGTCGCGCGCCATCCGAGCCAGCGTGTCCAGCAGCTCGTCCCGGGCCGCGGTCGCGTCACGGGCGCCGTGGCGGACCGCTTCGGCCGGGTCGACGCCGTGCAGGACCCGCAGGAAGGAGCCCAGAGCAGCGCCGTGCGCGGGTGACGTGCCGGGACACGGGCCGCCGGGCAGGTACGCGTACCGCATGGTGAAGGGTCGCTCCGAGACGACCTCGGGCACGGGAACCGGCAGCGAGAGCCGCGGGGCCAGCCACGGCAGGAGGGCAGCCTCGCGTCGCAGCTGAGGCTCCCGATCCGCGAATCGCGGGGTGCGCTCCACCCAGCGCCCGTCGACGAGGGTTACCCGGTTGTCCCAACCGCCCTCGAAGTCATCGGGTGCCACGGTCGGACCCCACCAGCCGGCGGCCGGTTCTGCAACACCATTTCCGGAAGAGTCCGGACCACGCCCTAGGGTCGGGGCCGTGGATCTGGACGCAGTGATTTTCGACTGGGGCGGCACGCTGACCCGCTGGCACGACATCGACTTCCATGCCGAGTCCCTGGCCCTCGCCGCCGCCGTGACCACCGTCGGCCACGACCCCGACTCGGCTCGCGCTGCCCTGCACCAGGCGGGCAACGTCATCTGGGGTCGGTCTCGCGACCACCAGCAGAGCTCCACGATCTCGGACCTGTTCAACGAGGCCGGGCTCGACCACGACCCGGCGCTCCTCACGGCGTACCGCGAGTTCTGGGAGCCGCACACCTTCACCGATCCCGAGGTCGGGCCGCTCTTCGAGCACCTGCGTGCCGCCGGTCTTCGCGTGGGTGTCCTGTCCAACACGATCTGGCCGCGCGCCTGGCACGTCGACATCTTCGAGCGCGACGGCGTCTACGACCTGATCGACGGCGACATCTACACCAGCGAGATCGCGTGGACCAAGCCGTCCCCGCACGCGTTCCGGGCGGCGATGGAGGCCGTCGGGCTCACCGATCCCGCGCGATGCGTGTACGTCGGAGACCGGCTGTTCGATGACGTCTGGGGCGCCCACCAGGCGGGGATGCGGGCGGTCCACATTCCCCTGAGCACCATCCCACCGGGCCAGGTGGGCCACAGCGAGGGATCACCGGACGGCGTGATCCACGCGCTTTCGGAGCTACCGGGGGTTCTGGGGCGCCTGTGAACTTCATGTTTTGGCATTGCACAAACTTGAGGCACGAAGGTGGGCGCGCGTCGGGCTCGCGCGTTGCATGATTGTGCACATCGGGTCATGGATCAAACCCCCCACGATCCTGACCCCCGGGCCGATCCCCCCACGACACGGCCCGGCGCCCGGTGCTTCGGGGAATGTCTCGGGAATTCCTCGGAGCACGGGGCGTTCGCCCCTGGCCCGTCTGGGCTGGGGGCCTTCTCTTGTCCGGGGTCGTGTCGGTCAGCCGTCGGGCGAGAGTCCGGGCAGGGCCCGGGGCCGTCCCCCGAGCGCGGTCTCGCTCAGCGCGGTGGAGACGAGGGCGTCGACGGCCCAGCGACGCCCGTCGCCGCTGGTGGCCGCCACGAGTGCGGCGTAGGTCGCGGCGCAGGCTCGCTGCACCCGCAGCGCCTCGGCCTCGATCTGGGACTCGGTGGAGAGTGGGCTGGGGAGGCGGTACGCCGGTGCGGCAGCCACCGGGTCACCACCGGCGGCCGTGATCATCGTGCGCAGCTGGTCGCGGCGCTCGACGTGTGCGTCGTACGCCGCGTCGAGGGCCGCCAGGAGGTGGGACGGCGGAAGGGCCGAGGCCCGTCCGCCGAGCGCGCCGAGCTCGAAGATCGCGGCGTGCTCGGCCGCGAGGGTGCGCTGGAGTGCGTCCACGGAGGAGCTGGTCGCGACCACCTCTCCCGACCCGTGGTCGGCGTCCTCCGGCAGCAACCCCTGCATCCGGATCCCCGCCGTCACCGACGCCAGGACCCGCGCCAGGTCTCCGTTCCGCGAGGCCGATGCCCAGCGGTCGAACCGCTCCGCAGCACGGCGTTCGCGGGCCACGACCTGCGCCTTCGACAGCGGCGGGTGCTGACCCGTCCGCGATGGCGGATCGCCGTCCAGCGCCGCCAGCTGACGTCGGTGGGCCGAGACCAGCGAGCGCGTGCCGCGGGTGCCGGAGAGTCGGACGATCAGGGCGCCCAGCTGGGCCCGCGCGGCGTCGACGATCTCCTGGTCGGGGTCCGGTGGGGGCACGGCTGGTTGCTGCGAGGACGAGCCCGGGTCGAGGTCGCAGCCCGCCAGCGCGCCGGCCCCGAGGACGCCGAAGAGGCCGCCGGCTCCCGCGACGCGCAGCACGCCACGGCGCGACACAGGGGAGCCCGACACGCCCGCGACCCTATCTCCGGGCGGGGCGCAGATCCGCGTCCGCGAGGCGTGACCACACCTCGTCCGGCGGGATGGCGAGGACCTCGGCAACCGCTATCGTGAGCAGCAACAACAGCACAGGAGGTCGTGTCGTGAGCCCGTTCATTCCGGACAGCTCCCGGATCAGCGATGCGCTCCGCGACCCTCTGTCCGGACTCGGTCTCGACCTCGAGGCCGTGGAGCTGACGCCCGCGGGCAAGAAGCGCATGCTGCGGGTCGCCGTCGACAAGGACGGCGGCGTGACGCTCGACGACATCGCCGAGGCCACCCGGGCGGTCTCCGCGGAGCTCGATGACGAGGAGCTCATGGGCGAGCAGGCCTACACCCTCGAGGTCACCTCGCGCGGTGTCGACCGTCCTCTGACCGAGCCGCGCCACTGGCGGCGCAACCACGACCGGCTGGTCCGGGCGAGTCTCCGTGACGGCAGCCAGGTGACCGGACGCGTCGGCACGAGTGACGACTCCGGGGTGACGCTCGACATCGCGGGCTCATCCCAGCGGCTCGAGTACGCCGACGTCACCAAGGCCCTGGTCCAGATCGAGTTCAACCGACCGTCGAGGGGGTGACCGACGATGGACATCGATCTGTCGATCCTGCGAGCGCTCGAGCGCGAGAAGGAGATCTCCTTCGACATCCTCGTCGAGGCGATCGAGCAGGCGCTGCTGACGGCGTACCACAAGACTCCTGGCGCGGTGGAGGAGGCGCGGGTCGAGCTGGACCGCCGGAGCGGCCACGTGACCGTGTACGCCGCCGAGCTCGACGACGAGGGCAACAAGCTCGGGGAGTACGACGACACTCCCGAGGGCTTCGGCCGGATCGCCGCGACGACCGCGAAGCAGATCATGCTCCAGCGGCTCCGTGACGCGGAGGACGACATCCGGTACGGCGAGTTCTCCGGCAAGGAGGGCGACCTGATCTCCGGGGTGATCCAGCAGGGCCGCAACCCGGACGACGTGATGGTCGACCTGGGCAAGCTCGAGGCCCTCCTCCCGACCGGAGAGCGGGTCCCTGGCGAGCGCTACCAGCACGGTGAGCGCATCAAGTGCCTCGTCGTCTCGGTGCGCAAGGGCATGCGGGGGCCGCAGATCACGCTGTCCCGCTCGCACCCCAACCTGGTCAAGAAGCTGTTCGCGCTCGAGGTCCCGGAGATCGCCGACGGCACGGTCGAGATCGCCGCGATCGCCCGTGAGGCCGGTCACCGGACCAAGATCGCTGTGCGCTCGACCGCCTCGGGTGTGAACGCCAAGGGATCGTGCATCGGCCCCATGGGACAGCGCGTCCGCAACGTGATGTCGGAGCTCCACGGCGAGAAGATCGACATCGTCGACCACTCCGACGACCCGGCCGAGTTCGTCGCGAACGCCCTCTCGCCGGCGCGCGTGACCAGCGTGTCGGTCGTCGACGAGGAGGCGAGGTCCGCTCGGGTCGTCGTCCCCGACTTCCAGCTCTCGTTGGCCATCGGCAAGGAGGGTCAGAACGCCCGCCTCGCCGCCCGCCTCACCGGCTGGCGGATCGACATCCGCTCCGACGAGGAACCCGAGGGCGAGGCCTAGTCCGAGCCGCGGATCCAGTCGAGCTCGTACGCCGGCACCAGCTGGTCATCGTCGCCACGCGACCACTCAGGGAAGTCGAAGACCGCGACCATCACCTGGAGCCGGTACGTCGGCGGGGTGCGGCAGGTGCGGACGTGCTCGCCGTCGACGGTGAACACCGCCTCGTCGTCGTCCCAGCGCACGGCGTACTCGTGCCACTCCGCGACGTCGATGGTGACCCGCGGAGCGGCGAAGTCGTGGACCAGTCCGGGGTCGCGCAGCTGCTTGACCCCCATCCCGACCTCGGCGGTGCGACCCGGGTCGACGTCCTTGCCGAAGATCTCGACGAGGCAGAGCTCACCGCTCTCCGTCGGGATCTCCTCGAAGCCGCTCAGCCAGACCGCTGCCATCGAGCGGTGGGAGATGTCCATCCGGCAGCGCACGGCGACCTCGCCGTGGCTCGGCAACCAGCCCTCGAGCCGACGCTGCTGCTCGCGCACGGTCTGGCCGTCGAGGAACGGCTGCCCCCCGACCGCGCTGCCGACCGGCCCGGAGTGAGCGCCGCTGGCGATCCCCGAGACCCGCAGCGGGGTCTCGTGCTGGTCGGGGCACCACAGGGGATGGTCCTGCGGGATCGACAGCCGGAGGACGCTGTCTTTGACGGTGACGTGTGCGGCGGTGCCAGCCTGCGTCCCCCAGTGCGGCAGGTAGTGCGGATCCCAGGTCGCCGGGTCCAGGCGGTCGCCGTCGAAGTCGTCGCGGAAATCACCCACGACCCGAGCGTAGAGACGAGGACCGACACGTCAGGACTGCAGGAACCCGACGATCGCCGGCCAGTACGCCGGGTCCTCGTGCAGCGTCGCGTGCTCGGCGTCGGGCAGGTCGCGCACGGCCGTGTCCGGGGGCAGCACCTCGAGCAGACGGTCCGTGCGAGCAGGTCGTACGACGGCGTCGCGCCCGGCCCGCACGACCAGCACCCGCGAGCGGAGGCGGGGCGCGGCCGCGGCGGAGTCCCAGCGGTCCTGGAGCAGACGCCGGACGGGGAGCCAGGGGAAGAGGTCCGCGGCGGTCGCCACGAGGCTGTCGAACGGAGTGACGAGGACGAGCCGCTCGACGGGGCGGCGTACCGCGACCTGCATCGCCACCCCGCTGCCGAGGCTGCGGCCCACCACGTCGACGACACCGGGATGGCGGGCGGCGGCGTGGTCGAAGACCGCGAGCGCATCCGTGGTCAGGACCCGTTCGCCGGGCGTGCCCTCGCTCGCGCCGTACCCGCGGTAGGCGATCAGGTACGACGTGTGGTCGGGCAGGAGGCGCCCGATCACGGGGACGAGCCAGTCGAGGCCCTCACCGTTCCCGCCGTAGTACACGAGCGCCCGATCGCGGCCGGGGTTGACCTCCCATCCGCGGAGCGCGACCCCGTCGACCCGCAGCTCGAGGTCCGTCTCCTCGGTCGGCAGCCGGGTGCTGCCGCCGGGGTACACGAGGCGGCGGGCGACGGGGGACAGGACGGTGGCGAGGGGACGCACCCGGCGCACGATAGTCGCGCAGGGAGGCGTGGTTCCGGGTGCCCATTCGGGGAATAGTGCGAGTGCGCGATAGGGTTCACACAGTGGCTCGTGCATCGGTGTCCCCTGCCTCCACGGCGGTCCTCGGACCGGTCCGGACGTGCATCGGGTGTCGAGAGCGGGTCGCGAAGAGCGAGCTGTTGCGGGTGACCGCCGGCTCGGACGCCGACGGCCGCCCGGCCGTGGTGCCCGATCCAGCAGCCACCCGGCGCGGACGCGGGGCGCACCTGCACCCCACGGTCGCGTGCTACGACCTCGCCGTCCGCCGTCGAGCATTCGGTCGGGCCCTCCGGGCCGCCGCGGTTCTCGACAGCGCGCCGGTGGCGACGTACCTCGCCTCGCTCGACAGCACGACAGACCGAACATCCGAAGAGGAACTGGAGCAGTAGCTCATGAGCACTCGATGAGTACCTCCCAATGAGTTTGCAGCACCCACCAACGGTCTGAGATCCCCCTCGCGCAGAGGGAAGCGGGTCTTGGGCCAGAAGGAGAACAGTGGCCAAGACCCGAGTACACGAGCTCGCCAAGACCTACGGCATCGAGAGCAAAGAGGTTCTCGACAAGCTGAAGGAGATGGGCGAGTTCGTCAAGTCTGCTTCCTCGACGATCGAGCTTCCCGTCGAGATGAAGTTCAAGAAGACCTACGGCGACGCCCTGCTGGCCTCGAAGGCCGACAGCGAGCCCGCCGAGAAGCCGGCCGAGGCGCCGGCTGCGAAGAAGGCGGCACCTGCCAAGGCGCCGTCGACCGCCGAGTCCGACGGCGCTGCGGCGACCGTCGTCGAGCCGGAGGCTGCACCCAAGCCAGGCCCGAAGGCGGCGGCTCCTGCCCCGGCCGAGCCGGAGGTCCCGGTCGTCGAGACCGAGCCGCCGGCCGAGCCCGAGGCTCCGGCGGCCGAGGCGACGACCCCGGCTCCGCCCGCGCCCCGTCCGGCGGCGCGCCCCGGTACGCCGCGTCCGGGCAACAACCCGTTCGCGTCCAGCCAGGGTATGGGCCGTCGCCCGGCTCCCGTTCCCCGTGACGTCGAGGACGACGACAGCCGTCCGCCGCGTCCCGCGGGCGGTCGCCCCGGCATGCCGCGGCCGAACCCCGCCATGATCGCCCGCAACCCCAGCACGTTCGGGGCCAACCGCGGGCCCGGTGGCTCCGGTGGCCCGGGCCGTGGTGGTCCAGGCGGCGGTGGCGCTCCCGGTCGAGGTGGCGCTCCGGCGCGCGGTGGCGCGCCGGGTCGCGGCGGCGTGGGAGCGCCCAGCCGTGGTGGCGGCGCCGGTGCCGGTGCCGGTGCGCCGGGCCGCGGTGGTCCGGCGTTCGGTGGCGGCCCCGGTGGTCGCGGACGTCCGGGTGGGCGTGGCCAGACCCAGGGCGCCTTCGGTCGTCCGGGCGGTCCTTCGCGTCGCGGGCGCAAGTCGAAGCGGGCGCGTCGCCAGGAGTTCGAGCAGATGGAGGCCCCGACGATCGGTGGCGTCCGCGTCCGCAAGGGCAACGGCGAGACCGTCCGTCTGGCGCGTGGCGCGTCCCTGACCGACTTCGCGGAGAAGATCAACGTCGACGCCGCCTCGCTGGTGCAGATGCTGTTCTCTCTCGGCGAGATGGTGACGGCGACCGAGTCGGTGAACGACGAGACGCTCGAGCTGCTCGGCGACGAGCTCAACTACGTCGTCCAGGTCGTCTCGCCCGAGGACGAGGACCGTGAGCTGCTCGAGTCGTTCGACCTCGAGTTCGGCGAGGACGAGGGCGAGGAGGGCGACCTCGTCGTCCGTCCGCCGGTCGTCACCGTCATGGGTCACGTCGACCACGGCAAGACCAAGCTTCTGGACGCCCTCCGCTCGGCCAACGTGGTCGACAAGGAGGCCGGCGGCATCACCCAGCACATCGGTGCGTACCAGGTGCACACCGAGGTCGACGGTGCGGAGCGGGCCATCACCTTCATCGACACCCCGGGTCACGAGGCGTTCACCGCCATGCGTGCCCGCGGTTCGCAGTCCTCGGACATCGCCGTCCTCGTGGTCGCTGCCGACGACGGCGTGATGCCGCAGACGGTCGAGGCGCTCAACCACGCCAAGGCGGCCGAGGTGCCGATCGTGGTCGCGGTGAACAAGATCGACAAGCCCGAGGCCGACCCGACCAAGGTCCGTGGCCAGCTCACCGAGTACGGCCTCGTGCCCGAGGAGTACGGCGGCGACACGATGTTCGTCGACGTCTCGGCCAAGTCCGAGCTCAACCTCGACAAACTGCTCGAGGCGGTCGTGCTGACCGCCGATGCGTCCCTGGACCTGCGGGCCAACCCGGACCAGGACGCCCAGGGCATCGTGGTCGAGGCTCACCTCGACCGCGGCCGTGGCCCGGTGGCTACCGTGCTCGTCCAGCGCGGCACGCTGCGCGTGGGCGACTCGATCGTGGCCGGTCCGGCCCACGGTCGCGTGCGTGCCCTCCTCGACGAGAACGCCGAGTCGATGGAGCAGGCCCTGCCGTCGCAGCCCGCGATGGTCCTGGGTCTGTCGGCCGTGCCCGGTGCGGGTCAGAACTTCCTGGTCGTCGAGGACGACCGGGTCGCCCGCCAGATCGCCGAGAAGCGCGAGGCGCGCGAGCGTGCGGCCATGCAGGCCCAGCGTCGCGTGCGCCGTACCCTCGAGGACTTCATGGCCTCCATGGAGAAGGGCGAGAGCCAGGAGCTCACGCTGATCCTCAAGGGCGACGTGTCCGGTTCGGTGGAGGCGCTCGAGGACTCGCTGGCCAAGATCGACGTGGGCGACGAGGTGTCGCTGCGCGTCATCGACCGCGGTGTCGGTGCGATCACCGAGACCAACGTCATGCTGGCCGCGGCGTCCGACGCGATCATCATCGGGTTCAACGTCCGGCCCCAGGGCAAGGCGACCGAGCTGGCGGACAAGGAAGGTGTCGAGATCCGCTACTACTCGGTCATCTACCAGGCGATCGAGGAGATCGAGGCAGCGCTCAAGGGCATGCTCAAGCCGGAGTACGAGGAGCAGACCCTCGGCCAGGCGGAGATCCGGGCGATCTTCCGCTCGTCGAAGATCGGCAACATCGCCGGCTGCATGGTCACCAGCGGTGTGATCCGGCGCAACGCCAAGGTCCGCCTGATCCGCGACGGTGCCGTGGTCGCCGACAACCTCGACCTGGCCTCGCTGAAGCGGGAGAAGGACGACGCCGCGGAGGTCCGCGAGGGCTTCGAGTGCGGTCTGGTGCTGCGGAACTACCAGGACATCAAGGAGGGCGACATCGTCGAGGCCTTCGAGATGCGGGAGATCCCGCGCGCCTGACCGCGTGCCGACGGGCCGTCGGGATTCCCCGCTCAGGCGGGGGATTCCGACCTTGTTGGCCTTTGCAAACCCCAACAAGGTCCGACTCACCCGCCTAGGCGGGTGAGTCGGGCTCAGGAGCCTGACCATGACCAACCCTCGTATCCGCAAGATCGCGGACCGGATCCAGGTCACCGTCGCCGAGATGCTCGAGCGGCGGATCAAGGACCCCCGGCTCGGTTTCGCCACCGTGACCGACGTCCGGGTCACCGGTGACTCCCAGCAGGCGACCGTGTTCTACACCGTGCTCGGCGAGGAGGCCGACCTCGTCAGCACCGCGGCCGCGCTCGAGTCGGCCAAGGGCCTGCTCAGGTCGGAGGTCGCCAAGCAGCTGGGCATGCGGCACGCGCCGACCCTGACCTTCGTGCACGACGCCCTTCCCGAGAACGCCCGCCACCTGGACGAGGTCCTTGAGCGCGCCAAGGCGCTGGACGAGGAGGTGGCGTCGCAGCGCGGGACGTCGTACGCCGGCGAGGCCGACCCCTACAAGAAGCCCCGCGAGGCGGACGAGGCGGACGAGGCGCTGTGACGCGGGAGTCTGGGCTGGTCGTCGTCGACAAGCCCGGCGGCATGACCTCGCACGACGTCGTCTCGCAGGTACGTCGACTCGCCGGCACCCGCCGGGTGGGCCACGCCGGCACGCTCGACCCGATGGCGACCGGTGTGCTCGTCGTGGCCGTCAACCGGGCCACCCGGTTGCTGGGTCATCTGACCCTCACCGACAAGCGTTACGACGCGACCATCCGGCTGGGGGCGACGACGACCACCGACGACGCGGACGGTGACGTGGTGGCATCCGCTCCGACGGAGAACCTCACCGAGGAGGCGGTGCGGTCGCAGCTGGCAGAGTTCGTCGGCGAGATCGACCAGGTTCCCAGCTCCGTCTCGGCGATCAAGGTCGGCGGCAAGCGCGCCTACGCGCTGGTGCGGTCGGGCGAGCAGGTCGACCTGCCGGCCCGCCGGGTGACCATCCACGGCCTCGACGTCACGGGCCTCGCCCTGCCCGACGTGCGGGTCTCCGTCCACTGCTCCAGCGGCACCTATGTCCGCGCGATCGCGCGTGACCTCGGCGCTGCGCTGGGTGTCGGGGGCCACCTCACGGCCCTGCGGCGCACGGCGGTCGGGCCGTTCACCCTGGACCACGCACGGACGCTCGACGACCTGGCCGAGGACTTCACGATGTCTCCCATCGCCGAGGCGGCGCGCACGTGCTTCCCCTCCCGCGACCTGGACGAGGCCGAGGCCGCCGATGTCCGGGTCGGACGCCGGCTCGACCTGCAGCTGGACGGCGTGACGGCCCTGTTCGGTCCGCACGCCGAGTTCCTGGCGCTCTACCAGGAGGGTGACGACGGCCGAGCGAAGGCCGTGGCAGTGTTCTGCTGATGAGCAGCGTCCTCTGGCTCCGCCGCGACCTGCGCCGCCACGACCTGCCGGCCCTCGGCGCCGCGGCGGACTCGACCGACGGCGACGTCCACGCCCTGTTCGTGATCGATCCGGTCCTCTGGGACGGTGCCGGTCCGGTACGCCGTGGCTGGCTGGCCGCGAGCATCCGAGCCGCAGCCCAGTCCTACGGCGGGCGCCTGACGGTCCGCGTCGGCGACCCGGCCACCACGGTCGGTGCCTTCGCCGACCAGGTCGGAGCCGACTCCGTGCACGTCAGCGCCGAGACCACGCCGTACGGAGCGCGGCGTGACGCCCGTGTCCGCGAGCGCCTCACCGAGCGCGCGATCGAGTGGGTCGCGACCGGTTCGCCGTACGCCGTCGGCCCGGGCCGGGTGCGGACCCAGGACGGCAAGCCGTACCGCGTCTTCACGCCGTTCGCCCGTGCCTGGCGCGAGCACGGCTGGCCCGGACCGGCGCCGAGCCCGCACCGCATCTCGCTCGGTCAGGACCTCTCCGACGGCAACGCCGCCCGGCGCCTCGACCGGGCACTGCGGGAGTGTCCCGTGGAGCTCCCCACGGCGGGCGAGGACGCGGCGCTCCGCCGCTGGCGGTCGTTCCGCGACCGGCGCCTGCCCGAGTACGCCGACGCGCGCGACCGACCCGACCGACCCGGCACCAGCCGGTTGTCGCCGTATCTCAAGGTCGGTGCGATCCACCCGCGAACGATCCTGGCCGACCTCGCCGGCGCCCGCTCCGAGGCCGCCCGGTCGTTCGTCGACGAGCTCGCGTGGCGTGAGTTCTACGCCGACGTGCTGCACACCGAGCCGCCGTCGGCGTGGCGGGACCTGCGGCCCGAGCTGCGAGCGATGCCGTACGACGCGCCCGACGGGCTGGTGGGCGCGTGGAAGGAGGGCCGCACGGGTTTCCCCATCGTGGACGCCGGCATGCGTCAGCTGGCCGCGACCGGCTGGATGCACAACCGCGTCCGGATGATCACCGCGAGCTTCCTGTGCAAGGACCTCCACGTGTGGTGGCCCGAGGGGGCGCGGCACTTCCTCGGCCTCCTGATCGACGGCGACCTCGCGAGCAACAACCACGGGTGGCAATGGGTCGCCGGCACCGGCACGGATGCCTCGCCGTACTTCCGAGTCTTCAACCCGGTGACCCAGGGCGAGAAGTTCGACCCCGACGGCGACTACGTCCGGCGCTGGGTGCGGGAGCTCGCGCACGTGCCCGGCCGCAGGATCCACCAGCCGTGGAAGGTCGACGACGCGTATGCACAGGGGTACCCGGCGCCGGTGGTCGACCACGCCGAGGAGCGTGCCGAGGCACTACGCCGCTACGACGCGGCCCGTCGCTGACCGCGCGCCCACGGGCTGGCGGGCGCGGTGCGGTTGCGGCTCGTTAGGCTGCCGGACGTGCAGATCTGGCGGTCCCTGGACGACGTCCCGGGCGACCTCGGCCGCACCGCTGTCGTGATCGGGAACTTCGACGGGGTCCACCTCGGCCACCAGCACGTCGTGCGCGAGGCACGAGAAGCAGCCGACGCCGAGGGACTGCGCGTGGTGGCGGTCACCTTCGACCCGCACCCGATGGCGGTACTGCGTCCCGAGCACGCACCGGTGACGATCACCGACATCCCGACCCGCGCCGCGCTGCTGCAGGCGGCGGGCGTGGACGACGTCCTCGCGCTCCCGTTCGACCGCGAGATCGCCTCGTGGTCCCCGGACGACTTCGCCCGCCGGGTGCTCGCCGACGCGTTGCACGCGGCGGTCGTCGTGGTCGGGGCCAACTTCCGCTACGGGTCGCGAGCAGCCGGGGACGTGTCGAGCCTGACTGCCAGCGGTGAGGAGCTCGGCTTCCGGACCGTCGGCGTCGCTCTCGACGGTGGTCCGCAGGTCTGGTCGTCGACGTATATCCGCACCTGCCTCGCCGCGGGCGACGTCGCCGGCGCAGCACAGGCGCTCGGCCGCCCGTTCGTGGTCCGCGGGGTCGTCGTGCGCGGCGACCAGCGGGGGCGTGAGCTCGGCTTCCCGACCGCGAACGTGCCCACCCGCGAGCTGACGGCGGCGCCGGCCGACGGGGTGTACGCCGGATGGCTGCGGCGCCTGGACACCGGTGAGCGCTTCCCGGCGGCGATCAGCGTGGGCACGAACCCGACCTTCGACGGCGAACGCGAGCGTCGAGTCGAGTCCTACGTGCTCGACCGGGACGATCTCGAGCTCTACGACGTGGAGGTCGAGGTGTCCTTCGTCGAGCGGATCAGGGGGATGGTCCGCTTCGACGGGGTCGACGAGCTCGTGGAGACGATGCACGACGACGTGCGCCGGGCGCGCCAGATCCTGGAGCGCCCGTGACCCAGCCGGGGCACGACCGCAGGCCCATCGTCGACCTCACGGACGAGGAGGCCCGCAGGGCCCTGGTGCTCAAGTGGGGCACCGTCCCGGACGACGTGATCCCCGCCTGGGTCGCGGAGATGGACTACGCGCTCGACCCAGTCGTGCACGAGGCGTTGCTGCGAGCGGTGCACGACGGGATAACGGGCTACCCCGTCTTCGGCTACACCCCGGAGCTCGCAGACGCGTACGCCGCGTTCGCCGGCCGCCACTACGGCTCGGCCGTCGACCCCGCCTGGGTCACCCCGGTGGTCGACGTGACGACAGGGGTCAGGGTGGTGCTCGACGCGCTGTGCGAGGACGGGCCGATCGTGTTCCCCGTGCCGGGCTACTCGCCCCAGCTCGACGTCGCCGCGCTCACGGGCCGCAAGCGAGTCGACCTGGTGGTCGACCCCGACGCGTCCCGTGCCGAGGTCGACCTCGAGCGGCTCGACGCGCTCTTCGCCGAGGGCGCGCGGACCCTCCTCCTGACTCAGCCGCACAACCCCTGGGGGCGCGTCTTCACCCGTGCCGAGCTCGCAGGGATCCGTGACGTCGTGCTGCGGCACGGGGCGCGGGTCGTGTGCGACGAGATCCATGCGCCACTGGTGCTCCCCGGTGCCCGCCACACGTCGTACCTCGACCTGCCGGGGACCCACGATCACGCCGTCGCACTGGTGGCATCCTCCAAGGCGTTCAACACCGCCGGCCTGCGTTGCGCCCAGCTGGTCGTGCCGGACCCCGGCGACCGGCAGACCCTGCTCGACCAGCCGATGTCACGCAATGACTCGTGGTCACCGCTCGGCGTGGTCGCCGCGGTCGCGGCGTACACCGACGGCGATCCGTGGCTGGCGTCGCTCGTCGAGCGGCTCGACCAGCTCCGGTCGCTCCTCGCCGACCTGCTGGCCCGCCACCTGCCGCTGGCCCGGATGCGGCCACTGGAGGCGACGTACCTGGTCTGGATCGACGTCCGCGCGTACGGCCATGTCGATCCCGCGGCCGTGGCCCTCGAGCGCGGGCGGGTGAAGCTGGGCCCTGGGCACGAGTACGCCCCGGGCCTCGCCGGTCACGTACGGCTCAACCTCGCCACGAGCCCTCAGCGGTTGGCCGAGATCGTGCGCCGGCTCGCCGCCGCCTGGACCTGACTGCCGGGCCGGAGGATCGGGAACGGGCGGGGATCAGGCCGCGACATCCGCAGCGGGCCGGTGGTCGACCAGGGTGGCGAGGGCGGACAGGAACCTCGCGAAGACCTCGGGGTCCTCGAACACGTCGGCGTCCAGGGTCGAGTGCGAGAGGACCAGGTCGGGCACGACCTCGGCGCCGGCGACGGTGGCCGAGCGCCGGGTGTCCTCGTGGGACCACTTGCCGCCGAACCGGGTCGGGGTGGCGCCGACGACGGCGAACGGCTTGCCCTTGAGCGCGCCGACACCGTAGGGGCGGGAGAGCCAGTCGATGGCGTTGTTGAGCACGGCGGGCATGGTCCCGTTGTACTCCGGCGTCACGGCGAGCACGCGATCGGCGGCGGCGACGTGCGCCCGCAGGGCCTGCGCGGCCGCCGGGACGGCGTCCCCGTCGAGCTCCTCGTTGTAGAACGGCAGGTCGGCCAGGCCCTGGGCGATCTCGACGACGACGCCGGCGGGCGCCTCGGATCGGAGGCGCTCGACGATCCGGCGGTTGTAGGAGTCGCTGCGGAGGCTGCCGAGCAGCACGACGACGCGGGTTTCGGGGACGGGGGCGTGGTCAGTCATGCCGCCTAAAACGGACCGTGGTCCGATTTTGTTCCTGTGCTCCCCGTCACGCGACCTCTACGCTGCCCGAGTGCCGATCCCGCTCCCGCTCGTCGGCGACGAGCCGCAGGAACGACGTGACGCGGCGCGCAACCGGGACGCGCTGCTCGTCGCCGCCGACGCGCTGATCGCGGAGCAGGGCGTCGACGCGGTGACGATGGAGGCGATCGCCGCTCGGGCCGGTGTCGGCAAGGGCACCGTGTTCCGCCGCTTCGAGAGCCGCGAGGGACTGATGGCTGCACTCCTGAATCGCAGCGAGTCGGCGTTCCAGGCCGCGATCATCTCGGGGCCACCGCCCGTCGGCCCGGGCGCCGAGGCGATGGAACGGCTGCTGGCCTTCGGCCACGCACGCATCGCGCTGAACCTCCTCCATCGCCGGCTGATCATCGCGGCCGGCCGGGCCGGCACGCGCAACTACGCCACGGTGTCGTTCACCGCCATGCACGTCCGCTACCTGCTGACCGAGCTGGGCGTCCGCGGTGACCTTCCCTTCTTCGCCACGGCCCTGCTCGCGCCGCTCGAGGTGCCCGTTCTCGAGCAGCAGGTCGAGATCGAGGACATGCAGGTGAACCGCATCGTCGAGGCCTGGGACGACCTGGTGCGCCGGGTGGTCGCGGGCTAGGCGTCAGCCCGCCACGGCCTGGACCGTCACCGCCACGCCGTTGAGCGCGGCGTTCCCCGACAGGTCGAGCAGCTCGGGGTCGGTGAGGTCGTTGACCGAGGCTCCGGGCACCTGGGCCGCCCGATGCATCCGGGTGCCCTCGACCTGGTGCCCGTAGCCGTGGGGGAGCGAGACGACGCCGGGCATGACGTCGTCGGTCGCGGAGACCTCGACACGGACCCGGCCGACGCGTGAGGCCACCTCGACGAGGGCGCCGTCGGCGATGCCGCGGTCGGCAAGGTCGCTCGGATGCATCATCAGCTGGTGGCGCGGCCTTCCGCGAGTCAGCCGAGCCGTGTTGTGGAACCACGAGTTGTTGTCCTGCTTGTGCCGGCGCCCGATCAGCACCAGCGCATCGTCCGGACGGTCGGCGAGCCAGCGTCGCAGCCGGTCGAGATCGCCGACCAGCAGGTCGGGGACGAGGTCGACCCGCTGGTCCTTCGTCCTCAGCCGAGCCGGCAGAGCCGGCCGCAGCGGCCCGAGGTCGACGCCCTCCGGATGCTTGCCCAGCTCCCGCAGCGACACCCTGCGCCCGGTGCGCAGGAGCATCGCGAGCTGTGCGGTGGGGCTGGTCGACACCCGAACACGCCGGAGCAGCCGCGCCTTCCACGTCGTCCTCCGCTGCAGCCGTCGAGCGATCCGTCGGGTCAGGTCGCGGAAGATCTCCCAGTCGTGCCGCGCGTCATCGGGCTTGGCGAAGACGGCCGGGCTGAACCGAGCGGTGTTGCGGATGGCCAGGGAGTGGAAGACCAGGTCGTAGTGGTCGCGTTCCAGGGCCGTGGTCGGCGGCAGGATGACATCGGCGTGCCGGGTCGTCTCGTTGAGGTAGAGGTCGATGGCGACCATGAAGTCCAGCGAATCCATCGCCTCCCCGAGCCGACGGCCGTCCGGCGTGGAGAGCGCGGGGTTGCCCGCCACGGTCACGAACGCGCGGATCTGCCCGTCGCCGGGCGTCTCGATCTCCTCGCGCATCGTCGCGGCGGGGAGCTCGCCGCCATACTCGGGAAGCCCGCGAACCCGGCTCCGGTAGCGGTCGTAGTGACCGGGGCCCACGAAGCGTCGCAGGTCGACGGCAGGCTCGGGGAACATCACCCCACCCGGCCGGTCGATGTGCCCGGACAGCAGGTTCAGGCAGGCGATGGCCCAGTGGCACAGGGAGCCGAAGCCCGTCGTCGAGACGCCCACCCGCCCGTAGGCCGCAGCGCCGTCGGCCGCGCAGAACTCCCGGGTGAGGCGTTCGACGACCTCGCCCGGGATCCCGCTGACCTGTTCCGCGAGCTCGACGGTGAAGGGCTCGACGAGCTGCCGCAGCTGCTCGACTCCGTCGACGTACGCGGGAGGACGCTCCAGCCCCTCGGCGAGCAGCGTCCGGACCATGGCCAGCAGCACGACCACGTCACTGCCGGGTCGGATGAAGTGGTGCTCGGAGGCGACCTTGGCCGTCTCGGTACGGCGCGGGTCGAGCACGACGATCCGGCCCCCTCGGTCCTTGATCGCCCTGGCCCGCTGGGGGAAGTCCGGCGCGGTCATCAGCGAGCCGTTCGAGGCCATCGGGTTGGCGCCGAGCACCAGGAAGTACGACGTGCGGTCCAGGTCGGGCACCGGGATCAGCAGCTGGTGGCCGAACAGCTGCCAGGCGACGAGCTGTGCCGGCGCCTGGTCCACGGTCGTGGCGCTGAACCGGTTCCGCGTACCGAGGACCTTCACGAACGGCAGCGCGTGGGTCATCGACGCCAGAGCATGGACGTTCGGGTTGCCCAGGTAGATGCCGACCGAGTCCCGGCCGTGCCGGTTGATCGTCCCGGCCAGCCGGTCCGCGACCAGGTCCAGGGCCTCGTCCCAGCCGGCCTCGGTCCAGTCGTCGCCGCGGCGTACCAGTGGTCGGCGGAGCCGGTCGGGGTCGTCGTACACGTCCGCGAGAGCGACGCCCTTGGGGCAGATGTAGCCGCGCGACAGGGGGTCGTCCTGGTTGCCGCGGATGCCCGTGACGTTTCCGTCGGTGATGGTGAGCTCGAGCCCGCAGATCGCTTCACACAGGTTGCAGGCGGTGAGCCGTGTCCCGGTGAACCCGGGCGGGACGGGCGCCTGCGAGAGCCGCAGAGGGGAGCGCACGCTCGAGTCTCTCGCACCGCACCGTCGACCAACAGGCTGCACCCGGCACGCCCGCTCATGCATACGCCGTGTGCAGCGGGGAACTGGAGGGGACGACAACCCGCCTGCCCCCGGGCGGACCCCACCGGAAGGGACACATCCCATGGGATACGGACTCGGCATCTTCCTGCTGGCGCTGGGCCTGATTCTCGCGCTCGCGGTCCAGGACACGATCAACAACGTCGACCTGACCCTGGTCGGCTGGATCCTGGTGCTCGCCGGGGCGCTCGTGATCGTCCTGACCGCTGTCCAGACGAACCGTGGTCGCAGCGCGCGCACCGTGTCGACCACGACGCACCCCGACGGCAGCCAGACCACCACCGAGCAGCAGCACCGCAACGACCCGCCGCCGGCCGTCTGACGACTCCACCGCTCCAGCCGGCGCTCTGACCAGCGCTCTGACCAGCGCTTTCGGGGGCTGGGTGCCGACGTGTGCCCCTCCCGTCGTTTTGGGCGCGGCCGTGCGCCGCTGATAATCTCGTCCGGTTGCCGTGGAACGGCCGCGGATCGAGAGTGCCCGGGTGAACAGGCCCCGGCGCGCCGCGCAACGAGCAGCCCCTCATCGGGGCCGGAAGGAGCCCGCATGTCGATCGGTACCGATGCGGAGACCAAGAAGAAGATCATCGCGCAGTACGCGACCAACGAGGGCGACACCGGTTCGCCCGAGGTACAGATCGCGCTGCTCAGCCACCGCATCAGTCACCTGACGGAGCACCTCAAGGAGCACAAGCACGACCACCACACCCGTCGTGGTCTGCTGCTGCTCGTGGGTCAGCGTCGTCGGCTGCTGAACTACCTGAACAAGACCGACATCGAGCGCTACCGCTCGATCATCGAGCGTCTCGGCCTGCGTCGATGACGTCGCGGAGCGGCTACCCCTCGGGTGGCCGCTCCTTCCATGTTCCGGCCGCCGAGGCCGACGCCTCGGCCACCGGATCCCTCGGCCGCTATGGTCGACATGCACAATTGAACATTCACTGAACCAGGAGCGGCCCGCACGCGTCGGCCCGGTCCTCGGTAGTGACTTTCGGACGGTGCTCCCTCCCGTCCTGCTCGTAGCAGGGCCCGGAGCGCCGGCCGCGGGTCTCGATCGAAGACCGGCCGGATCTCCCAGCGAGGAGACCCGAGCTGCGGGCGTTCGCGGGGTCGCTCCGCGAAGAGAAAGGACAGGGCTCCCGCCCATGTCTGCTTCATCTGATCTACCCGTCATCTCCGCCGTCGAGACCGTGATCGACAACGGTCGCTTCGGACAGCGCACCGTCAAGTTCGAGTCCGGCCTGCTGGCCCGTCAGGCGGCCGGCTCCGTCACGGCGTACCTCGACGACGACACGATGCTGCTCTCGGCCACGACGGCCGGCAAGCAGCCCAAGGACCAGTTCGACTTCTTCCCGCTCACCATCGACGTGGAGGAGCGGATGTACGCCGCGGGCCGCATCCCCGGCTCGTTCTTCCGCCGTGAGGGCCGTCCCAGCGAGGACGCGATCCTCACCTGCCGCCTGATCGACCGCCCGCTGCGTCCGACCTTCACCAAGGGGCTGCGCAACGAAGTCCAGGTCGTGATCACGGTCCTGGCGCTCGATCCCGACACGCCGTACGACGTGCTGGCGATCAACGCCGCGTCGGCGTCGACCCAGCTCTCCGGCCTGCCGTTCTCGGGTCCGGTCGGGGGCGTCCGGGTCGCGCTGATCGAGGGCCAGTGGGTGGCCTTCCCGACCCACAGCCAGCTCGAGAACGCCGTGTTCGACATGGTGATCGCGGGCCGCGTCACCGACACCGGCGACGTCGCGATCATGATGGTCGAGGCCGAGTCCACCGAGTCGACCTGGAACCTCGTCCAGTCCGGCACCCAGGCGCCGACCGAGGAGGTCGTCGCCGGCGGCATGGATGCCGCCAAGGTCTTCATCAAGCAGCTGTGCGAGGCGCAGGCCGAGCTGGCCAAGCAGGCCGCGAAGCCGGTCCAGGAGTTCCCGGTCTTCCTCGACTACGAGGACGACGTGTACGCCGCCGTCGAGAGCGCCGTGAAGGACGACACCGCTGCCGCGCTCACCATCGGCGACAAACTCGAGCGCGAGGGTCGACTCGACGACATCAAGGCCACGCTGCTGGAGAAGATCGGCCAGGACTTCGAGGGTCGCGAGAAGGAGATCGGTGCCGCGTTCCGGTCGCTGAACAAGTCGCTGGTCCGCCAGCGCGTCCTCCGCGACCAGATCCGCATCGACGGACGCGGCCTGGCCGACATCCGCCCGCTGCACGCCGAGGTCGGCGTGATCCCGCGAGTGCACGGCTCGGCGCTGTTCGAGCGCGGCGAGACCCAGATCCTGGGCGTCACGACGCTGAACATGCTGACGATGGTGCAGAAGCTCGACACGCTCTCCCCGGAGACCGAGCGCCGCTACCTGCACAACTACAACTTCCCGCCGTACTCCACCGGTGAGACCGGTCGCGTGGGCTCGCCCAAGCGTCGCGAGATCGGCCACGGCGCTCTCGCCGGCCGTGCATTGGTGCCGGTGCTGCCGACCAAGGAGGAGTTCCCCTACGCCATCCGCCAGGTGTCGGAGGCCATGGGCTCCAACGGCTCGACCTCGATGGGCTCGGTCTGCGCGTCCACGATGTCGCTGCTGCAGGCCGGTGTCCCCCTGCGGGCTCCCGTCGCGGGCATCGCGATGGGCCTCATCTCCGGCGAGGTCGACGGCGAGACGAAGTACGTCGCGATCACCGACATCCTCGGTGCCGAGGACGCCTACGGCGACATGGACTTCAAGGTCGCCGGCACCAAGGAGTTCGTGACCGCGCTCCAGCTCGACACCAAGCTCGACGGCATCCCGGCCGAGGTCCTCGCCGGCGCACTGACGCAGGCCAAGGACGCGCGGCTGACGATCCTCGAGGTGATGGCCGAGGCCATCGACGCGCCCGAGGAGATGTCGCTGTACGCCCCGCGGATCATCAGCATCAAGGTGCCCGTGGACAAGATCGGCGAGGTCATCGGCCCCAAGGGCAAGGTGATCAACCAGATCCAGGACGACACCGGTGCGAGCCTGTCGATCGAGGACGACGGCACGGTGTACATCGGCGCCACCAACGGCGACGCCGCCGAGGCCGCCCGCGCGGCGGTCAACGCGATCGCCAACCCGACGATGCCCGAGGTCGGCGAGCGCTACCTCGGCACCGTGGTGAAGACCACCAACTTCGGTGCGTTCGTCTCCCTGCTCCCCGGCAAGGACGGCCTGCTCCACATCACCAAGCTCCGTGCTCTGGTGGGCGGCAAGCGGGTCGAGAACGTCGAGGACGTCGTCTCGGTCGGCCAGAAGATCCAGGTGGAGATCGCCGAGATCGACGACCGCGGCAAGCTCTCGCTGATCCCCGTCGTGGACGAGGGCTCGGCCGCCTCGGGTGAGGCGGCTCCCGAGCCGGCGACCGCCGAGTCCACCGAGGCTGCGGCCCAGGTCACCGAGTGACCCACCCGGTGACCGTTCAGGCAACCGCGACGACCGGCCGGCAGCCCGCTGCCGGCCGGTCGTCGGTTGCCCGTCCCGCCGGAGGCAGCGACTCCAAGCCGTCGGGGAAGACGCGCACGCTGCTGAAGGAGGACGGCGGCGTGATCCGTCGCACCGTCCTGCCGAGTGGCCTGCGGGTCATCTCCGAGCAGGTGCCCGGCCAGCGGTCCGCCACGATCGGGGTCTGGGTCGGAGTGGGCTCCCGCGACGAGTCGCCGACGCTGCACGGCTGCTCCCACTTCCTCGAGCACCTGCTGTTCAAGGGCACGCCCGAGCGGTCGGCCCTCGACATCTCGATCGCGCTCGATGCGGTCGGTGGCGAGTTCAACGCCTTCACCGCGAAGGAGTACACCTGCTTCCACGCACGCGTGCTGGACCAGGACCTGCCCTTGGCGGTCGACGTGCTCGGCGACATGGTGACGTCGTCCCTGATCACCGCCGAGGACGTCGACGCCGAGCGCGACGTGATCCTCGACGAGATCGCGATGCACGACGACGACCCGGACGACGTCGCGCACAACCTGTTCGCGTCGCTGGCCTGGGGTGACTCCCCGCTCGGCCGCCCGATCGCCGGGACTGTCGCGTCCATCGAGGGCATGACGCGCGACCAGATCCGGCGCTTCTACCAGCGCCACTACCGGCCCGAGCGGATGGTCATCTCGATCGCCGGCAACGTCGACCACACCCGGGTCGTCAGGCTCGTGCGCGCGGCCTTCTCGCGTCGTGGGTTCCTCGACGGGACCGCCGTACCGGTGGCGACCAAGCAGACGGTGCGGTCCCGCAAGGCGGCCACCGGCATCGCCGAGGCGACCCGGCACTTCGAGCAGGTCAACGTCGTGCTCGGCGTCCAGGGCCTGACCCGCTCCGACCCGCGTCGGTTCGCTCTCGGCGTTCTCAACGCCGCCCTGGGTGGCGGTACGTCGAGCCGCCTGTTCCAGGAGGTCCGCGAGAAGCGCGGCCTGGCGTACTCCGTCTTCTCCTTCGCCAGCCAGCACGTCGACGCGGGCCTCGTCGGGGTGTCGGTCGGCTGCCTGCCGAACAAGCTGGAGCAGGTGCTCGACGTCGTGCGCGCCGAGCTCGGGAAGATCGCCCAGGACGGCATCGACGACGAGGAGCTCACCCGCGGCAAGGGCCAGCTCAAGGGCGGCCTGGTCCTCGGGCTCGAGGACTCCGCGTCCCGGATGACCCGGCTGGGGAAGTCCGAGCTGGTCGACGACGAGCTGCTCAGCATCGACGAGGTGCTGGCCCGCATCGACGGAGTGACCCTCGAGGACGTCCGGCTGCTCGCCTCCGAGCTGTTCTCCCAGCCCGAGATCCTCGCCGTCGTCGGTCCTCGCTGAGTCGGACCACTCACGCCCGAGGACGCATGCCCCTCGAGCACGCCCCCACCGCGGAGTCCGCCGGCGTGCGGCGCTCGGTCAGCTGCCGTCCTCCGGAGATCTGTGTCTCCGCGCCAGTTCTACGCCGGTTACGGGGCGCACGGGTTCAGTCACGGCGCGAGAACCGCGGCGCCGGCGCAGGCGACAGCCCAGAGCACGCTGGTGAACGTGCCGATGATGAAGCGCTCCGCCACGCCGGTGTCGTCCTGGTTGCGCAGCTCCGGGTAGCGACCGAGGCCCTTGACCGCGAGCACGATCGCGAGGCCTGGTGCCCAGCCCGCCACGAGTGCGACGAACACGGCCAGCCGCTCGAGCGCGCCGATCCAGGCGCCACCCCGTAGCACGGCGCCGGCGCTCTGCACCCGCTCGGGGTCCTCGACGAACGAGAAGACCTGGGTGGTCACCAGGCCACCGCCGGCCACGGCGAGGACGGCGGCCAGCGCGGTGGCGGCCTTGTTCAGGTCGTCCGCCGGGCTCGAGCCCCAGCCGACGAGCAGGGCGAGGAGGAGCAGGGCGCCGGACGCTCCGGTGACGATGCGCGCGGCCCTCCCGGTCGCGAGGCCCACGACCGAGAGAGCGGCGGCGATCGCGAGCAGGATCGGGACGACGAGCTCCTCGCTCACCGGCTACCTCCGAGTGCGGTGCGGGTCAGGTACTCCACGAGCTCGCGAGCGCGCCGTCCCTCGGCGATGCCGGCGGCCGCGGCTCGCTGGCTGACCGCTGACTGGGTGATCGAGAGGCGGGTGGCGGTCTCGTCGTAGGTGAGTCCCTGGTCGACGAGGTCGGCGACCTCCCAGCCCCGCTGGGTACGCCGTCCCAGCAGCGCCGCCCAGAGCCAGACGGCCGACTCGAGGGCCCGCACGTGATCGCTGGCGTGGTCGTCGTCGGCCAGAGCGCGGACGTGCCAGGGGCTGTTCTTCGCCACGGTCACCGCCTCACGGGCCGCGAGGTACGCCGGACCGCGTCCGGCGCGGGCGTGGTCGGGGAGCGGCGTGTCGACGGAGCCGACCCCGATCCCGATGTTCCACAGGCCCGCGCGGAGCAGCCGCTCGAGTGCGGCCACGACACTGGTCGGGTCGTCCAGCACGCCTTGGAACTCGTCACCCACGGTCCGCTCGAAGCCGAGCCGCGCGGGGAGGTCCGCCAGGCTCTCGAGGGCGGCCGGGACCTGGTCGGTCCCTTCGCGGCTCCCGTCCTGGTCGACGGTCAGCACCACGACGTCCACGGCGTATCTCCGTCCTGATGTCGGGCACAGTTTAGGAAATAATCTAATACTGTGTCAATATCAGGAAATAGGCTCATCGCCGGCCGATGATGGCCACCACGGGCGGCGCCTTCTGGTCGACCACGGAGACCCTGAACCCGCCTTCCGTCAGGGCGGCGGACGCCTTGCGGACGATGTTCGGCACCAGCTCGGGTTGGGTGGTCTCGTAGTAGAGGAAGACCGCGCCGCCGGGCAGCACCCGCTCGTGGAGCAGCGCGACCTCGTCGGCGCACTTCCGGACCCAGAACAGGTTGACGTTGAAGGCGAACACCTTGTGCAGCCGCTTGACCGGCACCCGGAGGGTCGCCAGGTCGATCTGACGCACGGTCAGCCGCCCGGCGTCGACGTACTTCTGGTTGCGCCGTCGCGTCCGGTCGACCCCGGACTCGGACCGGTCGATCGCGAACAGCTTGCCGGTGGTGAGCCGCGCGCAGATGAGCTCGGCGCCGTACCCCGGGCCGCAGCCGATCTCGAGGACGTTGTCTCCGGGCTGCGGGTCCATCAGCTCGACGGCCCACATCATGCGCGGCGGCACCTGCTGCACTGGCATGGGGCTCAGATTGCCAGATCGCCCGCCGATCCCGTTCCGGTGCCAGTCGGGGTGTCTCGTCCGACAAGTTAGGTTGTGCTGCGTGACGATCAAGGTGGGCGTGCTGGGCGCCCGCGGCCGGGTCGGGTCGGAGGTGTGCCGCGCGGTCGAGCGCGCGGAGGACCTCATGCTCGTGGCCGGCGTCGGGTCGGCCGACGCCCGGGACCCGCTTGCCGTCGCGGACGTGGTCGTCGACTTCACAAGGCCCGACGTCGTGATGGACAACCTCAGGTGGTGCATCGCACGCGGCCTTCACTGCGTGGTCGGGACCACCGGGTTCGACGACGCACGCCTGGCGTCGGTGCGCCGAGCCCTGGCGGATGCGCCTCGTGTGGGGGTGCTGATCGCCCCGAACTTCTCCGTCGGCGCGGTGCTGATGACGCGATTCGCCACCGCCGCGGCGTCGTTCTACGAGTCCGTCGAGATCGTCGAGATGCACCACCCGGACAAGGCGGACGCCCCCAGCGGCACCTCGCGGCGTACGGCGGAGCTCGTGGCCGCCGCCCGAGAGCGGGCCGGTCTCGGGGCGGTGCCTGACGCGACGTCGACCGGCGTCGAGGCGGCACGGGGCGCGGTGGTGGACGGCGTCCACGTGCACTCGGTCCGGGCTCGCGGTCTC